>JAVJNT010000002.1:673012-1009518 GCA_040217175.1 Phycisphaerales bacterium | reverse complement strand
TTCGTCCAGCCGGGCCTTGATCTTGACCCTCTCTTCGGCGGTCATGTAGTCCATCGGGCGCCCTTCCTGTGTGCGCGCGTGCCTGCTGTTCGTCTCGCCGGGCTCGGACGTCGGGCCCGAAAGACGATCCCCGCGGGCGTGGGGCTCTGGGCCCGGGCCTCGCGGGGTGCTTGGCGATGCTATGGGCCCTGCTTGCGGCGGGCCACCCGCTGGCGTTTGGGCCAGATTCGGCCGATTCCGCGTGATGGCCAGGGCGATCAGCACCAGCCATGCGACGCCGGCCAACGCCGCCTGTACGAGCAACGCCTCCCAGCGGCCGTCGGTCATCGAACTGACCCCCGGCCCGACGCCGCGGCTCCGGCTGAGGTCGAGCACCGCCGACACCGGGCTGAGCATGGCGGCCCACGCCGGCCCCGTCCTCAGGGCAATGAGCGGCCCGAGTGCGGCGACGACGAACAGTGACATCGCCAGCGTCCGCGCGGTCGAGCCCGGACCGAGCGCTCCGGCGAACACCGTGCCCGCGTCGTAGGTCTGGCCCGGGTACTGCCCGGGCCGGGGCCGGAGGAGCACCGCAAGCGCGGCGCCGGCGAGCATGGGCCATGCGATGAAACTCAGCGCGATGGCGCCGATGAGGTCAAACGCCCAGCCGGCACGGGCCGCCGCTTGGGCCCAGATCACCGCCTGCACGGGCGGCAGCAGCACCAGCATGTCCTTGAAGATGACCGACGCCGGGCGCTCGCGGAGCGACACGCTCTGGCTCAGCCGCACCATGGGCCAGAGGATTGCCAGCCCGATGCCCACGCAGACGAGCATCATCCGCGCCGCGTACTGGTACACGGTCTTGTCCAGCAGCGCCCAGGGCCCGCGAACGAGCAGCACGCCGATGGTCAGCAGCCCAGCCAGCAGGATGTACATCGCCCACAGGAACGCGAGCGTGCGCGGCTCGGCCCGGCGGTGGGCCCACTTGTCTCTCTTCGCGCGCGTCGGCTGCGTGGCCGAGGGCGTTGCATCGGCGGATTCGCCCGCGTTGGGCAGCGGGGGTGGCGGTTCGTTTGGTTCCGCGTCGCTCACGGTCGACCCCCGGCGCCTCCCCGCGCCGCGTCGTCGCCGATGAGCACGGTCCCCGGCCAGTGGATCTCGACGCGCTCCTGCCCGCCGTCGAGCTGGCCCGTCGCGTCGACGAGGCTCCGCAGGTTCGCGAGCTTGCGCTCCTCGGACACCTCGCCGCGGTACACACCCTCGCCCCCCGGCGGGGCGCCCCACACGACCCGTCCGCCGGTCGTGGTGACGACCAGCAGCCGCTGCCCCTCGCCGTGCTCGGCCAGGTCGATGCCCGTGATCTGCACCGCAAACCGCTCGCGCTCCAGCAGCGCGAGCAACGCGATGGCGTCCTGGATGTCCTGGCCTGGCCAGGTCGGGTTCGCGTCGCCCCGATCGGCGGGGCCGGGCATGCTCGCGGGGTTCAGGATGACCTTGAGCCCGGGCAGGCTCTCGGGCGGACCGCTCAGGGGTAGTACGTCTCCGCTGGCGTCGATGGCGGTATCGCGCAGGCCGGGCCGCACGCCGGGTTGGAACGCGGCCGATCGCACAACGGCCACGGGCCGGCGCCAGTCCATCTCGATGACGATGTCGTTGCGTCCGGGGCCCTCGCCCTGCTCATCGGTGCGCGTCGGGCGGCGGCGCGTGACGATCGGCGTGCTGGCGGCCCATCCCGTGCTCGCCATGGCTTCCTGCACGGCTCGTAGCGGCTCGGGACGCAGAGCCGCCATCGCACCAAGCTCGGCCGCCGAGGCGCGGTACGCCGCCTCGGCACGGTCCATGATGGCGTCATACGACGCCGGCGGCATGCCCTCGGGCGGGGTGAGCTGGATGAAGATCGAGTCGGACTGCTCGTTGATGCGTTGCGCCGCCTGACGCCCGAGCGCCGGGATGCCGAGCCCCGCGCCGAGCACGACGCCCGTGGCCAGCACGAGCCCGACGCACGCCAGCACGAGCTTGCGCGTCGAGCCCTCGGGAAGCAGCGGGCCAGCGTCCTTTGCCTTGCCCCTGCGGGCCTTCTTCTTCGTTGCGGCTTTTCGTGGCATGGCTTCAGGAGCGTACGACGCTCTGCTTGGCAGGGCTGGCTTCTCGCCGGGCGATGGCGTCGTCGACGAGCTTGGCGCAGAGCGCCGGCATGGCCAGGCCCGTCCGCGCTGCGGCCATCGGCAGCAGCGAGTGGCTGGTGAACCCCGGCATGGTGTTGGCCTCCAGCAGCATCGGCCCGCGCCGCTCGTCGAGCATGAAGTCGACGCGGGCCAGCATGGCGCAGCCGAGCGCCTCGGAAAGCTTCAGTGCGTCGCGTTGCATGGTGTGCGCGACGCCCTCGGGCAGCGGCGGATCGACGACGTACCGGGTGTCGCTTCGCGTGTACTTGGCGGCGTAGTCGTAGACGCCCTCGGCGGGAGCGATCTCGACGACCGGCAGCGCCTCGCCCGCCACGACGCCCACCGTCAGTTCGCGGCCCTTGGTCATGGGCTCGACCATGAACGCCGCGGTTGCGCCCGACGCGAGAGCGGCGCGCGCCGCCTGCACGCCCGCGCGCCACTGCTCCATCGTCGTGCAGATCGCCAGCCCCACGCTCGAGCCCTCGTGCACGGGCTTGAGCACCAGCGGCAGGTCGATCGGTGGCACGTCGTCGAGCGGGTGCAGGATCGACGCCGGCGCCGTCGCGATGCCGAGCGCCAGCGCGGCTTCCTTGGTGTGCAGCTTATCGATCGCCGCCCGGGCCGCGCGCGAACCGCAGCCCACGAAGGGCCGGCCGTCGTCCTCGAGCAACCGCTGCATGGGCCCGCCCTCGCCCCAAGGCCCGTGCAGCACGGCGAAGACCGCGTCGCCCGGCAGCATGCGCAGCTCGTCGAGCGTCAGCCGATCGAAGATCCGCAGGTCGGCCGCGTAGCGCCCGCTGTCGTTGATCGCCCGCGCGACGGCCGTGCTGCTGTCCACGCTCACCGCGTGCTCGGCATCGGGCCCGCCACCCAGCACCAGGACGACGCCGCCACTCATCGCTCCCCCCAGATGACCACCTCGGTCTCCAATGCCACGCCGAACGCGGCATCGACACGCTGCCGCACCGCATCGATCAACTCGATTACGTCCGATGCCCGCGCCGTCTGCTTGTCGACGACGACGAAGTTGGCGTGCCGCTCGCTCACGCTCGCACCACCGCGCGTCAGCCCCTTGCATCCGGCCCGATCGATCAGCATGCCCGCGCTGACGCGCTGTCCGGCCTCACCGATGCCTTGCAGATCGGTCGAGAGCGTCGGGTTCTTGAACACGCACCCCGCACAATCGGCCGCGAGGGGCTGGCTGGCCTTCTTCTTGGCCATGATGTCCTTGACGCGCCGCCGCACTTCCTTCGGATCGTCGCCCGTGAGTTGGAACACCGCTTCGACCACGATGCGACCGTCGAGCCCGCCATCGCGATACCGCGCGTCGAAGGCCGATGCCGGATCGGTCCGCACGTTGCCGCGGCGATCGATCGTCGTGACTTCGCGGAGGTGATCGAAGGTGTTGCCGAACGCTCCACCGGCGTTCATCGCCACCGCGCCGCCGATGCTCGCCGGCACGCCCGCGAGCGTGTGCAGCCCCGAAAGCCCGGCGCGGGCCGTGTCGTTGATCAGCCGCATGAGGTCGGCGCCAGCCTGCGCACGCACGAGGCCATCATCGCCGATGGACACCGCGTTCAGGCGTTCCATCGAGACGACCAGCTCGCGCACGCCACCGTCGGCCACCAGCAGGTTCGCGCCCTCGCCCAGCACCTTCAAGTCCGGATCGAGCGCGACGCACTGCCGCAGCTCTTCCACGCTCGTGGGCCGCGCGAGCCGGTCGGCCCTGCCGCCGATGCCGAACCACGTCTCGATGGCCGCGTCGCGCTCGATATCGACCTGCAGCGCCTCAGGCATGGGCCACCGCCCGGTCGGCGAACGCAAAGCCGTGGGCGACCTGCCACACCGGACCCGCGCCCATGACGACGACGACGTCGCCCGCCCGGCACTCACGCCCGAGCTTCTCAACGATGGCCCCGAACGGATGCGCATGCTCGGCCTGCACGCCCCGGTCGCGCAATCGCTTCACGAGATCGTCGGCGCTCACACGCTGCTTCTCGGCCTCGCTGTCTCGCACGAAGTAGATCTCGGGCACGATCACCAGGTCGGCGCTGGAGAAGGCCGTGGCAAATTCGTCGAGCAGGAACCGCGTCCGCGAGTGCTGGTGGGGCTGGAACACCACGATGAGCCGGCCGCCGCTCGCTTCCGGTCGCTCGGCGTGCCGGATCGCGCGGAGCGTGGCATCGACCTCGGTCGGGTGGTGGCCGTAATCGTCGTAGACGCGCACCGAGCCGCCATCGACGGCGCGATCTCCAAGGAGCTGGAAGCGTCGCTCGAGCCCGTTGAACGCGCCGAGCGACTGCGCGACGATCGCTGGGTCTCCGCCCGCTACGCACGCGAGCGCAAACGCCATGGCCGCGTTCGCGGCGTTGTGCGCGCCGGGCAAGCGCTGGCGCCACCGGCCCCACGCCGCGTCGCGGTTGCGCACCTCCGTTGCGTGGTTGTCCTGGTCGTAGCGCACGACCCAGTCGGCCTCGGGGCTGAAGCCGATGGTCTGGACGTCGGCCGTGACGCCCGCGACGACCTCGCGCCGGTGCGCACCGTCGTGGCCAATGACCAGCACGCCGCCTTCGTTCTTCGGGGGGAGCGACTGCGCAAACGTGCCGAACGCCTCGACCACCGCGTCGAGGCTGCCGTAGATGTCCAGGTGGTCGGCCTCGACGTTGCCGATGCCCGCGATGGTGGGCCGCAGGTTGTGGAACGAGCGGTTGAACTCGCACGCCTCGGCGACCAGCAGGCCCTGCTGGCCGCAGCGCGGCCCGCTCGGGATCGTCGCGGCGCCCAATCGCGAGCCCGCCCATGCCCCCGGCTCGACGAGCGCGCCGTTCTGCAGCTGGCTGCACGCGGCGCCGGCGATGACCGAGGGGTCCAGCCCCGCGTCGACCATCGCCACGCCCAGCATCGCCACGGTCGTGCTCTTGCCGTGCGTCCCGGCGATCGCCACGCCCGTGCGCCCACGCATGACCAGGCCCAGCGCCTCGGGGTATCGCAGCACCGGAACGCCGCGGGCGCGGGCCCGCTCGAAGGCCGGGTGCTCGGCGGGGACGGCGGCGGTGGCGACCAGCACGTCGGCGTGGTCGGCCGCGTCGCGGCCGTCGTCGATGACGACCGCAAGCCCCTCGGCTACCAGGCGATCGGTGATGGGCGAGGCCACCGCGTCGTGGCCGCGCACCGAAGCGCCCATCGACGCCAGCAGCCGGGCGAGCGCGCTCATGCCCGCGCCGCCCACGCCCAGCATGGCGACCGCCTTGCCGGTGAGGTCGCTCGTGTTGCATGGCTCGGTGGTGCGCTTTTCGTCGGGCACAGAGAAGCGTATCGGAAGGATGGCCGCCGATTCGTGAGCGTATCGGACGCGGCGAGATTTCCCGCTTGGCCCGGCAGAAACTGCGGTTAGGATACGGGCAGTGCTGCGGTTTCCCTCAGAACTCATCGCCGGCGTCCGGCCCGCCTACGAGCAGCGGCGCGTGGTGGTCACCGGCGGCGCCGGCTTCATCGGCAGCCACCTCGTCGACGCCCTGGTCTCGCTGGGCGCCAGCGTACGGATCATCGACGACCTGTCGAACTCCAACGCGGGCTACGTCGCGGACATGGTCGAGCTCGAGCCCGATCGGGTGGCGTTCGTGCATGGGTCGATCCTCGACCGCACGGCCATGGCGGACGCTTTCGGCGGCGGCAAGCGGCCGACCGGGCGATCGGGCCGGCAGCCCATCGTGTTCCACCTTGCGGCCGTTGGCTCGGTGCCGCTGTCGATCGAGCAGCCCGGCCGGGCGTGGGACGTGAATGCGACGGGCACCCTCCGCGTGCTCGAGGCGCTGCGGGAGGCCGGTGGCGGGCGGATCGTGCAGTCGAGCTCGAGCTCCATCTACGGCGATTGCGGGTCGAGCTCGGGCGAGCCCTGCCAGGAAGACATGCCGCCCTGCCCGCTCTCGCCCTACGCAGCCAGCAAGCTGGCCGGCGAGCACCTGCTGGCCACCTGGAGCCGCTGCTACGGGCTCGAGAGCATCGCCCTGCGGTACTTCAACGTCTTCGGCCCGAGGCAACGCGCCGACTCGGCCTACGCCGCGGTCATCCCTGCCTTTGCGTCCCGCATGCTGGCCGGCAACCCGCCCGTGATCTACGGCGACGGCGAGCAGACCCGGGACTTCACGTTCGTTGCCAACGTCGTGCTGGCCAACCTGCTGGCGGGCGCGACCGGCACGCTGCCCGACAACGCCATCGCCAACGTCGGCCTGGGCCAGGCCACGAGCCTCAACCAGCTGGCCGAGCAGATGGCCGAGATCGTGAGCGACGACGCCGGCGCCAGCACCACCGACCTGCAGCCCAAGCACGAGCCCGCACGGCAGGGCGAGGTCCGCCACTCGCTGGCAAGCATCGAACGGGCCCGCGGCCTGCTGGGGTACGAGCCCTTCACCAGCCTGCGCGAGGGCCTGGCCGAGACCATCGGCTGGCACCGGGCCCAGAGCGAGGCCGGCGCCTCGAGCGGCGGGCACTAGATGTCGGCCGGCCAACTGCTGCGAGACCTCCCCCTGGCCGCCTACGAGCTCCCTCGCATGGCGATCGTGGCGAGATTCCGCATCCGCGGGCCCTACTACGCCTGGCGCTGGCAGACCGCCTTTGGGCGGGGAACGCCGCCCCGGGGCGAGCTCATCAGGGGCATGATCGAGTTCGCCGCCTGGGCCAATCGCACGCGGCGGGGGCGCTGACGCCATGTCCACCGACCCGCGCGCCGATGCCGCGGCCGTCCGCCGCGTGGTGGCCCAGGACGCCCGCGCCTGGGGCCAGCTCGGCGTCGCGTGGGGCGTGCGGAGTCCGGGTGCGGCCCTTGCTGCAGCCCCGGCCGAGGTCGTCGCACCCGAGCCCGAGCGGATTCGTTCGATGCCCGCCGCCCAGGAGACGCAACCGATGCCCAAGGCCGATTCGAGCGTCGAGGCCAAGGCCCCGGCGGCCACGCCCAAGAAGCGGCCCGCCCCGAGCGGCAGCCCCCGGGAGATCGCCGAGCACCGGCTGGCCGAGATCCTCGAGGACTACACCCGGGCCGCGCCGCACGCGGCCACCGGCACGCCGCACACGACCATCGTCTTCGGCGAGGGCGATCCGTGCGCCCGGATCATGTTCGTGGGCGAGGCGCCGGGGGCGGACGAAGACCGGTTGGGCCGGCCCTTTGTGGGTCGGGCCGGGCAGAAGCTCGAGCAGATGATCATCGCGATGGGCCTGAAGCGCGAGGACGTCTACATCGCCAACGTGCTGAAGGTCCGCCCGCCCAACAACGCGACGCCCACCATCGAAGAAGCCGAGGCGAGCGCCCCGTTCCTCATGCGGCAGATCGAGGTCATCGACCCCGAGGCCATCGTCGCCCTGGGCCTGCCCTCGGCCAGGCTCCTCACGGGCCAGGCGATGTCGATGCGCGAGCTGCGCGGCCGGTGGTGGCCGATGGCAACGCCCTCGGGCAAGAGCTTCGACGTGCTGCCGACGTACCACCCGGCCTACCTGCTGCGCAACTACACGCCCGACACCCGCCGCAAGGTGTGGGAGGACCTCAAGCAGGTGCTCGAACGGCTGGAACTCCCCGTGCCAGCGCGCTGACCGGGGCAGGCAGTTTCCCGATCGATGTACGGGTCATCCTGCGATTCGCATTTGACCGCTCGACTGGGAAATACTTGCTCGATATTTTTGGTTCGCTCTGAAACAGGCCGTCGTCGTCAGGCGAATAGGCCTCCGTCCGAGGCAACTCGGGCGAAATTAAGACCCCCACGAGACCCGGTGATTGAGCACTCGATGTTCGTCACCGGGTTTTTTTGTGTCCGCGTTCGTTCCGATGCCGGGGGTGTTTAGCCGCCAGAGCTATCGGGCGTTACCGGTGCTTCTTCCGCCGAGCCGTCGCCTTCGGCGGGGTCGTCTTCGAAGGCAAACCGCGTGTCGTCGGGGAGCAACTCGAGCTCGGTGATCATCCACGTCGGCGTGCCCGTGTCGCTCCACGTCACGTCGAAGGTGAACCGCACCGGCTGGCCGACCTCGAGCGAGTCGACGTCGATGCCATCGGCGACGCGTGGGAAGGGCATCTGATGGCTGCCCATGCCGACGACTTCGCCCTGGCCGTTCACGAAGTTTGGGATGCTCTCGTGGAAGATCTGGAACTCGCTGGCTGGGCTATCGGGCGTCTTCTTCATCGCGACGCGGCCTTGCGTGGTGTACCGCGCGTCCGGCTCGCCGGAGACCTCGGCCTGCTCGGCCTCGCACGCGACCAAGTTCAGGCATGCAACAACAAGGCCCGCTGCGAGGAGCGGGCCGGTTCGAAAGAAGTTCTTCATGCCCGCATGGTAGGGGCAAGCACGAAACTCAGCCCTTGGCGGCCTCGAGCTTCAGGTACTTTTCGACGGACTTGATGTCGTCCGAGAGCTGCGGGGCGTAGGGGATGGTGAAGCTCTCACCCACGCGGACCTGGCCGCCCTTGCCGCACTTCTCGCGGGCGTACCAGTCGCGGCCGCCGCGGACGTAGACCTTCATGTTCTGGCGGCGCCGCGTCTGGGCCCGGCGCAGGCCGCGCTGGATCTCGGGGTCGAGCTTCATCAGCCGGCCGATGGTCTTCTTGCCCGCCTCGCTGCGGGGCAGGCCCGTGATCGTGCAGGAAACGGAGTCGCCAGGCTTGAACGAGTCGGACATGTCGCGGCTTCCCAACGTGTGCGGAGCGAGGGCGCTACAGAGCCATAGGAATCCCACCGGCCACCCACCGGCGGGCCTCGATGATAGCGGTGCTTTCGATTGCGTTCAATCGCGCCGCCGCGGTCGATCCGGCTCGGCTCCGAAGTCGGCGGGCGATACGATGCGGCATGAGCGACCCTGCAGCACCAACGCCCCCCGCCTTCGACCCCAGCCTGCCGCACCAGGCCAAGCCCAAGCTGCGGCAGATCAAGGGCTTTCCCTCCCAGGTTCAAGGCAAGCCGGCCCTGGGCGTGGCCGATGCCCGGCAGATCAGCCGAAAGGTGGTCTTCACCTCGCCGGCGGCCCAGCACATCCTGCCGCTGATGGACGGCTCACGCACGATCGACGAGATCGTCGACCAGGTCGGCCAGGGCCTGGAGCGCCGCAGCGTCGAACTGCTCGTCGCACAGCTCGACGACGCGGCCCTGCTGCACGGCCCCAAGTTCGACGAGGTCTGGGACGAGTTCACCCAGACCTTCGACAGCACCGACGTGCTGCCGCCCTCCAACTCGGCCGACTACGCCGAGGCGCTCGTCAAGAAGAAGCACGAGGGTGAGGAATTAGGCGAAGAGCAGCTCTCCAAGGAGTCGCCCGACGCCCTCCGCGAGCACCTCGACCAGCTCATCGACGAGGCGCTGAAGGACGATGAGAACCCCAGCTTCGACGCCCTGCCGCCCGGCGTGATCGTGCCCGCGATCGATTACGCGCGCGGCGGGCTGGTCTTCGCCAAGGCCTACGGCCGGATGCGGGTAGTCGATCGCCCCGACCGCGTCATCATCCTGGGCCCCAACCACTACGGCCGCTCGTCGGGCGTCGCCGGCTGCGACAAGGGGTTCCAGAGCCCCCTGGGCGAGTGCCCGCTCGACGCCGAGCTGGTCGACAAGCTCCGTAACTCGCTGGGAGACAAGCTCTTCGAGCATCGCTACGACCACGAACGCGAGCACAGCATCGAGCTGCAGATGCCCTGGATCCAGCACGTCTTCGGCACCGACGACGCCGGCAACTACCCCAAGGTGTTCGCCGCCCTGGTGCACGACGCGGCTGCCAACAACGGCGAGAGCTACGACGGCGAGGGCGTGGCCATCCAGCCGTTCGTCGACGCCGTCCGACAGGCCCTGGGCGAGCTGGGCGGCACGACGCTGGTGATTACCAGCTTCGACCTGAGCCATGTTGGGCCGATGTTTGGCGATCAGGTCCAGCTATTGGGAGACTCGCAGGAGTCTCAGCAGGCCCGCAACAAGGTCGTGCAGCACGACCGCGACATGCTCGACCTGCTGGCCCAGGGCAAGCCCGAGGAGATGGTGGCCTCGATGGCCTGGCAGCAGAACCCCACGCGGTGGTCCTCGACCGGGCCGGTGGTGGCTGGCATGGGCATCACGGCCCCGAGCAAGGCCCGGGTGCTGCACTACCAGGGCGCCATCGATCAGAACGGGCACATGCTGGTCTCGATGATCGCCGGCGTGATCGAATCGGCCGGCGAATAGGGACGCTCCTGACGGATCGCCCGACATCGAGGTTCGTCACCGGGCTGTAACGGCCGGCCAGCCGCGGGGCAACAGCCGGCAACCATCGTCGTATGGAGGGGCGATGGGCTGGGCCGTTCGGCCCGCCAAGCCCGTCGATGGTGATACGATCGGCCCCTCCGGCCGCCCTCGCGGCGGCGGGGTCGGAACGGGCTGGTGGTGGCCCGCGCGGTCTTTAGTAAGGAAGGCTTGAACCATGGCGACATCGAACGCGTGCTGGGGCGTCGAAGTAGGCGCGGGCGGCATCAAGGCCGTCAAGCTGGTGCTGGACGGGGAAAACGTCCGCGTGGCCGAGTTCGCGAACATGCCCCACAAGCGGGTGCTCTCGACGCCCGAGCTCAACCAGGACGACGCGATCCGGCTGGCGCTGGGCGCCTTCGTGAACCAGCACGACCTGAGCAAGGCGCGGGTGGCGGTCAGCGTGCCCGGGCACGCGGCGTTCGCACGCTTCGCGAAGCTGCCGCCGGTCGAGCCCAAGCAGATCCCCAAGATCGTGCGGTTCGAGGCCGAGCAGCAGATCCCCTTCTCGCTTGAAGAAGTCGAGTGGGACTTCCAGACCTTCCGCTCGCCCGATTCGCCGGACGTCGAGGTGGGCATCTTTGCGGCGACGAAGGAGCGCATCCGCCAGCAGCTGCAGCTCTATGACGACTTCGGCATGGTGCCCGACATCGTGACGCTCAGCCCCATCGCCGCGTACAACGCGCTGGCGTACGACCTGGTGTTCGACGAGCGCACGCCCGGCACGGTCATCGTCGACGTAGGCACGACGTCCACCGACCTGATCATCGCCGAGGCCGGCCGCGTGTGGGTGCGCACCTTCCCGCTGGGCGGCAACAACTTCACGCAGGAGATCGTCGACAAGTTCAGCGTGAGCTACCCCAAGGCCGAGAAGATCAAGCGCGAGGTGCACAAGAGCAAGAGTGCCCGGCACGTGCTGCAGGCGCTGCGGCCGATCTTCAGCGACCTGGGCCAGGAGATCCAGCGTTCGATCGGCTACTACCAGTCGCTGCACAGCGACTCGGACCTGCAGCGCGTCATCGGCCTGGGCTCGACGTTCGAGCTCCAGGGCATCCGCAAAGCGCTGCAGCAGCAGGTGCAGCTCACCGTCTACACGGTCGAGGAATTCAAGCGGGCCAAGTTCGACGGCGTCGACGAGGCCACGCTGGGCGAGAACGCCGGCCAGCTCATGACCGCCTACGGCCTGGCGCTGCAGGGGCTCGAGTTCGCAACCCTCGAGGCCAACATGATGCCTGCCGCGGTGGTGCGTGAGGCCGTGTGGCGCCGCAAGACGCCGTGGTTCGCCGCGGCCGCGGGCCTGGGCCTGGTGGCCGGCGCGGCGATGTTCATTCGCCCGTTCATGGACCAGGCCGCCGTCGACGCGTATCCGCAGCCGCCGGTCATCCAGCAGGTGCTGTCGCGGGGCGAGAGCCTGAAGAGCGACGCGTCGGGCGTGACCGGCAGCCAGGTCATCGACCGCACGCTGTCGAACCTCGTCGCGCTGGCCGACGGCCGCGAGGTCTACGCGTGGCTGGTCAACGACATCAGCCTGATGATGGAGCGGGCCAACACGGTCGCACAGGGCGACGTCGGCGTGACGATGGAGATGCCGGCCATCCACATCCAGAGCCTCGAGACCAGCTACGCCGGGACGGCGAACCCCGAAGTCGATCCGTTCTCGGGTGGTTCGCAGGACGACGACGCTCCCGAGAACCCGCAGATTTCGGTGAAGCTCGTCGGCTGGACCGACCATCCCGATGCGAACAACTTCATCGTGGATTCGGTCGACCGCTGGCTGCGCACGAACCAGGAGCGCGAAGGCGTGCCCTACAAGCTCGTGCTGCCTTCCACGGCGTGGCGCATCACCCAGCAGTTCGGCTCGACGGCCGAGGCCGGCGAACCGGCAGGCGGCGCGATCACGCCCCCGCCCGATCGGCAGCGTGAGGCCGGCAGGCCGACGCGCCCCGGGCGATCGGGACAGGCGCGGCCACCGCGCGGACGCGGCCAGCCCAGCGACGTGATGATCACGGGCGGCGGCAGCGAGACCAGCGCGCCCGTTCCGATGGGCACCGGGCCGGGCAACGACCTGAGCACCACGACGCCCGGTTTGAGCGATCTGAGCAACACCTATCCCATCCCACGGCCCGACCTGAGCGTGCCGGCGGGGCAGACGCGGTCGTTCTTCGAGGTAACCTGGATCATGGAGCTCGTCGACGAGCAGGAGGGCGGCCTTCGATGAAGAACGCGATGGGATTCATCAAGAAGCGTTGGCCGATGATCGTGGCGATCGTCGTCATCCTGGTGGCATTGCCGGTCGCATGGATCGTCAGCGGCAACCTGAACGCGGGCATCAAGCAACGCCAGGAAAACGCCGCCAACAACCTCATGCAAAGGCTCGACGGCCTCAAGGTCAACTACGAGCTGCCCGCGGCCTTCGAGGGCATGGAGACGGTGACCCAAAGCGGCATGCCGCACCGGGACTACACCGAGTTCTTCCGCAACGAGCAGCAGAAGCAGGACGAACGGCTGCAGCAGGTCACCGGCGAGATCATCGAGTTCAATCGCAAGGGCCGCGGCCTGCTCGTCGAGGGGCTCTTCCCCAAGCAGCCCGAAGACGACTCGGAGGCCCAGCTCCTGCGCCTGCGCATGCAGGACATGCTCATCCCCGGCGACGGCGATTCGGCGTACGAGCGGTTGCTCGCCGGGCTGAACGCGACGACGCCGCCCGAGCCGATGAGCGTGCTCGACCAGCTCAACGACACGCGGGCGCGCCTGTTCGAGCGTGAGTCGGCCCAGACGGGCTCGACCGACATGGAGCCCGAAGAGCGCGAGGCCATGGAGCAAGAACTCTCGGCCCAGCGTGTCAGCCTCTACGCCAGGCCGGCCCAGGAGCACTCGATCTACATGTCCATCGACGTGCTGCCCGAAGGCTCGCCCTTCCAGGTGGCGCCGGGCTTCCCCAGGCGAGCGCTCTCGAACACGCCCAACCACGGCACGACCTTCCTCTGGCAGATGGACTACTGGCTCGCCCAGGACCTCTTCGGCTTCCTGGGACAGGCCAACACGCGCAACGGCGACCTGCTGCCGATCGTCGAGGCGCCCATTAAGCGCGTGCTCGAGATCGATGGCCGCCCGCTGAAGCTGGACCGGATGGCCAGCCAGGGCGAGTTCGCCGAGCCGATCGATCGCGGGCCCGATCCGGCGGTGCAGATGTTCGAGCCGCGCTTCCACGCGTCGCCCTCGGGCCGCGAGGCCAACTGGCTGAACCAGCTCTATGACATCCGCCGCGTGCGGATGTCGCTGGTGGTCGATTCGGCCCGCATCCCCGAGATCATCGACGCGGCGGCGCAGTACAACCTGATCACCGTGGTCGACCTCGACATCGAGCCGGTCAACGTCTGGCTCGACCTGGAGCAGGGCTACTACTACGGCCCCGACCACGTCGTGCAGCTGAATCTCGAACTGGAATTGGTCTACCTGCGTGCGTGGACGGCGCCGCTGATGCCCAACATCATCCGCCAGGAGCTGGGGCTCGAGCCCCACCCCGAGCCGGAAGAAGACATGGGCTTCGAAGATCCGGGCATCGGCTAAGGGCCGTCGAAAGGGAGCATGCGATGAAGCTCAAGGGTGTTGGCTTCTTTGAAGCCCATATCGAGAAGTTGTTGCTGGGGCTCATGGTGGCCGTGGCCGCGGGCGTGGTGGTCCTGCAGTTTGCAGGCTCGCCCAACGACGTGAACGTGCGCAACCAGGAGTTGCCGCCCGCACGGGCGTACGACCCCGTCGAGCGACGCGCGCAAGAAGTTGACGCCCAGATGAGCTCAACTTCGATCGAGCTGCCGCCCGTCGGCGAGCGCGACTCGTTGCTCGATGGCGTGTCCGATCGCGTGACGGGTGCCGTGTCGCCGCGGTCGCGCATCATGGCCATGGGCACGCCCGCCGAGATCGACGAGGAGCTGTTCAAGGGCCAGGCCGAGGACGTGGTGTACGCCGTTGTCACGCCGCCCGCGCCAACCCTGCCCGTCGTCGCGTCCTATGCGGGCACGCTCGACCCGGCCCTGGTGTCGGGCAACGACGAGCTGGCCGCGATCGTCGGGCCGGCCCAGCCGTTCGACATCGCGACGGTCAGCGTCGAGGTGACCTACGACGGCACGGCTCTGGACGACATGTTCCGCGCCGGCGGCGAGGGCGACGCCCGCCCCATCCCGATCAACTGGCGCCGCAACATCGAAGCACTCGGCCTGCGGCTCGAGCGCCAGGAGCAGTTGGCCGATGGCTCGTGGGGCGCTACGACGACCATCGATGGTTTGCCGGGCGAGCAATCGCTCTTCGCACTGCTGCAGCAGGAAGCCGCCGACGACATGCTCGGCCGCGACGCGCTGGCGTCCGACGCCCGCCTCGCCTTCGAAGAGGCCCCCAGCTACCGCCGACCATTCCCGCTGCGGACCATCGCCGGCCCCGAGTGGAAGCCGCCGACCGTGTTCCGGGCCGAGCTCGAGGCGCAGGGCGGGGCCGACAAGCAGCAGCAGGCGCGACGGCTCCTGAGCCAGATCGCCTCGGAGGAGCGTCGGAAGGCGCCGCTGCAGCAGCAGCTCGAAGAGGAAGGGCGCGACCAGGGCGACGGCCGCGGCAGCGGGCGCGACCCGGGCCGGCAGGATCCCGGCGAAGAGACCGAGAGCCGGCGAGAGATCCAGCTCCGCCGCCAGATCGAGCAGATCGATGCGCGGATCGATTCCCTGAAGGAGCAGGTACGCGACCTCGGCTACGACCCCGACACGGGCGAGCCCATCGCCGTCACCGGGTTCTCCGATGAGACCCGCGACGAGCGCTTGCTCGAGGACGACGACGCCCGGCTCTGGGCGCACGACGCCACGGCCGAGCCCGGCAAGACCTACCGCTACCGCGCCCGACTGGTGGTCAACAACCCGATGTTCGGCCGCGAGCCAGTGCTGGTCGAGGCGCAGCGACCGCTGGCCGCCTCGCCGGTGGTGTTCAGCGAGCCGTCTCCGTGGAGCGACGCGATCGTCGTCGCGCCTCGCACGGCGTTCTTCCTGGCCAGCGCCAATGACGGCCGCGGCGGCGCACTCGGTCCGGGCGAGCCAACGGCCAGCGTCGAGGTCTTCACGTTCTACTACGGCTTCTACCGCCGCAGCACGCTGACGCTCCGGCCCGGCGAGCTCGTGTCGAGCGAGGCCGACCTTCCCGACGATCTCCGCCTTCCCCTGCTGGCGCAGGGCTCCGACGACGATCCCGATCTCGCGCCGGTACCGCCAGCTGGCCGGCGCGGTGGCGCCGAGGTCATCGGTTCGGGCGGTGGCCCCGGAGGCGCGGGCGGCCAGGACCCCGGCGAGCAAGGCGAGCCCGTGCCCGACAAGGTGCCGGCCAACATCGACGTGTACCTCGTCGACGTTACCTTCGAGCCCACGCAAGCCGAAGGCGTCGGCGACCGTACGACCCAAGCCGTGGCGTACTTTTCCCAGCTCGGCGGGCAGGGCCTGATGCGGCGCGTGGCGAGCACCGATCGTTCGGGCGTGCTGTACCAGATGCTGAGCAAGAGCGCCCAGGACGGGCAGAACCAGGGCCAGCCACAGGCCTCGATCGACGTCCCGGACTTCGAGCCCCGCGGACCCCGGCGTGAGCCTTCCGCCGAGCCCGGCGCCCCGATCGGCGGCGGCAAGGGCGGTGGTGGCGGCTGAGGCTCGCCTGCCACCTCCTGACTCCCGTCGACATCCCCCATCAGCACCCAGACCGGCCAAAAAGTTGGCCGGTTTTTTGATGCCCTAGTTTGACGACAGCTTGTGGGTGGTTATCATCTCTACCGCTCTGCACGGCCCAGCCATGCAGGCAAACGCGGACTGGCCACGAGGGGTGGATGCCCCGAGTGGCCAACGCTCTCTGACAACCGGCACGGATCAAACGTCGTCCCGCACGCACGGGCACGGCCAAGCGAGAGGCCTTCGGGCAGGTAGCTTGGAAGTGCATTGTGGAGTGTGGGGCTGGCGGGTAGCAAGAAGAATCGAGCGAGCGCCGCCGGGTGCACGGACGCAAGTCCAAAACCCGGCCTGTGGACAGCTTGTCGGAAGCAGAGACTGCAAGGGTGCAAGCCCGGGTAGTTGAAGCCGAAGGCTGGTTGTTCACTGTGAAGGTGCGCTTGGGCCAATCTGGAGTCGTTCGCGGCGACAGGTTGGTGTGATCAAGCGACGAAGGGCGCACGGTGGATGTCTTGGCGTCGAGAGGCGATGAAGGACGTTGGAACCTGCGATAAGCCATAGGGAGCTGGTAACCGAGCTGTGATCTATGGATGTCCGAATGGGGAAACCCACTCTGTTTACAGAGTACCGTACGCTGAATGCATAGGCGTGCGGAGCGAACCCAGGGAACTGAAACATCTCAGTACCTGGAGGAAAGGAAATCAACCGAGACTCCGTAAGTAGCGGCGAGCGAAAGCGGATAAGGCTGAGTGAACACGTTGGAATGCGTGGCCGAAGAAGGTGAAAGCCCTGTAGTTGGCCGTTTAGCTTTAGAGTAGCGTCGGGCTCGTGAAACCCGGCGTGAACATGGGGGGTCCACCCTCCAAGGCTAAGTACTCCTCGACGACCGATAGTGGACCAGTAAGGTGACTGAACGATGACAAGCACCCCTATGAGGGGAGTGAAATAGCACCTGAAACCGTGCGCTTACAAGCGGTGGGAGCCCTTCGGGGTGACCGCGTGCTTTTTGCATAATGAGCTCGGGAGTTAGCCTCTGTGGCGAGCCTAAGGCCTATCGGGCCGGAGGCGGAGCGAAAGCGAGTCTGAATAGGGCGTGCAGTCGCAGGGGCTAGACGCGAAACCCGTGTGATCTACCCATGGCCAGGGTGAAGGAGGGGTAAGACCCTCTGGAGGCCCGAACCCATATTCGTTGAAAAGAATTGGGATGAGCTGTGGGGAGGAGTTAAAGTCTAATCAAACCGGGAAATAGCTCGTTCTCTCCGAAATAACTTTAGGGTTAGCCTCGAGATGCAAGCATTGGGGGTAGAGCTACTGGATGGGTGGTGGGCCCTCACGGGTACCCCACCCAACCAAACTCCGAATACCAATGCCCAAGCCTCGGGAGATAGACGGCGAGTGACAATATCCGTCGTCAAGAGGAGAACAATCCAGACCGCCGGCTAAGGTCCCAAATCGATGCTCAGTTAGGAAGGAAGTCGGATTGCCATGACAGCCAGGATGTTGGCTTAGAAGCAGCCACCATTTAAAGAGTGCGTAATAGCTCACTGGTCGAGGAGTCCGGCGCCGAGAATGATTGGGGATAAGCATCGAGCCGAAGCCGCGGACACGCAAGTGTGGTAGGAGAGCGTTCCTGTCGGCGTTGAAGCGTGCCCGAAAGGGCCCGTGGAGCGTCAGGAAGTGAATATCCGAGCTTGAGTAACGATAAAGCAGGTGAGAATCCTGCTCGCCGAAAACCTAAGGTTTCCTGGGGAAGGTAAATCCTCCCAGGGTCAGTCGGGACCTAAGGCGAGGCCGAAAGGCGTAGTCGATGGACAGCTGGTTAATATTCCAGCACCCCGGATATGGTGCGGATCGAGAAAGTCCCCTGCCTTACCAGATTGGTAGGCCTTCGGGCCGTTGGGGGCGGAATCGGTTCCTAGAAAAGCCATGTCATTAACGGGCCCGTACCAAAACCGACACAGGTAGGTGGGGTGAAGAACCTCAGGCGCTCGAGAGAACGGTTGTGAAGGAACTCGGCAAAATGACCCCGTACGTTCGCAAGAAGGGGGCCCTACCCGTAAGGGAGGGCGCAGAGAAAAGGCCCTAGCGACTGTTTACCAAAAACACAGCTCTGTGCAAACTCGCAAGAGGAAGTATACAGAGTGACACTTGCCCAATGCCGGAATGTCACGGAAGCGGGTTAGCTTTGCGAAGCTCGCGACCCAAGCACCGGTCAATGGCGGCCGTAACTATGACGGTCCTAAGGTAGCGAAGTTCCTTGTCGGGTAAGTTCCGACGCGCATGAATAGTGTAACGACTTGGGCACTGTCTCCACAACCGACTCGGTGAAATAGTAGTGGCGGTGAAGATGCCGCCTACCCGCGGCAAGACGGAAAGACCCCGTGGACCTTTACTGTAGGCTTTTATTGGTCACGAGCGATCGCTGCGTAGGATAGGTGGGAGGCTTTGAAGCCGGCGTTTAGGCGCTGGTGGAGCCATTGGTGAAATACCACCCTTCGTTTGTTTGTGGCCTAACCCCGATTCCCATGAACCTGGGCGGGGGACAGTGAGTGCTTGTCAGTTTGACTGGGGCGGTCTCCTCCTAAAGAGTAACGGAGGAGCGCATAAGGTTGGCTCAGCGCGGATGGAAACCGCGCATCGAGTGTAAAGGCACAAGCCAGCTTTACTGCGAGGCCGACGGGCCGAGCAGTTACGAAAGTAGGCCTTAGTGATCCTGCGGTCCCGTGTGGAAGGGCCGTAGCTCATCGGATAAAAGGTACCCCGGGGATAACAGGCTGATCGCTCCCGAGCGTCCATAGCGGCGGAGCGGTTTGGCACCTCGATGTCGGCTCATCGCATCCTGGGGCTGAAGGCGGTCCCAAGGGTTAGGCTGTTCGCCTATTAAAGCGGTACGCGAGCTGGGTTCAGACCGGCGTGAGCCAGGTCGGTCCCTATCTGTCGTGGGCGTTCCAAGTTTGAGAGGAGTCATCCTTAGTACGAGAGGATTAGGATGGACACACCCCTGGTGATCCAGTTGGCCCGCTCGGGCCATCGCTGGGTAGCTACGTGTGGCAGGGATAACCGCTGAAAGCATCTAAGCGGGAAGCCCCCCTCAAGATGAGACTTGGTCGCTTTAGCGTGAGACCCCTCGTAGACGACGAGGTTGATAGGCCACAGGTGTAAGGACCGAAATGTCCTCAGCTGAGTGGTACTAACGGTCGAAAGCTTGATCGCACCAACCCATTGCCGCGATCTTCGGATCGTGGGCAAGCACTCGCTCGATTCGTTCGAGTGCATCCAGAAGAGAAGATTCGTTATTCAGCAGAATACGGTCTTCCGTCAACCACGCAGCACCCTCGGGTGTTCGTGGTGCCAGTAGACGTCTGATCCGGCCGGAACTTTCCTGGGCAAGCCCCAGGCGAGTCTTGTGCCGGGCGGCCGAAAGGCTGCTCGTGCATTTTCGGCGACCATAGGTCAGGGGAGACACCTGTTCCCATCCCGAACACAGCAGTTAAGCCCTGGCCGCCGATGATACTGCACTGCGGGAAAGTAGGTCATCGCCGTACTTGAGCCCCCAACGGTCAAACGTTGGGGGCTCTTTCTATTGGTACATCGGTCTCCCGCGTCGGCGCTTGGCGAGTCGTTGCGTCGAACCCGGCAGATACGATTCCCCATGGCCGCCCTCGAGCGCATGTTCGATGCCAACGTGAACCGTGCCTGCGAGGGCTTGCGCACGCTCGAGGACCTCGCCCGATTCCTGCTCGATGACGCCGAGACGTCACGCCGAGCCAAAGACGCCCGCCACTCGATACGCACGGCCGCGGCATCGGCCGGCCCGCGGCGTTTGGTCGCGTGGCGTGACACGCCGGGGGACGTCGGAACCGCGATCTCGACGCCCGACGAGATGTCCCGCAAGGACGCAGGCTCGCTCGCGGCTGCAGCGGGAAACCGCGTGGCTGAGGCGCTCCGGGCCTGCGAAGAGGTCGCCAAGGCGCTTGGCCTGCAGCCCCTGGCGTTCGAGGCGGCCCGGTACGAGGCCTACGAGATCCAGCGAAGGCTGCTCACGGCCCTGGGTGCCGGCTCGCCGCGGTGGTCCGTGTGCGTGCTCATCACCGACGAGCTGTGCCGGCGTGGCTGGCAGGCCGTCGCCGAGGGCGCGTGCCGGGGCGGTGCCTCGTGCCTGCAACTGCGGGAGAAGGACCTGGGTGACCGCGAACTGCTCGACCGTGCACGAACGATGGTCGAACTCGCCCGTCCGCATGGCGTGGCGGTCATTGTCAACGATCGGCCCGACGTTGCCTTGATCGCCGGAGCCGCGGGCGTACACGTGGGGCAAGGCGACCTGCCGGTCGGCGACGTTCGCAAGGTCGTCGGCGATCGGCTGCTCGTCGGCGTGTCGTGTGCGACGCTCGAACAGGCGCGGCAGGCCGTGCAGGATGGCGCCGACTACCTCGGCCTCGGGCCGATGTTTACCTCCGGGACCAAGGCCAAGCCCGCGCTCAGCGGGCCGGCACTGGTCGAAGCGGTCGTGGCCGACCCGGTGGCGAGCCGACTCCCGCACCTGGCCATCAGCGGCATCGACGCGACCAACGCTTGCGAGCTCGCACGACGCGGCTGCCATGGCGTGGCGGTGTGCGGCGCCGTGTGCGGGGCCGACGACCCCGAGTCTGCCACCCGCGAGATCGTCGACGCGATGTCGAGCGCGAACGCCGCCGCTCGGGCCTGAGCGTTCGAGCTAGACTGGCGCATGGCGATCTCCTTCCAGGAACGCGTGCTGAGCAATGGCATCCGGCTGATCGGCGAGGTCGATCCTGAGGCCCATAGCGCTGCGGCCGGCTACTTCGTCCGCACGGGGGCGCGCGACGAGCCGGCCCAAGCGATGGGCGTCAGCCACTTCCTCGAGCACATGATGTTCAAGGGCACGAAAGACCTGTCGGCCGAAGCCCTCAATGCGGCGATGGACGACCTTGGTGCAAGCAACAACGCGTACACGTCGAGCGAGCTGACGTGCTTCTACGCGCACACGCTGCCCGAGGCCCTGCCCGACGCGGCGAAGCTGCTCGGCCGGATGATGCGGCCCGCCCTGCGCGAGGACGACTTCGAGACCGAGCGCGGCGTGATCCTCGAAGAGATCGCGATGTACGACGACAACCCCTTCTGGGTCTTGCTCGAGGCCGCGAGCGAGCGGCACTACCGCGGGCACCCGCTCGGCCACCGCGTACTCGGGACGAAGGAGATCATCGCGGGCATCCCCGTCTCGACCATGCGCGACTACTTCGAGCAGCGGTACACCGCCGAAGCGACCGTCGTTGCGCTGGCCGGCGCGGTCGACATGGACCAGATCGCCGGCGAGCTCGAGAGCCTGGGCGAGCCCTGGACGCACGGCGATCCGCCGCCACGCGGCCCGGCGCCCGAGAGTGGTGGTGGTCGCTTCGAGCTGACGCGCGACAGCGTCTCGCGTGGGTACGTCATTGCTCTCTGGCCTGCGCCGCCGCTGCAGGACGAGCTCCGCCATGCAGCCCGGCTGCTGGCGCAGGTGCTCGGCGCGCCCGGCAACAGTCGGCTGCATTGGGCGCTCGTCGAGCCCGGCCTGGCCGACGAGGCCGCATCGTCGTACATGGGCCAGGACGGTGCGGGCGAGTTCATCGTGTATGCGAGCGGCGATCCGGAAAAGCTTGGCCAGATCGAAGACGTCATCACGGGCGAGCTCACGAAGGTCGTCGACGAACTCACCGAGCAGGACCTCGAACGCCTGCGTGCCAAGGCCGCGACGGGCGTCACGGTGGGCGGCGAGCGTCCGTCCGATCGCATGCAGCGGCTGGGCGCCCGATGGACGCTGCTGAACGACTATCTGCCGCTCGAGGAGGAACTTGAGCAGGTGCGTTCGGTCACGCTCGATGATCTTCGCACCGTGGCCGAACGGTTTCCGATGAAGCCGACGACGACCGGCACGCTGCGGCCCGCGTAGTCAGGCGGCCTGCTTGTCGTTGCCGGGCTGGAAGGTGCGCATTGCGTCGCCGCCGGCGTTGACGGCTGCCTCCATGGCGCGATACGCGATGGCCAGGACCTGCTTGCTCTTGGTGAAGACGTCGTAGCCATCGCCTTGGCAACTCGTCAGGCCCGCACTGGTCGTGGGTCGTGCGTCGCTCTTGAAGGATTCACGCCATTGCGTCACGGCCTTGGTCAGCGCATCGAGCGGAGACGTGGTGAGGAGGATCGACGTCGCGTCGTCGAAGCTGCCGACCTTGGCGTTCTCGAGCGTCTCGGCCAGCTCGTTCAACGCCTCGGTGATCTCGATGGCAAGGATGTCGCCCGCCTCGAGTCCCTCGTTCTGCACGATCTCGGCGTAGCCGTCGATTCGGATGATCGCCACGCTCACCGGGCTCTTGTTCTCCTTGCCCTCTTGGTAGACGGCCTCGAGCTGGCGTTCGATCGCAAGGCGCGTCATGGAGCCCGTAATGGGATCGACGAGGTCGCCGTCGCGGATGACGGCCGACACCGAGCCGTGGTTGAGGTGGTCCTGCTCGCTGGCGGGCTGGGACTGCAGCTCCGAGGCCTTCTTGAGCAGCTTCGAGGGGTCGACGGATTCACCCGTGTCGAGCTCGAACAGGCGGGAGACTTCCTTGGCGGCCGTTGCCGTCTGGGTCAGCAGTTCGTCGCACGTTGCCTGGTCGAGGGCGAAGGTGCGTTGTGCGTGGTCGTAGAGCCGCTTGAAGCACGCGGCCTTGTCCTCGTAGGTCAGGCATTGATGGATGGCGTTGCCGAGCGCAACGCAGCCGACGACCTCCCGCAGCTCGTTCGGTGCCGCCGTCGGGCGTTCGTGGAATCGGATCGGAACGCTCAGCTCGTCGGGCAGCTGCCACTTGCGGGCCAGGAGCGCGCCGACTTCGGGGTGCTGCATGTCGAACGCGCGAAGCTCGGCCGCTGCGAGCTTGCGGTGATCGGTCATCGAGGTCTTCAGCACGTCCTCGTACGGCTTGCCGAGCGCTTGCAGCATGGCCATGATGCCGATGTCTTGCAAGAGGCCGCCCAGGAACGCCTCGTCGGCAACGTCCCGCGCGACGCGCTGGGCGATGAACTTGGCCGCCACGGCCGAGTAGATGCCGCGGCGCCAGTAGTCGATCGGATCGAACCCGTCGGTGTAGGCCGATTCCATCGCCGGCACCAGCGAGAAGCCCAGCGCGAGGTTCCGCAGCTCGCGAAGGCCGAGAACGACCAACGCCTTGTCGATGGTGCCGCACTTCGTGCGCAGGCCAAAGAAGCTCGAGTTGACGGTCTTGAGGATCTTTGCGGCGAGGCCCTGGTCGAAGCGAATGGTCTCGGCAAGCTCGTTGACCGTGCAGTCGGGGTCTTGGCTCAACTCGATCACCCGCACCGCCGTCGCCGGCAGCGAGGGGAGCGATTCGCACGAGAGGATTTCCTCGATGGCGAACGAGTCCATGCAGGCCTTCCTGTTGCCGGCAGGGCATGCCGGATGGCCGAAGTACGCGAGCGTCCCTACTCGCCCCGGTCGATGCGGTCTCCGAAGACCGCCCGTGCAGCAGGTATCGGCCTTCCGAGCACCCACATCCAGTTGGCGCACAGGAAGGCCGACGATCGGGTCCAAGTTGCCTCGTCGGCAGCGGTTTGCGGACCTTCGCCGCCGGTTATCGATCGCAGGGCGTCCAGGGTCTGGCCGCGCATGGGCCAGGCCTCGTGCCCGCCCGCGGGCCGATCGGCCTCGATCCGCCCGGCCTCGGGGAGGAAGTACACGACCGCGGGCGTCGGGCCTTCCCCCAATCCTCCCAGGTCGGGCCGGTGCCCGGCCTCGTCGAGCAGCGCCCACTGGAATCGCGACAGGGCCTCCATGCCGATGGCCTCGGCGGCGAGCAGGTCGGCGAGCTGGTCGAAGCTCCGCGGGTGCGGCTCGCGGACCGGCAGCGCCCGCTGCATGAGATCGATCGCGAACATCGCGCGCCACAGGCTGGGCAGGTCCCGCCGCAGGTGGCCGTGGGTGGCGGTCAGGTCCCACGCGGTGACGTTGGCCAGCTCGCGCGTCGGCTTCTCGTAGAAGACCACGTGCCCGCGTGCAAGCAGCTCGAAGCCGCCCGAGAAGGCCGATCGCTCCCGCCGAGACCCGCGCGCCAATCCGCGGATCAGCCCGTGCTCACGCCCGAGGAGCGTCACGTGCTGGCTGGTCTCGCTCCACTCGCTGTGGCGCAGGCAGATGGCGTCGTCGTGGCTGGGGGGCATGGCGTTCGTCGGGCGAGGGGTCGGACTCGGGGCGAACAAAACACTACGCTTGCCCGTGGACTGGTACGCGCCCATCGACGACGTCCTGCTGCACGAGCGAGACCGCGTCGTCACACGCCGCCGGCTCGACCCGGCCGAGCCCTACTTCCGCGACCACTTCCCCGGCCGCCCCGTGCTGCCGGGCGTGCTGGCGATCGAGTCGCTGGTGCGGGCCGGCCGCGTGCTGCTCGGGGCCCACGCCGAGGGCGCCGATTGCTGGGTGCTCGCCTCGGCCCGGGCCGTGCGCTTCAGCAGCTTCCTCTCGCCCGGCCAGTGGCTGGTGTGCGACGTCAAGCTCGTGAAGCAGGACGATGCCTCCGCCACGATCGCTGCCACGGCGTTTGCGTGCGATCAGGAAGCGTGCGATCTCGCGGGGGTCGAGGGCCTCCCCCCGGCCGTCTCGGGCCGTCTGGTGCTCCGTCCGGCCAGGCCGAGCCCGCCGTGGAACCACCCCGTGGAACACGCGAGCCCCATAGCATGAAACACCCCTGGGGGCGTGTAGCCGGGGACGATCGGCGGGCCACGACGGAGGCGCTATGACGCGAGACGAGATCCATGCGAGGGTGCAAGAGGTGCTGGCCGAGGTGCTGGGCATCGACGAGGAGGAGGTCACCCCGCGGGCAACCCTCACCGGCGATCTCGGGGCCGAGTCCATCGACTTCCTCGACATCGTCTTCCGCCTCGAACAGGCCTTCGACATCAAGATCGAGCAGGGCGAGCTCTTCCCCGAGAATCTCCAACAGGACCCCGCGTACGTGCAGGACGGCGTGCTGACCGAGGCCGGCCTGAGCGCCCTGCGCGAGCGGCTGCCCCACGCCGAGATCGACGCCATCGAGGCCGACCCGCGCCTCGGTCGCGTGGGCGAGATCTTCACCGTCGACGCGATCACCAACTTCGTCGAGCGCAAGCTCGGCGCCGCCGCCTGAGGCCCGCCCCGTGCGCTGGCTCTGGATCGACCGCATCCTGGCCCTCGAGCCCGGCCGGCGGCTGGTCGCGTGCAAGACCATCAGCCTGAGCGAGCCCCACCTGCACCAGCACTTCCCGGCTTCGGGCGACCGCCCCGCGCTGCCGCTCGCGCCCGCGCCGCTCATCATCGAGGGCATGGCCCAAACGGGCGGCCTGCTCGCCGGCCACGCGCGCGGCTTCAAGCACGACGTCGTGCTCGCCAAGATCCGCAAGGCCGAGATCGAATTTGAGGTCTTGCCCGGGGCGACGATCGAGTTCGAAGCCACGCTGGTCGCGATCGACGACCAGGGCGCCTCGGTCGACGGCGTCGTGCGCGTGATGGACCCCGCGTGGGACGCGCCGCGAGACCTCGGCGTGGTCGACCTGATGTTTGCGCACGTGCCGGCGGAGCGAGACCCGTTGCTGGCGGCCGAAGCGTTCCGGACACTGATCGCTGCGAGCGTTCTGGCGGGCGGTGAGGGCGTCGGAGCGATGTTGCTTCCTTCCGAGCCGCGTGCGTGAGCACGCGGACCCTCCCCGCGATGACATCAAGAGGTCCGCGTGCTCACGCACGCGGCTCGGAAAGAGCGTTCTGGCGGAACAGGTCGATCGGGGCTGCGTGACCGGTGAATAGCTTGAATTGGTCCAGAGCCTGCGCGACGAGCACATCCAGCCCATCGATCACTCGTAGGCCGCGCGCGGCTGCGTCTCGCACGAGCGGCGTTTCGCGCGGGTAGTAGACGGTTTCGACGATCACCGCATCGCTAAACGCATCCCCTGGCAACGGCGACTGATCTGGGGCCGGTCCGCCGGCCATTCCGATAGGCGTGCACTGCACGACGGCCTGCATGGGCTGCAAGTCCTTGAGTGACTCCACGTGCGACGCGTTCGGCACGGCTTCGGCGAGTTGTCGCGCACGCTCGGGCGTTCGGTTGTAGACGTGCACGCGGGCGCCGGCTAGGGACAGCGCGAAGGCCACCGCCCGCGCCATGCCGCCCGCGCCCAATACGAGCACGTCGCCGAGATTGACTCCGGCATCCCGCAGGCAACGCACGACGGCCGGGCCATCGGTGTTGAGCACGCGGAGGCCCGACGCGGTGCGCACGAGGGTGTTCGCCGCCCCGCAGCGCGCTGCCAGATCGTCAACCTGCCACGATTGATCACGCGCGAGTCGTACGAGGTCTTCCTTGTGCGGCATCGTGACGCTCAGGCCGGTGAGATCGAGCGAGTCCGATGCCAGAAGTTCGGTCAGCGTGGCCTTGAGCGATTCGTACCCCGCCGCCACGGGCAGCGGCAGGTAGACGCCATCGAAGTTCACGCGCTCGAAGCCGGCGTTGTGCATGGCCGGCGAGCGCGAGTGCTCGACGGGGTCGCCCACGATGCCGAAGACCTTGGTCTTGCGCGTGATGCTCTTGAAGCGATACAGCCCGAGCAGGTCGGCGACGGTGGGCTGGCCCGGGGCGGTCGTCGTCTCGGGGCGCAGGCTCGCAAAGGTCAGGAAGCCGCCGAACTTCGGCGCGAGCACGCGGCTCATCAGGCCGTAGGCGCCCATGCCCAGCGCGATGGTGGGGCGGTCGCGGTGCGCGAGGATCTCGAACAGCTCGAGGTTGTCGCGCAGCGAACGCGCCCGGAACGCGATCTTGTGGACGGTCGCCGATGATTCGCGGAGTTGGAGCAACTGGCGGGTGAGGTTGTCGGGGCGGCCCTCGAAGTCGTGGACGCTCAAGATCAGGCGGTCACCGATGCCGGGCGTGTGCTTCGCGGCGAGTTCGACGTCGATATAGCGCGGCGCGTGTTCGGCCTCGATGAGCCGCTCAAAGAGCGCAAGGCGCGCGTTCTCTTCGCCCTCGTACTCGCCGCCCTCCCAGTTCGGTCGGCACGTCGCGATGCACGGCAGCGGCGAATCGGCGATCAGCTTGACGCACGCGTCGATCTGGCTTGCTTCCTCGAAGAACGCATCGAGGCGGAACTCGACGAGGTCGGCGCCGGCGAGGCGTGCATGCTCGACGTCGGCCAGCGCTTGCTCGGGCGTATCGACGGCGATGGGTACGCACACGAGCGTGGACATGGCGTGTGCTAGACCGCCCGGCCGCGGAAGAGCGCGGCGCACGCGGTGTGGCCGTGCACGAAGGTCCGGCCCTGGATGGGCCCGATCTCGCCGGCGGCGAAGAAGCCGGCGATGGGCATGGGCTGACCGGTGCCCCTGGGCGCGGCGCCGATGGCGGGCGTGCCCTTGCGGACGGCCTCGAAGGCGCGGTGCACGGTCTGAGCGTCGTGGTTGGGCTGCTCGAACAGACGCGTGCCGCGCCCGTTGCAGGTGATGAGCAGGCAGCCGGCGGGGTGCTCGTAGAGCTTCTGTGCGTCCAGGAGCAGCTCCAGATCTTCGTGGGCCGTGCTCGCGTCACGCGCATGCAGGCGGACGGTCTGCCCCAGTCGGACGTAGTCGCCCAGGGCGATCGAGCCGTCGGCCTCGTTCGCGCTCATGATGCTGCGGATGACGTAGTCGCCTCGGCCGAAGTGCCGGCGGTGCTCGTCGGCGACGACGCCCAAGAACACGCCCTTGGAGAGCAGCTGCTTCTCGTCTTCTTCGAGGTCGGCGATGACCTCGCGCACGGCCTCGAAGGCGGGTCGCCCGCCGAGGCGGTGGACGACGTTGCCCTCGCCCTGCGTGACGACCATGTTAGGGCCGATGGGCCGGCAGCCCTGGCTCACGACGGCGTCGACGGTGAGCGGTCCGTTGAGCGAGAGGCCCACGCCGCCGTCGCGGATGGTCTTGCCGTCGAGCAGGAACGCGTTGCCGCCGGTGCGATTGTCCGAAGATGCCATGCCGCCGAGCACCACCGGTCGTTCTTCGTCGCTCAGGCCGAGACGCGCCGCCTTGTCGATGGCGGTGATCGCGCGGCCGGCGGGCAGGCCGAACGGGTCGGGCAGCAGGATGGTCGCGCGGTGCTCGTGCGTCATGCCCGCGGTCTCGCGGAGACGTTCGACCTGGCTGGGATTGCTCGGGTCGATGTTCGACAGCCGGCTGAGCGGGAAAGCGCGGACGTCGACGCCCGGCATGCTGCACGCCAGTACGCTGATGCCCGGTCGGTCCTCGAGCTCGACGGTGCCGCCCAGCACCGACTCGGCCGAGCAGCCGACGATGGTGGCGTTGGGCAGCGCGGCACGCGCGGCGGCGGCTACCAGCCCGGCCTGCCCGGCGTGCGCGCTCGAGAAGAACACGAGCGCGAGGTCGGCCGATTCGGCGCCCTCGGGCAACTGCTCGGCGGCCAGGTCGAAGGCCTGCCGCGCGGCGAACTCCGTGCGGTCGAGCGACGAGAGGCCCGAGGCCATCATGGTCGCGGGGCCAGCAGATGTGGCGTGTATGCTCACGAACACAGTGTACGTGGTTGGCGGGCGGTCGTCGGCGGATCGTGTGGGTTTGCCCGGGTTTTGGCGCGCGGGAGTGGCGGTCAACGAGAAGGGCCCGGGTATCGTCCCGGGCCCTCGTGCGAGTTCGTGATTGGTTGGATCTGCCGTGGTCGGTGGCGGTTAGCCGCCCGGCTCGGGCTCGGTCGCGTACTGGACCTTCTCCGACTCCTCGGACCGAAGCACCACCACGCTGGTGGGCTCGATGGTGCTCAGGCGCAGGTCGGCCCGATCGCTGCCGCCGCCACTCACCCCGACGAGCACGCCGAGCTTGCGGTCGAGGTCGAGCCCTTCGGCGGGCTCGATGTAGCCGAGCGTGCGCGGCGCGCCGTCGCCGACCGAGACGAGCCGGTACATGAGCGGGAGTCGGTTGCCGTTGTAGACGGCGCTCTTCTCGAGCTTGCCGACGTAGTCGTAGATGGCCGACTCGCGGAGGCGCGCCAAGGCCTGGTCGCTCTGCTGGTTGCCCTGGGCGAGCTGGGCCTGCGCCTCGGCGACGTCCTGCAGCGTCTTCTGGAGCTGCTTGCGGATTTCGAGCAGGCTGAGCCGCTGCTGCAGCCAGGTGCGCACCGACTCGTTCTCCTGGATGTCGGGCGTGGCGGCGAGCACGCGCTGGAACGCGGCCTCGAGCTCGTCGACCTCGGCCTCGAGCGTGCCCTGCTGGCGGACGGCGTCGAACGCGACCGACAACGCCTCGAGGCTCGGCAGCGGATCGAGCACGCTCTCGGGCTCGGTCGGCTCGGCCTGTGCTTCGGTCTCGGCCGGTTGGCCAGCCGGAGGTTGCACGGCCGGGTCGGTGCGCAGCGTGACGGGGTTGGTCCGCACCGGCTGGGTCTCGGGCTGATCACCGGCGCCCTCGATGCGCATCGGCTCCATGACGGTCGGGCGATCGCCCTCGTCGGCTGGTTGCTCTTGCTCGCGCTGCGGCGGGGTCTGGGGCTGGGTCTGCTGGGTCTGTTCTTGCGTCGGTTGCTGGACGGGCTGCTCGGGCAGGGCCTGACCCTGATCCTCGGCCTCGAGGCGGGCGCGGTAGGCCTGGATTTCGCTGGGCATCGCACGCCGGGCCTGATCGCTCTCGATGAAGCCGGCGGCGCCCGAGGGTGCGTCGACCACGTAGAAGACCACGCCGCGGCTGCTGGTCTCGGTGCGGCGGTACTTCAGCCGCGTCGTGGCCGGCGTGTCGGGGCCCTGCACGTCGCGGAAGGAGCCGTCCACGCCGTAGCGGGTGTCGCTGAGGGCCTTGAGCGCGCCAGAGCGGCTGAGGGTGACGACGCCGTCTGCTTCGTCCAAGACGCCGTGGTCGGCCCGGACGAGCGCGTGCAGGCCGCGGGGGTACTCCACGCGGAGCCAATTGCCGCCCTCGCCCGTGACACGCAGGACCGTGCCCGGCGTGAGCGTGGCGATGGGGTAGTAGCTCCGCAGGTCGCCCGAGCGGAGGAAGGCCTGGTCGGCGGTGACGGTCACGAAGTAGGGCTCGACGTCGCGAGTCTGGGCCGTGGCCGCCGGGGCGAACCACCCGGCGAGCGTGAGTGCGGCCAGCGCGATGGCGGCGAGCGGGTGCAGTCGTGCGGTGAGCATCGTTCCCTCCGTTGAACGGGCCCCAGGGGCATGGCGACTCGTCTGCATGTCCGGCGCCTCGTGCGCCGGTTGGCGGCCTTCGCTCCGAAGGCCCCAGACAATACAAAGGTAGACCGCTTGGGGCGGCGGTCCCAGCCTCCTAGCATCGGCTCCCCGTGGGCAGGGGGCTTGAGCGCCTTCGAGGCCCGCCGCACGCCCGCCGGCCGGGCCCGGCTGCCGGCCTCCCCCGTTCCGGCGTTCGCCCCGGCATGCACCGCCCGGGCCCAATCGAGAAAGCAGAATCAATATGACCGATCGTGTGAACCGAGCCCGTTCGCGATGCCGCCTCGATGGCCGGCGGTGGGTCGCCGCCGCGGGCGGGGCCGCGGCGCTGCTGCTTGCCAGCGGGTGCGCCACGCCGCTGGACGAGCCGAGCTCGGCCTCGCAACGGGCGCTGGTCGACAACCTGATGAACGAGCTGCGGCAGGCCCGCGACTCGGGAGAGGGCATCCGCGCCTTCGAGCGGCAGCCGGTCGAGATCGACATCGACGAACGGTTTCGGGACGACGTGGCCGCCATCGCCGGGCTGCGCAGCTACGAGGGCGAGGCCGATGAATTCGGCGAAGACCTGCTGGGCAACGAGCAGGCCATCGCGACGATCGATCTGGAGTCGGCCATCCGCGCCGCCGTGCAGCACAACTACGCGCTGCAGTTCGCGCGGCTCGATCCGATCGTGGCCGAAGCTGGCGTGGTGCGGGCCGAAGCCGCGTTCGACTGGGTGTTCATCGCGTCGACGCAGTACAACAGTTCGGAGACCGAGCAGATCTCGTCGAGCCAGTTCGTGCCTGCGCGTGACGAGCGCAACATCGTGACGTCTTCGCTCGGCCTGCGCCGGCAGATGGCGACCGGCGGCACGCTGTCGGTGGTGCAGCAGTTCGAGTACACCGACGTCTTGACCGACAACCCGAGCCTGACGTTCACGCCCGATCCTGCGTGGGAGAGCACGCTGACGCTGCGGGTCGATCAGCCGTTGCTGCGCGGGTTTGGTACCGACGTGGCGCGCGAGGGCCTCCTGCTGGCGCGCAACCAGGAGCGCGACTCGATCGCGAACCTCAAGGCCCAGGCCATCAACACGGTGCTCGAGGTCGAGACGGCGTACTGGGAGCTGTTCCGTGCGAGGCAGAACCTGCGGATCGTCCAGAGGCTGCTCGCGCGCGGCGACGAGACGCGGCGGGAGATCCGCATCCGCGCCGACGTCGACGCCAATCCGGCCGAGGTGTCCGACGCCGACGCGCGCGTGCAGGAACGCCGCCAGACGGTCATCCAGAGCCAGACCAACGTGCGTGAGGCAAGCGACCGGCTGAAGGTCGCGATGAGCGATCCCCGCTATCCCGTGGCGGGCGAAACGCTGCTGCTGCCGGCCGACGAGCCCGTCGACCAGGCGATCGAGTACGGCCTGTTCGACGCGTACCAGTCGGCGTTGAGGCGGCGGCCCGAGATCTACCAGGCGCTGCTGAGCCTGGACAACACGGCGATCCGTCGGCGCGTGGCTGAAAACGGCCTGCTGCCCCAGCTCGACCTGCGGGCGCAGTTCGCGGTGAGCGACCTGGACGACGACTTGGGGACGTCGTTCACCGACGCGTACGGCTTCAGCCGGCAGAGCTGGCTGCTCGGGCTGAACTTCGAGCTGCCGATCGGCAACCGCGCCGCCGAGGCGACGCGCAACGAGCGGCGCATCCAGCAGTACCAGGCCGTCATCGCCTACCAGAACACGGTGCAGGGCGTGATCTCGGAGGTTCGCTCGTCGCTGCGGCGGACGAAGGAGGCCTACGAGCGCATCGGGCAGGCCATGAGCAATCGCCTGGCCGCGGCCAACAACGTGCGCGTGCTCGACATCCAGCGCGAGACCATCGCGGTCAACACGCCCGAGCGCTTGAACCTGGAGTTCCAGGCCCAGGAGCGGCTGGCGGCGGCCGAGCAGGCCGAGGTGGGCGCGCTGGTCGACTACATGGTCGGCATCGCCAACCTGCACGCGGCCATGGGAACGGCGCTGGAGCGCAACGGCGTGCGGTTCGTCGTGCCCGACGCCGGGAAGCTCGAAGAGCTCTACGGCGACGCGGACCGGTAGCAATGGACGCCATCGCGCACGCGGCGGCGCACCTAGGCAGCGGCGGGCTTGTGGCGATGCCCACCGAGACGGTGTACGGGCTGGCGGCGATCGCCCGAAACGCCGACGCGGTCGCGCGGGTATTCAAGGCCAAGGGTCGCCCGGCGACGAACCCGCTCATCGTACACGCGTCGACGCTGGAGATGGCCCGGGACTGCTGCGCGGATTGGCCGCAACCGGCTGACGTGCTTGCGCGCGCATTCTGGCCCGGGCCGCTCACGCTTGTGATGCCGAGGGCAAGCTGGGTGCCCGATTCCGTAACCGCCGGCGGCCCGACGGTCGCCGTGCGCGTGCCGAACCATCCCGTGGCGCTTGCGCTGATCGAGGCCGCCGGCGAGCCGTTGGTCGCGCCCAGCGCGAACCGGTCGGGATACGTCTCGCCCACGACGCCCGAGCATGTGCGAAGCGCCTTTGGTAAGGACGTGTTCGTGCTCGATGGCGGGCCGTGTGAGGTCGGGATCGAGTCCACGGTGCTGGCGATCGACGGCGACGCGGTGCGCGTGCTGCGGTTGGGCGTGATCGGTCCGGAGGAGATCCGCGTCGCGGGCGTGCCGCTCCGCGAGGGCGAGCGTGCCGGGGCCGGGCCGGTGGCCAGCCCTGGCCTGCTGGGTCCGCACTACCAGCCGCGGGCCCGCGTGGTGCTCGTCGAGACGATCGAAGCTGTGCACGCCGCGATTGGGGATGGCCCGTGCGTGCTGCTGTCGCCGCCGGGCGTGCCGGTCGCGGTCGATCCGCCCAACGCGTCGATCGCCATGCCCGCCGAGGCATCGGCGTACGCCCGCGAGCTGTATGCGGCGCTCCGGGAGGCCGACGTGATGGGGGCGGCGGTGGTGGTGGCCTGCGTCCCGGAGGGCGGGGGTTCGACCTTCGAGGCGGTGCGGGAGCGTCTGCGTCGGGCGGCGGGGGCCTGAGGCGGTCAGCAGCAGCCCGTCGGCCCTACCCTGATGCCCCCTCGGCCCAGTGGTGGGGCCGGGGTGCGTTCTTTCGTTTCCGAGCACGCGTTCTTCACTTGAGAGGTGGCCGCCGTCATGTCCGAATCGTCGCAGAAGCTGAAGGTTGCGCTGGCCGAGGGTGATGGCATCGGGCCGGAGATCATGGCCGCGTGCCTGTCGATCTTCGAGGCAGCCGGCGTGCAGGACCACGTGGACTTCGTGCCCACCGAGATGGGTGAGAAGGTCTTCCGCGCCGGCAACTCGATGGGCATCAGCGACGAGTCGATCCGCATGGTTGAGGAAACGGGCCTGGTCTACAAGGGCCCGATGGGCACGCCCGTCGGCGGCGGTGGCAAGAGCATCAACGTCACGCTCCGCAAGATGTACGGCGCGTTCGCGAACGTGCGACACTTCCAGAGCCTGCCGGGCGTCGAGACGGTCTACAGCAAGGCCAACATCCCCGTCGACTTCTACGTCGTGCGTGAGAACATCGAAGACACGTACGGCGGCATCGAGCACCGATTGACCAACGACGTGGTCGAGTGCAAGCGGCTCATCTCGGCACCGGGCTGCGATCAGGTGCACCGCGAGGCCTTCGAGACCGCCCAACGGCTGGGTATCAAGAAGGTGCACTGCGGGCACAAGGCCAACATCATGAAGATGAGCGACGGCCTCTTCCTGGAGCGTTTCTACAAGATCGGCGGCGACTACCCCGACATCGAGACCGGCGACGTCATCATCGATGCCTTGTGCATGAATCTCGTGCTCAAGCCGCAGAACTTCAAGATGGTCGTGCTGCCAAACCTCCAAGGCGACATCGTGAGCGATCTGGCGGCCGGCCTGGTGGGCGGGCTGGGCTTCGCGCCCAGCGCGAACATCGGCCACCACGTCAGCATCTTCGAGGCGGTACACGGCACTGCGCCCGACATCGCCGGCAAGAACCTGGCCAACCCCACGAGCCTCTTGCTCAGCGGACTGATGATGCTGCGGCACATCGGCCTGATGAAGCACGCCAACCTCATCGAGAACGCGTTGATCCACACGCTGGAACAAGGCGTGCACACGGGCGACTTCGGCGAAGGGACGGGCAAGCCGGCGGTTGGCACCACCGACTTCGGCAACGCCATCAAGGGCAACCTGGGCAAGGCGCCCGACAGCCGCGAGGCACTCAAGACCGATGGCGTCAGTGCGACGGTGAGCGTGAGCCGTCCGGAGCGGCCCCGCCACAACACGCTCATGCGAACCTTCGAGACGCTCAAGAGCGTGTACGTGGGTTGCGATATCTACCTCGACACGCTCCTCAGCCCGCAAGAGCTGGCAGATCGGCTCAAGGACATCTGCGGGCCCACGCCCTTCGAGCTCAAGATGATGAGCAATCGCGGTACGCAGGTCTGGCCCAGCGGCAGCGTGTACACCGAGATCGTCGACTACTACCGCGTGCGTTTCGAACTGCGGGACATGGATCGGGCGCCGAGCCTGGGCCAGGGCCCGATCATCCAGCTGCTGGACCGGATCGCCGAGAAGTTCGAGGTCACCGACTTCCAGCCGCTGAAGCACTACGACGGCAAGCCGGGCTACTCGCTGGCCCAGGGCCAGTAGCGGCCCGGGGCAAGGACCGAGCAAACGCTGGCGGCGGGGCGCGCGTATCCATATGCGTGGAGGTGCGTCATGCTCGGACGGTCGATGTCGATCCTGGTTGGTTCCTGCATCGTTCTCACGGTGACTCCCGTGGTGCTCTCGCAGGAAGATGCGCCCGGGTTGCTCTCGGGGCCAGCGGTGGAGGCCCAGGCGACGATCGTGCGGTACGGCATGGACGGCCGGCTGCAGCCGGTCGCGGGCCGGCCCGAGATCGCCGCCGCCCAGGTGCTCATCGCGGCGCGGAGTTTGCCGACCGAAGTGGCCGAGCGTGTCCGGGAGATCAATACGCAGCGTGGCGAGTCGATCCGCATGCTGCTGGTCGACGAGCTCGACACGGTGCGCGAGGTGACCGACCTGATCACCGCGGGCGAGGATGAGGCGGCCCGCGACGAGATGCGCGCCCTGTGGCAGCGCTTCGAGTCGGGCATGCCGCATGCGCCGCTGCTCGAGGCGCTGGCCGAGGCGGTGGGGGAGCCGCACGCGGACGAGCTTCGCCGGATCAATGAAGAGTACTGGGCCGCGTTGTTGCAGGAGCGCGCTGGTGGCATGATGGACCGGCGCGGCGAGCGCGCCATGACCGCGGCCCGCGAGCGACTGGCGTTCCAGGTCTTCCAGCAGGAGGTCCGAGAGGGGTACGACCTCACGCTGCGGCGCTATCGCGAGCTGCTCGAGAGCATCTACACCGGCGTCGAGCCGACCGAAGCGCAGCGAGAGGCCATCCGCGACGTCGTGCTCGAGCACATCGAGACCACGCGGCTGGCGGCCACGCCCGAGCAGCGGCGCGCGACGATGGTGAAGATCTATCAAGAGCTGGACGAATCACGGCGCGAGCGGTTGTACGCGTTGCTGCTGCGGCAGGTCGTGCCGGACTAGGTCGGCCGGGCGTCCCTAGGCTGCCCGCATGAGCATCCAGCTTGAGCAGGTCGTCGCGAGCGAGGGCCTCACGCAGGAATCATCGGGATCCGCAACGGAGGCATCTTCGATCGAGGCATCCGCGTCCGACGATCCGTCGGCGACGGTGATGGAGACGCTGCAATCGATCTGGGAGGGCTTCCTCTCGCACCTGCCGTTGCTCGTCGCCGGCCTGCTCATCGTCGTCGTCACGCTGGTGGTGGGCCTCGTCGCGCGTTGGATTTCCCGGCGGTTGCTGTCGGGCGTCAAGATGCGCGATTCGCTCAAGGAGCTGGTTGTCCGCTTCGTCGTCATCGGCGTGTGGGCGGTGGGGCTCATGATCTCGGCCATGGTGATGTTCCCCGGGCTGACGCCGACCAAGGCGCTCACCGCGCTGGGCGTGGGCTCGATCGCCATCGGCCTGGCGTTCAAGGACATCTTCGAGAACTTCTTTGCCGGCGTGCTGATCCTCTGGCGCTTCCCGTTCGAGAACGGCGACTGGATCTCGTGCAACGGCATCACCGGGCGCGTCGTGAACGTCACGGTGCGCAACACGATCCTGCGCACCGTGCGCGGCGAGTTGGTCGTTGTGCCCAACGTCGACATCTACAAGAACCCGGTCGACGTGCTCACGGACCGGGCCCACCGTCGCCTCGAGATCATCGTGGGCGTCGCCTACGGGGAAGACGTCGCCGAGTCTCGCAAGGTCATCGAAGAGGCCGTCCGCGGCTGCGAGACGATCCAAGCACGGCTGGGCGTGCAGGTCTTCGCCCAGGAGTTCGCCAGCAGCAGCGTCAACTTCGAGGTCGCCTGGTGGACGGGCGCCACGCCGGTCGAGCAGCGCAAGAGCCGCGACGAGGTGGTCGAGGCTATCAAGCGGGCCCTCGACGACGCGGGCATCGAGATTCCGTTCCCCTACCGCACGCTCACGTTCAAGCAGCCGCTGGAAGTCGAGCAGCAGGGCAAGGCCGAGGCCGAGGGCGACGAGGCCTAGTCGGTCAGCGTCGCCTCGAACCAGTCCTGCATCGCGCGCCACGAACGCTCGTCGGCGGCCTCGTTGTACGCCGCGACCTTGCCCGGCTCCATCGGGCCGGCGGCCTTGCTCGTAAAGCTGTGGACGGCGTTGGCGTAGTCGATGAACACGAAGTCGGCCTGGGCGTTTGCCATCTCGCGCTTGAACTCGTTGCGAGCCTCGATGCTGACCAGCGGGTCGTCGTAGCCATTGCAGACCAGGACCGAGGCGGTGACCTGACCGCGGCGCGGGGCGCTCTCAAAGGACAGCCCGCCGTGGAAGCTGACGACGGCGTCCATGTCCATGCCGTGGCGGGCGCACTCGAGCACGACGGTGCCCCCGAAGCAGTAGCCGACGGCGGCGAGGTTGTCGGTGAGCTTGCCCTGGCCCTTCAGTGCTTCGACGGCTGCCTCGACGCGGCCGCGCATGAGCTGGCGGTCCGCGTAGTAGATGCCCGCGAGCTCGGCGGCCTCTTCGTTGTCTTCGGCGCGGACGCCCTCGCCGTACATGTCGATGGCGAACGCGCGGTAGCCCAGCTCGGCGAGCATGCGGGCACGCTGCTTCTCTTCGTCGCCCAGGCCCCGCCACGCGTGGACGACGAGCACGGTGCCACGCAATTCGCCGCCGGCGGGCTCGACGACGAGGCCGCGGAGCTTGGTCCCGTCGTGCTCGTAGGCCAGTTCGTACTCGCGTTGCATCCGTTCATCCCACCGGCGTGGATCGAGCGGGCGCTCGGGCGGCGTCGGGCCCTGCTGGGCAAGCGCGTGCGTCGGCAGCGCACAGGTGAGCACGACGGCGAGAAGGATCAGGATGCGAGCGATCATGGTGCACCTCCATCGGTGCGCAACAGTATCGCCGTCGCCAAAGAACACGAGCGCAGCGGGCGGCGCACGGGGATCCCCACGACGTCGGCAATGCTTGGAAGGAGTCGCCTTGCGTGGTCTAGCGGCCGCGGAAGGTGATGCGGCCCTTGGTAAGGTCGTAGGGCGACATCTCGACGGTGACGGTGTCGCCCGGGGTGATGCGGATGTAGTGCTTACGCATCTTGCCCGAGACGTAGGCGAGGATCTCGGTCTGCTGCTCGTTGGGCAGTCGCACCTTGAACATGGCGTTGGGAAGCGCCTCGACGACGATCGCTTCCATGGTGAATTTGTCGTCCTGCTTGGCCATGCGTGGGTGCGATCCTCCTGTGCCGGCGTCGATGCCGGCGAATCCCTGCGTGTTCGCCTTGATGCCCGGCCCCGGGCGAGCGAGCGGCAACTGTAGCCCGGCCCCTTCGAGACCGGGCAACGGCAACCGAATAAAACAAGAACGTCGATGCCGCGTTTATTTCGCCGGGCCACGAATACCGGGATTCTGGGGATCGCGACCGACACGCCGGGCGATGCGATGGGCGGGCGACCGCAGGCGGAGCTTCCGCCAGGCCATGGCCGGGCAACGCAGGGCGAGGGCGACCGCTCCCTTCCACCACGACGATCCGGCCGGTTCGTAGCCGAGCCGGCGCATGTGCCTGCGGCAGACGAACTCGATGGCGGCGATGGAGCCGGGCGAAAGGGCCCCGCGATACCGGCCCACGCGCGAATCCGTGACCGCCTCCAGCGTGCGCTGCTTATGTCGCTCGCGCTCCGCAAAGCCCAGCTGCGATCGCTGGTGTGGATGGAGCATCTCGTCACGGTAGATGATGCCCAGTACGTCGCAGGCCTTGCGGATCTCGACTTCGGGCCTGGCAACGAGGTCTTCGTACCGCACTACCAGGAAGCGGTCGGCAGCGAGCATCCGCTCAGCGGCAAGCCCGGCTCGCTGATCGATGTGCCAGCGGACGGCCGACGACGTGATCGGGGTGCCCCAGGCTTGGAGTTGGCTCACAGCGACGTCGCGTGGGTCTCGCACGATGTGCACGAAAACGGCATCCGGAAACATCGAGAGCAACTGGGGCACGTACATCGTGTGCGGCGGGCTCTTCTCGCCGATGACCGCAGGGGCGCCGCTCGCGTCGTGTTCATGGGCTTCGGCGGCGGCACGCAGCCATGCACGCAAGAGCGAGCCATATCCTCGGGGCTCGTTGGCCGCGAGCTCCTCGAATCGGGAATCGTCCAACTCGATGCCGGCGATGGCACTTCTCTGTCGGATGGCTTGCAGGGCCGCCTTCCATCCGGCGTCGGTCTCGATGTCTCCCAGCTTGCGCCGGTTCTTCCACACGAGCGGCATGAAGTGGGTCTCGGGCGGGATGAACACGCCCTCGCCACGCGAGAGCATCGCCTGCAGCAAGGTCGTGCCCGAGCGGCTGGTGCCGGTGATGAAGAAGTACCTGGTTTCGTTGCCCATGGCCCGCTAGTCCCGGCTTCCCGCAGTCGTGGGCTTGAGCCTCAGCAGGGCGCCGGCCGGCTTCGATACGCGGGCCGGCGCAATGGCCAGGATGCTCCGCAGCGTGTCGGGCAGGAGCACGCGTGTGAGCACGGCCGCCGCCAGTGCGTACGCCGTTCCCGACAGCACGAGGCGCTGGAGCGACTCGACGAGCCCGCGCCCGGCTTCCTCGCCGTCGCCCGAGGCAGTGCGGGCCGCGTCGTTGAAGACGAGGTGATCGACGACGATGATCACGATCGCCAGCAGCGTCAGCAGGCCCCACGGACGCAGCACGGTGGCGATGAACGACATGGCCGGCACGCCCACGGACCGCAGGCTCCACGCCGCGACGCCGGTGACACCCAGCACGAAGTACAGCCCGACGCCCGCGGCGATGAGGCCCGGCTCTGTCGGGAAGAGCAGGCCGCCGACGAGCGCGACGCCGGCCATGCCGATGCCCTGCGCGAAGAGCGCGAAGAACTGCGTGCGGAATCGCCCGGTGCTCGAGAGCGCCGACTCCTGCACGGTCACCAGCAGCCGGAGCGAGAAGCAGAGCGCCAGGGCCTGGACGGCCGGCACGGCGCCGTCCCACTTGTCCTGCCAGATGATCTGCTGGAGCGGATCGATCGTGACGGCGATGCCCCCGGCGATGCCCGAGGCCACGAGCGTGAGCGCGCCACTCACGCGCAGCACCGAGGCAACGTGCCGCTTCACGTCGTGCTGGAACGCGCTCATGGTGGGCATGAGCACCTGCTGCAGGTTGCTGGCCAGCAGCGACATGACCTGATCGCCGATCATGTAGGCGAAGACGTAGACGCCCATCACGGATTCGGTGAGCAGGAAGCCAAGCACGAGGTAGTCGCCCTGCCGCAGCAGCGCGAGCGCGACGGCGCCGAGCAGCAGCCACTTCGTGCGCGCCCAGATGGCGGGCCACAGCCTGGTCCTGGGCTTCAGGCGAACGAGCGGGTCTCGCGTGGTGTAGAGGCCGTACAGCCACTCGTAGGCCGCCGAGATGACCAGCGACCACGTAAACGTCAGCGGCCCGGCGTCACCCAACGCCAGCGCGATCATCGCGACGTAGCGCACGATCGAGCTGCTGGCGTTCATGACGGCGACGGCCTTGTAGCGGTACTGCATCGCCAGCTTCGCGCGGTAGATCATGCACGGGCCGTAGATGCCCGCGGCGATGCCCAGCGTGACCATGACCATGACGTACTCGTCGTTGTCGTGCACGCGGGCGAGCACCGGCCCGAGGGCGCACAGGATGATCGCCGCGAGCACGTTGAGCATGAGCGTCCAGGCGTAGACCGGGCCGACGAGCCCGTCGAATCGGTGCATGCCCTTCTGGATGAGGATGCGGCGGACGCCCCCGTCCCGGAGCACGTTGACGAGCGCCGCCACGCCGATGGCGGTGCCGAAGATGCCGAAGTCGTCCTTGCCCAGGAGGGCGCCCAGGATCGCGATGTTGGCCAGGCTGGCGACCTTGACGACGGCCGTGGCGACCATGAGCCAGCTCAGCCCGCCGCCCACGCGCCGGCCCATGGCCTGGGCCTGCCTTCTCGGACCCGCACCGGGGCGGGGCGTCTGCGGCTGCGGGTGCGTCGGGGGCTCGGGCATCGTGGGGCAATAGGCCTCGGATGGGCGCGGGGTTCGCGCGGGCCGGTGTTCGGTTTCGCCGTAGTCGGGCCGCGCGGGGCCCAGCCTACCATCGGCCCCGCGGTGAGGATGGCACGAGCCGAAACCGATCCGGCCCAGGGAGTAGCCCCGGGGCCGACAGCCGCCGCATCGATGCGTCAGCGAAGGATGGAACCCAGACAATGAAGGCCAACGAGATCCGCCAAGGCAACGCCCTCCAGATCGACGGCAAGGTCTACATCGCCGTCAAGGTCGAGCACACCAAGCCCGGCAAGGGCCCGGCCTACTACCAGGTGAAGCTCAAGGACGTGGCCACCGGCCTGCACATCGACAAGCGCTATACCGGCGGCGACGCCGTCGAGAGCGCACCGATCGACCGCCGCGACATGGAGTACCTGTTCAGCGACCAGACCGGCGCGACGTTCATGGATAGCGAGACCTTCGACCAGGTCATCATCGCCCCCGAGGTCTTGGGTGACGCGCTCATGTACCTGGCGCCCAACACCACCTGCACCGTGCTGGTCTACGAAGAGAACCCGCTGAGCCTGGAGCTGCCCGCGAGCGTCGACCTCGAGGTGACCGACACGACCCCCGGCATCAAGGGCGCGACGGCGACGAACCAGCTCAAGGAAGCCGAGTGCGAGACCGGGTTGAAGACCCGCGTGCCGCCCTTCATCACGATCGGCGAGAAGATCAAGGTGGCGACCGAAGACGGCCGCTACCTCGCCCGCGCGAAGGAGTAGGCACATGTCCGCGTTCGCGGGCCGCCACCTGGTCGTCATCGGTCTGCGCGCGAGCGGCAAGACGTCGGCGGGCGAGCTGGCCGCCGGTCGCCTGGGCATCGCATTTAGCGATCTCGACGAGTTGACCATCGAGGACATCGACGGCCACGCCTTCCCGACCGTGCGCGAGGCGTGGGCCGAAGCGGGCGAAGATGCGTTTCGCTTGGTCGAAGCAGCGGCGCTCTCGAAGGCACTTGCCACGCAGGGGGACGATGTGCTGGCCCTCGGCGGCGGCACCGCGGCTTTCGCCGACGCCCGCCGTGTGCTGACCGAGGCGATGGACGCCGGCGTCGTGCTCGGCCCCGTCTACCTGCACGCGCCGCCCGGGGTACTCGCCGATCGGCTGCGGCGGGACCTGGGCGATCGGCCCTCGATCACTGGCGATCACCCGGCCGACGAGATCGCCGGCCTCTACGACAAGCGCGATGGCATCTACCGGGCCCTGGCCGAGGAACTCGTCGAGGTCGAGCACCTGACGATGGACCAGGCCGCCGACCGGCTCGTCGAGCTGTGGCACAAGCTCGCGGATCGTTGACCGGGGCTGTTTGTTCACATATTGTTTGGTATGCAGGACCCAGAGCCCGCCTACCGCGATGCGCTACCCGGCGGCCCGGCCCACCGCCGCGGGGCGGGGCTCAATCCGGGCAACCGCTTCGAGGACGTCCGCCTGCACGTGCTGGGCGAGGAACTCGATCGCCAGTGGATCGAGCGTGAGGCCGAGGGCGACGGCAAGCCCGTAAGGGTCGAGCGGCGTGTCTACGAGGACCGGACCAAGACCGTCATCAACCGCGTCGTGCCGACGAGCGACGTGCCCTTCGAGTGGACGCTCAACCCCTACCGCGGCTGCGAGCACGGCTGCATCTACTGCTTTGCGCGCCCGTACCACGAGTTCCTGGGCTTCAGCTGCGGGCTCGACTTCGAGACCAAGCTCATTGCCAAGCCCGACGCTCCGGAGCTGCTGGCCAGGGAACTGGCAAAGAAGAACTGGAAGGGCCAGCCAATCGTCATGTCGGCCATCACCGACGTGTACCAGCCCATCGAGCACGAGCTTTGGATTGCGAGACGGTGCCTCGAGGTGCTGGCAGAGTGCAACCAGCCCGTCAGCACGATGACCAAGAGCGCCATGGTGCTGCGCGATGCCGACCTCTGGCAGCGGCTGGCCGCCCACAACGCCGGGCGTGTCACGGTGACGCTCGTGACGCTCGACGCCGACCTGGCGCGCACGCTCGAGCCCCGCGCGACGAGCCCGGCCGGACGCTTGCGCACCATCCGCGAGCTGGCCGCCGCGGGCGTGCCGGTGTCGGTCAACATCGCGCCGATCATCCCCGGCCTGACCGACACCGAGGTGCCGAGCTTGCTCGAAGCCGCGGCCGACGCCGGCGCCCGGCGGGTGTCGTGGGTGCTGCTGCGGCTGCCGTACCAGCTCAAGGACCTGTTCCTCGAGTGGCTGCAGCGCAACGTGCACCCCGACCGCGCCCGCAAGGTCGAGTCGCTCATCCGCCAGAGCCGCGGGGGCAAGCTCTACGACGCCGGCAAAAACCGCGGCCGCGGCGACGGTCCGATCGCACGGCAGATCGCCCAGACGTTCGACGTCTTCACGCGGCGGTACGGGCTGAACCGCGACATCCGTCCGCTCTCGAGCGCCCACTTCGTGAAGCCCGACACCAGCGGGCAGATGGGCTTGTTCGGCTAGCCCAGCGCTAGTGCTCGAGCCATTGGCAGTCGGAGACCATGCACACGCCGCCATACTTGCGCAGCGCGACGCGAGCCGCCTCGATTACCTGCGGCGCGCTCTCGAGTGGCACCGCCAGCATGACGCACGCGTTCGTCGAGACGCCGCTGACGTCGTCCGCCCGCTGGTCGCCACGATCGCCGAAGCCCGAGGCGTTGGGCATGACGGTGTAGCCCGTCGCGCCGGCCTGGCGGAGCTTGGTGAGCAGCCGGCTCAGGTGAAGCGTGTCGACGACGATGTCCAGCCGCTTCATGGGTTGCATGCCGTCGTCGTGTTGCTTGCTCGGCTCGCCGGCCATCACGCCCACCACCAGTCGATGATCGAGGCATACAGCGGGATGCCCACGATGATGTTGAATGGAAACGTCAGGCCCAGGCTCATGGGCACGTACAGGCTCGGGTTGGCGTTGGGCAACGCAAGCCGCAACGCCGCCGGGGCCGCGATGTAGCTGGCGCTGCCGAAGAGAACGGCCAGCAGCAGCGCGTCGCCCTCCGCGAGCCCGAGCAGCCGGGCGGCGATGATGCCCAGCGACGCCTGCACGGGCGGGGCAATGAGCGCGAACGCGACGAGGAACACGCCCGAGCGTCGCAGGTCGCCCAGCCGCCGCGCAGCAACCAAGCCCATGTCGAGCAGGAACAGGCACAGCACGGCCTGGAACGGGTCCTTAACGAGCGGCTTCATGGTCGTCCAGCCCGAGTCGCCGCAGAGGTAGCCGATGACGAGGCTACCCAGCAGCAGCACGATGGCGCTGTTGGCGAGCGCCTCGTGGGCCATGGCGCGCCACTCGGGCCTCTGGTTGTCGTCGCCCTCGGTCTTCGTTCGCATGAGCGTGGCGAGCACGATGCCGGTGACGATCGCCGGCGACTCCATGAGCGCCATGGCGGCGATGAGGTGGCCGCTGTACTCGGTCTGCCCGCGCTCGAGGAAGCTGATGGCGGTGATGAAGGTCACGGCGCTCACCGAGCCATAGCAGGCCGCGATGCCCGCGGCGTCCTCGCCCTTCATCCGCATGCGGAGGACGAAGAAGGCAAGCACGGGCAGCAGCGCGCTGGAGAGCGCGGCGACCCCGAGCGTGCCGAGCACGCCCACGTCGAGCCCGCTGCGGTGCAACTCGTACCCGCCGTGGAAACCGATGGAGACCAGCAGGTAGATCGACAGCCCCTTGGCGATCGCCGGCGGCACGCTCAGGTCCGATCGCACGAGCGTGGCGAGCATGCCCAGGGCGAAGAACAGGATGGGCGGGGACAGCAGGTTTTGCGTGAGCGCCGACGGGTCCACGGCTGCTCCAGGTGCCGGCGCCGCGTGGCGGGCCGGGCAGGGGCCAACGAACGGTTCCCCGGCGGGGTCGAAACAAAGCGGGCGACGCGACTCGAACGCGCAACGTTCAGCTTGGAAGGCTGACGCTCTACCATTGAGCTACGCCCGCGGGAGCGGCCTCGGCACGCCGCTGCGGGCGTTCCGGGACGCACGAATTCCCTATGGAATCCGCGAGACGAGTATAGCAGGCGCGGTGCACGCCATGTCGGTCGAAGCCGGCCACCGCGACGCAGGTACCATCGCCGATGGCCGCCAATGCTCCGGTACCAACGCCGCCTTCCGAGCCAGCGACGCGGGACGATCGGCACGCGTTCCCACGCCTGAGCGACGAGCACCTGGAACGCATCGAGCGATTCGGGACCGTCGAGCGGCTGCCTTGCGGCAAGCTCCTCTTCGAGCAGGGGCAGCGGTCGGTCGACTTCTTCGTCATCCTCAAGGGTCGTGTCGAGATCTTCCACGGCCCGCCCGACGCGGCCGAGCCCGAGGTCGTGCACGTCCACAAGGAGGGCGGCTTCACGGGCGAGCTCGACCTGTTCAGCGATCGCAAGATCCTGGTCAGCGGCCGCGTGATGGTCGACGACGCGCAGTGCGAGCAGCCGACCATCATCCGCGTGCCGCGCGATCGGTTTGCCCGGCTCATGACGGCCGAGCCGGACATCGGCAACATCGTGCTCCGCGCCTTCATCCTCCGGCGGATGGGGCTAGTCGACCACGCCCAGGGCGCCGTGACGCTGATCGGCGAACGGACCACCGCGGGCATGCTCGAGCTCGAACGCTTCCTTCGCCGCAACGCGCATCCCGTCCGCGTGCTGCGGTTCGACGATGACGATGCGAAGGGCGTCGTGGACTCGAGCGCGTCTCGGCCGATCGAGCGCGATGACTTGCCGGTGGCCATCTGCCCCGATGGATCACTGCTCCGTCGGCCCAGCCGGGCCGAGCTCGCCGAGTGCCTGGGCCTGACCGAGCCCCCCGCCGAATCGCACGTGTACGACGTGACGGTCATCGGTGCCGGGCCGGCGGGTCTTGCGGCGGCGACGTATGCGGCCAGCGAGGGCCTCTCCACGCTGGTGATCGAGTCCGAAGCGCCAGGCGGCCAGGCCGGCAGCAGCAGCCGGATCGAGAACTACCTCGGCTTTCCCGTCGGGCTGAGCGGCCAGGAGCTGGCCGACCGCGCGCAGGTACAGGCCCAGAAATTCGGCGCTCGCCTCACGCTGCCCAGGCGGGTCACCAAGCTGAATGCATGCACGCGCGACGGCGGCGGGTACGAGCTCGAACTCGACCAGGGCGAGCCGGTGCGCACGAGGAGCGTCGTCATCGCCAGCGGCGCACGCTGGCGCCGGCTGTCCATCGACGACACGGAGCGTTTCGAGAACAACGGCATCCACTTCGCCGCGACGGCGGTCGAAGCCGACCTGTGCGGTGGCGAAGAGGTCGTGGTCGTCGGCGGCGGCAACTCCGCAGGGCAGGCCGCGATCTTCTTAGCCGGCCACGCCAAGTGCGTGCACATGCTCATCCGCGGCAAGAGTCCGGCGAAGAGCATGAGCGACTACCTGCTGCAGCGCATCAAGTCGTCGGACCGGATCGACCTTCTGACCGAGGCGTCGCTGACGTCGCTCACCGGCGACGGCTGGCTCGAATCCGTCGAATGGCGATGCGGCACGAAGTCCACCAGCCGGCCCATCCGCCACGTGTTCCTCATGATCGGCGCGGTGGCGAACACCGATTGGCTGCGCGGCACGGTCGAGCTCGACGAAAACGGGTTCGTGTGTACGGGCGGCGCGGTCGGGCAGTCGACGCAGGGCAGCGGAGCGTGGCCGCTGGAGCGGACGCCGCACCCGCTGGAAACAAGCCTGCCAGGCGTGTTCGCCGCCGGCGACGTACGGGCGGGCAGCGTGAAGCGGGTTGCGAGCGCGGTCGGCGAGGGCTCGATCTGCATCCAAGACGTGCACCGCGTGCTCGACGAGCAGCGCGTGACCGCCCCGGCTTCGTAGCTTCGAAACTAGGGATGCTGCACGAGCAACGGTTCGCATTCGTTCTGTTGCGACGCGGTATCAAATAGAAAGTTTTCTTCGGCGCTGCTTGACGGCGGGCGATTCTCGTGGAAAACTCACGTCCAATGACGTTGCAGCACTCCATCTCGATGAAGCACGGTGCCGGCGAGTCGCCACGCGATGCGTGGTATCTTGCCAGCCTGCGATTCGGCCTGCTGGTCGAAGATGGATTGCTGCCGAGAACGTCTGGCTAATCGCCCGGCGTCGGCAGCGGAACCCGCGAGCCGACGCCTCCCCTTCCAATCAGGTCGGGCCGTCGGCGGTGAGTTCCCCTTCCGGGGCCGGTGCGGCAATTCGTTGATGATCGCGTTCCCGCGGGATGGGCGCACGGTCATCGTGTGTTTCGGTTCGTGCAACCGTGGGCGCGATCGGTGCGCCCGGGTCGCGAGAACATAACAAGAGGGCCCCGTAGCCCAATTGGCAGAGGCGGCGGATTCAGAATCCGCTCAGTGCAGGTTCAACTCCTGCCGGGGTCATTGCAAGAGGTTCGTGGTTCGGGTCGGTATGCAAGCGGCGAAGCAACCCGGCTGTCGACCGGGGGCCCTCGATGGGCACACGCGGGTTCGAGTCCCGTCCGGCCCGCTTGGTTTGGTTTCGATCGCGAGGGCGCGTTGCCCTTGCCGCTCTCTGACATCCGCAGACGCACGACGGTCCCATGGACGCCCCGGGTGGGCGGCTGCGCGCACAACGCAGATGGGGAGGATTCGAGTCCTTCCGCGTCCTTTGCCGTACGCCATCGTCCGGCGACGCGCTCCCGATTCGGTTCGGCGTGTTTCGAGACAACGGGTTCTACCGGTGGTGTGCGGCCCACGATTAGCTCAGTTGGCAGAGCATCGCGCAATAACGCGACAATCGCCGGTTCGAGTCCGGCATCGTCACCCATGGTCAGGCCGAAAGGCCCGAGGTTCGACTCCTCCCGCAGGGGCCGGTTAGCCCCGCCAAGCTCTTCACTTGGTACCCACGGAAGCCAGGGGACCACCCACCACGCCCGGGCGCTCTTGCCGACGCGGCGCGATGTGCTGCATCGCACGCTGACGCAAGAGACCGCCTCGGCGGCCAGCGGTCGAGCGGATACCGACGCCTCACAGCGCGGCGGCCCGTTGTCGAGCGTGATCGTGATCCCGCGCCTTCTGGGCCCGGACTCGGTCTCGATCGGCTCCGGGCGCAGCGCGTTCCCTGGGGCGCCTCAAGCCCGATCCCGCCGCCAACGCGGGCTCGTTCGTGGATCGGGACTCGCCTGGCTTGCCATTCCCCGTCGTGCGTCTGCGGTTCTCAGGGACGGAGTTGTTCCTGGTTTCTGACACCGCAGCACGGAAAGGAGCTGCAGCTATGCTGAAGACCATCCGCATCCGCACGCTCGAGCTGGGCCTGTGGTTCCGCCACGGCGAGCTCGAGCGCGTGCTCGAGCCGGGCGTGTATCGCATGCCCACCGTCTGGCCCTGGAGCCGGCGCGACCGCGTCGAGGTGATCGACACGCTGCGCCCGCGCTTCGAGCACGACCGCCTCCGGGCGCTCGTGAGCGACCAGCGCCTGGCGTCTCGCCTGGTGATCGTCGACCTGAAGGACGACGAGCGGGCGCTCGTCTGGATCGACGGGCGCCTGGGCGCGATCCTCTCCAGCGGGCTCCACGCCTTCTGGAAGGCGCCGGCGACCGTCGAGGTCGAGCGGTTCAGCGTGCACGAGGGCCGGTTCGTCCACCCCAAGCTCGAGGCCATCCTGGGCTTCCCCGGTGGCTCGGCACTGCTGGGCGGCCTGCGCGTGGAGAGCCACGAGCGCGTGATGCTCTTCCGAGACGGTGAGCTGGCTGACCAGCTCGGCCCGGGGCTCTTCGTCTACTGGAAGGGCGGCGCGAGCGTGACCTGGAAGACCGTCGACCTGCGCGAGCAGGTGGCCGACATCCAGGGCCAGGAGATCATGACGGCCGACAAGGTGACGCTGCGCATGAACCTGGTGGTGACCCACCGCGTGACCGACGCCGTGCGAGCGGTGACCGAGGTGAGCGACTGGGAGCAGTCGCTCTACCGAGAGGCGCAGCTCGAACTGCGCACCGCGGTGGGTGGCCGAACGCTCGAGCAGCTGCTCTCGACCAAGGACGAGGTGGGCTCGCAGATCCGTAACCGCCTCTCGGCCCGTGCGGCCGAGTTCGGCGTCACGGTCTCGGGCGTCGGCCTTCGGGACGTGATCCTGCCGGGCGACATGAAGGTGATCTTGAACGAGGTCATCGTCGCCCAGAAGCAGGCCGAGGCCAACCTCATCCGTCGCCGCGAGGAGACCGCGGCGGTCCGCAGCCAGGCGAACACCGCCAAGCTGCTGGCCGACAACCCGCAGCTGGCGCGCCTGCGTGAGCTCGAGGCGCTGCAGGAGATCCTCCGCGGCGCCAAGACCACCTTCGTGTTCGGCTCGGGCCAGCAGAACCTGGGAGACCAGGTAACCAGCCTGCTCCGCCGCGACGCGGAGTCGGCGCAGACCTAGCCCCGTCGCCCGTGAGAGCGGGCGCGGGTGATTCCATCAGGCCCCGTAGCTCAACGGATAGAGTCCGGCACTACGAATGCGGAGGTTGCAGGTTCGAATCCTGCCGGGGCCGTTATGCATACCACAACTACGAATTCGTACGCGGACCGAGACTACTTCACCGCAGACCTCCACCTCGGCCACGCCGGCATTTTGAAGCATGCCACCCGCACGGCCTTCATGACCGATGCCGATCGCGACCAGTTCGAGCGTCATCGGGCATCGAACAGGCTCCAAAGCTGGAAGGCGTCGGCCGAATCCGTCCGCCGGATGGATCGCGCCCTGATCGAGAACATCAACATGGTCGTGCCGGAGGATGCAACGCTGTGGATCCTCGGCGACTTTGCACTGTCCAGCGACGCGAAGCAGGTGCGCAAGTACCGCGAGTCCATCCGTTGCCGCGATGTCCGCATCGTCTGGGGCAATCACGACCGCCGCCACGTCACGCGCGATCGGTTCACCTACTGCTACGAAGCGGTGATGCTCTACATCGGGCCCGACCATACCGCGACCGAGGACGATCTCTGGTGCGACTCGAACCTGCGCAAGAGCGTGGCTTCGAGCCCGAAGGCCAGGACACGCCGCGTGTTCCTCAGCCACTACGCCCACGCAGTGTGGCACCACTCGCACCGCGGCGTATTCCACTTGTACGGCCACTCCCACGGCAACTTCGAGCCCTGGCGCGAGGCGAACATGCCCAACGCCCTCAGCTTCGACGTCGGTGTCGATTGCTGGGAGTACATGCCGCTGCCGTGGTCACGGGTGAAAGACATGCTTGAGGCGAAGGAAGCGACCTCGCCGCCGCACGCAGTGGACCACCACGGCAAGCGCTGAGCGGATCCACCTGTTCAGTCGATCACCTCGCCGAGCGCGATCAGCGTGTACGCGGTGATCAGCACGGGGTTGTTCTCCATCCAGCGGTCGTCGACCGAGCGGAACGAGCCGTCGTCGTTCTGCAGGGTGGCGAGCTGGGCGATCAGGTCGTCGGCCCAGTTCGCACGACGCGTCGAGCGATCGTCGGCGACGACTTCGAGCGTGGGTTCGCCGAAGGCATCCAGGGCGCGCGAGAACGTGAGGATGAAGTAGTAGTATCCGTCGGTGCCGATGCCGGGGTTCTCTTCGAGCGTGTAGTTCTCGCCGATCCACTTTCGCGCCGCCGTGACCCGCACGTCGTCGCGCGGCAGGTCCGCGTAGACGTAGCTCTTGAAGCCCGCGTAGCTCATCGAGCCGTAGGCACGCAAGCGGCTGGCGGTCGTGTCGTCGCTCAGCGTTTCCTCGATCGTGCCGGCCTTGCTCTCGCCCACGCCGATCTGCTCGCCGCTGGGGCTCGTGGCATAGATGAACCCGCCCTGTCGCGAGCCCTCGGCGTAGTCCATCTCGTTCACGCGGCCGTCCATCTGCGTGCGCTGCAGGAAGACCAGGGCGCGCTGCACCGCCGGGTCGTCGCTGGGCACGCCGGCCTCTTCGAGCGCCATCATGAACATGTGCATGTTGCTGTTGTCGGGTCGCCCGCTTCCGCCGTAGCCGATGCCGCCGTAGAAGGGGTGCGAGCGGCTGACGCGCAGCTCGGGGTTCGCGTTGTCCTCGCTGTATTGCAGCGTGCGGAGGAAGGCCAGGGCGTCGCGCGAGGCGCTACGCGCCCGCTGCGTGTCAAGCCGCGAGAGCGCCGCCAGCGAGATGGCAGTGTTGTACTGCGGCAGGATCTGGTCGTAGATGCCGCCGTCACCCTGCTGGTAGCCGTAGAGGAACGCATAGCCCCGGTCGACCGCGCGCTTCGTGGCCTCGTCGCGCGTGGGCAGCGCGTCGTCGGCGGTCATGCCCATCAGCACGAGGCCCGTAATGGCCGGCAGGTTCGGGCCGTCCGGGCGCACGCTCCAGCCGCCGGTGCCGGCGTCCTGCTGGTCGAGCAGGTATTCGACGGCCTTGTCGCGCATCTCACGAGCTTGTGCGAGTCTCTCGGGGCTCGGCTGGCCGCCGGTCTGCGCCTGTGCGGCCGAGGCACAGGCGAACACTCCAGCAACGACCGCGACGATTCTGCGCGCCTTCATGGTGCTTCCTCCATCCCCCGAGATCCTCAGATCAATCGAATCAACCGCCGGCCGACCCACTCGCCGGCCAGCAGCAGCAGCAGCACGATCAGCACCACCGGGCGATCCCACAGCGGTTCGAGCTGCGGCTGCCCGGCAATCACCACCTCACGCCGCGGCAGGGCTCCGGGCAGCTCGCCTAGCGTGTCGATGCCCAGCACGCGTCCGCCGGTCTGCTCGGCCAGCGATGCGAGCAGGTCGTGGTCGGCCATCGGGTCGCGCAGCTCGTCGCTATCGGCCAGGACGTCCACCTCGATGCGCAGGCCCAGCGGAGCCAGCAGCGGCTCGTCCACGATGATCTCGTACGTGCCCGGCTCGGTCGGCAGCCACGAGGCGGCGTAGCCCTGCGAGAGCGATCGGCGGGCGCCCGTGTCCTCGATGCCCAGCGTGAGCGACTGCGGCGCGGCGGCCTGCGCGCCCTCGCCGATCGGACGCACCTGCGCGCGCACGGCCGGCAGCCGGCGGTCGACCAGCGATTGATCGAGCAGGCGGACCTCCACGCGCGCCGGCCGTTCGACGAGCGCGGGCCTTGGCGACACGCTCAGGGCCGCCTCGGCCCCGGTCCGCGCGAGCCGACCGCGCGCCTGCATGCGCACCAGCGGCAGGTAGAAGCGCTCGAACAGCGGCTCACCGCGCCCGTAGCGAAACCGCCAGATCTCGTCGGTCGCGACGTACACCACGCGGCCCGAGCCGTAGGGCATGGTCAGCACCGCCGGCAACGCCGGCCCGACGCCCTCGACCGGCACGAATCGCGCGAGCACCTCGGCGGTCGGCTTGAGCGCGGCGTCGTCGATGCGCTGGCTCCACCACAGCCGGTTCCAGCCGGTCTGTGGGTCGCTCAGATAGTCGGGCCACGTCGTGAGGCTCTCGTCGAGCCGCAACACGCCGAGCCGCTCGCCCGACGGCGTGCGCTCGAGCACGACCGGGCGGCTCGAGTCCGACACGCCCGCACCCTGGTCCATGCGGAAGGGCAGCAGGTTTTCGAGCGGCGTGCCGCGCCAGCTTGCCGGCGTGTTCGCAATACCGCCCACCCAGAGCAGGCCCGCGCCGCGACTGGCCACGTGCTCGCGGAGCTGGTCGAGCTGCTCGGCGCTGAACAGGCCCGATCGCACGTCTCCCACCACGACCACGTCGTACTCGGCCCATTCCTCGTCGCTGGTGGGCGGGAAGCCGATGGTGACGTTGCCTTCTTCGATGAAGCTGCGGCGTGCGGCGAGCAGCAGCGAGCTGCTCCGCACGCTGGGTTCGCGCAGCAGCATGCTGGTGAGGTATCGCCGCTCCCACCTTGGGCTGCCGTCGATGTAGAGCACGCGGAGCGCCCGGTCCACGACGCGAACGCTCAGGTCGGCCGAGTCGTTCTCGGCCAGCAGGTCGGGCTCGTCGGGCACGAAGCGCACCTGCCAGTCGGTCTCACCGGCCTGCAGGTCGCTCGCGACGAGCGTGAGCTCGATCTCGTCGTCGCTCCATCGCTCGTCGCCGGCACCGATGCGGACCTCGTCGATGACCTCGTCCGTCGCGCGGTCGACGAGCCGAAGCACGCCCGACGAGCCACCGGCCGGCCCGCGTCGATCGATGCGTACGCGCACCGGCGCCTGGTCGCCCGCGAAGGCAGCCTCGGGCGCGACGGCCTGCACGAGCGCGACGTCGGTCGCCGCCTCGGGGCTGCCGATGGGTACGACGTGCACGGGCACGCGCTCGCCCACGAGCCGCCGGACCACGGCCGCCGACGGCGCGTCGATCGACCGGCCGTCGCTGAAGACGACGACCGCCGACAGCGGTCGCGCAGCAGCGCGCGTCAGCGCTCCGGTGATGGCCGAGCCCAGCGCAGTTCGCCGTCCGTCGGCCTCTGGCAGCTCGGGTGGACCAGGCTCGACTTGCTCGTCACCCGATCGCGCACGCAGGTCGAAGGCCGCGGCATCGAAGCCCAGCCAGACGAGTTCACGATCAGTAGCGATCTCGGCGAACATGGCCCCGTGCCGCTCGAGCAACGCACGGACCTGCTGGTCTCGCGTCGCGCGCGACGTACCAGCCACCGCGATGGGCGCGTCGGCAACGCGCATCGAGACCGAGCGATCGACGAGCACCAGGACCCAGTCGGGTTCGAGCCGTTCGCTCGTGCGCTCCAGCCTTGGGCCGCACGCCAAGACGACCAAGAGCAGGATGAGCGCGGCGCGGATGCCCGCGAGCACCGACCGAGCCGTCTTCGGTCCTTCGAGCTTGCGGTAGCCCCACCAGCCGACGAGGACGCACGCGATGACGACGAGCGCCCAGCCCCACGTGGGCAGCGGCCGGTCGAAGCCGAGCGTCACGCCGTCCTGCCCGAAGCCCAGCTCGCGCAGCGAGAAGAGCCGGCTGGCCAGCCCGTCGGGCGTGGCGGTCGCGCGTGCCAGCAGCGCATGCATCTAGGCCGCCTCCCGCGTGCTGCCGGTTGCCAGGCCGCTGACGGCGCCGGTCACCTGGGCGTGGCTGAAGAGGCGCGCCAGGACGGCCTCGATGGCGGCGAGCAGCAGCGCGACGCCCAGCAGGATCGCGCCGAGCGCCAGGCTCGGCTCGGTCCGCGCCATGGCGTCGGCCGGCGCGACGGCGTCTTCGCTCGCGCCGCCCGGGCGATCGAGCCACGCGAGCGCCTCGTCGTCGGAGAGGTCGACGGCCAGGCCCTCGGCGATGATCTCTCGCACGCGGCTGCGCTCCAGGCGCTCGCGCGCGGCTCCACGGTGGTCGGGCGCGACGGCCACCACGCCGACAGGCCGGCCGGCCGAGTCGAGCGCGAGCCACGGGCCGGCTCGCCGCAGCGGTCGGCTGGCGCGTCCCTCGTCGTCCACCGTCGCGGGCGCGATCGAGCCGCCGGCCGCGAGCGTCCAGCCCGGGCGGAGCTGGGCCGCGAGCGCCGGCGCGTTCGGGCGGGCGCCGGCGGTGGAGGGCCGCGAGCCGACGGCCAGGCCCACGCCCGCGCGCGCGAGCTCTTGTGCCAGCGGCACCATGACGGGCCGTGCGGGCAGGTCGGTCCAGCTCGCGGCCATCGGAACGGCGAACACGACGACGAGGCCGTCGCCGCCCGTGCCGCCGGGCCGCGATACGAGCGCCGCGGGCGAGCCGTCGCTCATGGTCAGCAGGCTGCCGCCGACGCCGCCGGGCTCGATCGCCAGCGGCACGTGGCGCACCACCGTGACGGGTCGCAGCAGTGCCTCGAGTTCGCCCTCGATCAGCCGCAGCAGGCCCAGCGGATCGTCGCCCGCGTTGCGCGCCAGCGATAAGGGCTGCTCGTGGGCGACGGCCTCGGGCCCGATGCTCCACGGCAGGTCGAAGGCCCGTGCGAATGAGTCGCTCCACGGTGCGAGCGAGCTGGAGGCATCGGGGAACACGGCGACGAGCCCGCCCGCGCGGGCGAAGCCGGCCAGCGCCCGCCAGCCGCTCTCGCGCACCTCGGCGGGCGCGAGCACAAACGCCGCGTCGGCGCGCGCGAGCCGAGGCGTGTCGACGACCGACGGGTCGATGGTGGTCGCGGCGATGTCGGCCAGCGGATCGTCCTCGCCCAACGCGTCGGGCGCGAGCGCCGCGCGCAGCCACGCGGCCGGGTCCTCGGGGTCGAGCGCCCGTCCGGTCTCGCCCGGGGCGGGCGGCGTATCGATGATGGCCACGGTAAGCTGGCGCCGCAACGCAATGCTCGCGACGGCCGCGTCGTTGCCCGGCACGCCGAGGTCCGCCTGATCGGTGCCCACGCGCGCCTCGAGCCACGCGAGCCCGCGCGGCCGGCCGATGACCTGGGCGTCGAGCACCACCGAAGCCGTACGCTCGCCGGGTCGCAGCCGCGCGGTCGCCTCGCTCCACGGTCCCGGTCCGCCGTCGTCGACGAAGCGCAGCCGGACGAGCACGCTCGCTTCTTCGTCGAGCCCCGCGCCCGAGCGGCCGACGGTCACGCGTGCTGGCGCTCCGACGGCGACAGCCTCGCCCTGGCCCACCACCAGCACCGGACGCACGGGCGTGAGCGCTGCGATGCCCGCGTCACCCGCAGGCCCGGCTCCCGCGAGCGTCGGATCGCTGGCAAGCACGGCGACGTCCGGGCCGCGCCCCTCGCCGCGTTCGGCGGCGACTGCGCCGGTGGCGTCGTCTGAGAACACGCCCGCCACGCCGTCGCCGAGCACCGCGACGACCCATCGGCCGCCTGCCTCGTCCTGGCCGGCGGCGGAGAGCTGCTCGCCGACGAGCGTGAGCGCACCGGCCACGTCGGCTGCGGCATCGGTGGGCGCGAGGTCCTCCAGGAACTGGCTGAGCGTGCCCAGGTCGCTCGTGGGTTCGAGGCTCGCGAGCACCGGCGCATCGGTCGGGCCAGAGAGCGGTCCCGATGCCGGGATGAGCATCGCGCGATCGCCGCGCTCGGGCCGCAGGCTCTCGAGCAGCTCGACGGCCATGGCGCGGTGGCGATCAAGCGCGGTCGTGCCATCGGCGTCGGGCGTGCCCGAGGCGATGGAGTCGTCGATGACGATCGCCAGCGTGACGGAGGCCGACCCGAAGGGCGAGTCTCCGGCGAGCCCTCGGATGGTCGGGCGACCGAGGGCCAGCGCGATGGCGGCGACCAGCAGGCACCGCACCGCCAGCAGCAGCAGGCGTTCGAGCTGCAGCCGGCGGCGGCGCTTGCGGATGGCCTCCATCAGGAACCGCATCGCGGCCCAGGGGGTCGGCTGGCGCCGCCGGCGCATGAGCAGGTGGATGGCGATGGGGATCGCGATGGCCGCGAGCCCGGCCGCCAGGATGAGCGGATTGACGAAGCTCATGCGGCGCTCACCCCATCTTGCTCCGCTTGAGCAGGCTCTCGCGACGCGCGGCGTAGGCGGCCAGCGGCGGGCCGAGCCAGTCGTGCGTGCTCAGCCGATGGAAGTCGAAGCCGACGCGCCTGAGGCCGCGGTCGACGGCGCGGGTGTGCTCGGCCATCGCTTCGAGGTATGCCGGGCGCAGGGCCCGCGGGTCAACGCGGAGCTTGCCCTCGCCCTCGAGCCCCAGGAAGGGGGCCGGATCCTTGAAGGCAAAGTCGGTCTCGCTCTGGTCGAGCACCTGGAAGGCGATGGCGTCGTGTCCCCGGTGCTTGGCGCGGGCCCACGCCGCTTCGAGCACGGCCGGCTCGGTGAAGAAGTCGCTGAGGACGACGAGCAGGCACTTGTTCGTGAGCTTGCCCAGCACCTGATCAAAGACGCGGGCGAAGTCGGCCTCGCCGTCGACGGGTGCCTGCGCGAGCGCCGCCACGATTCGACGCCAGCTCCCCTGACTACTGGAACGCTCGACGCCGCCGAGGATGCCGTCGGCGAAGGTGTACAGCCCGACGCGGTCGCCCTGGCGGAGCGTGACGTAGCTGAGCGCGGCGGCGAGGGCCGTGGCGTGGTCGATCTTCCGCCAGTTGGTCTGGCCGCTCGGCCCGGTCGAGTCGCCCGAGGCAGCCGCGTCGGAGAACGATCGGCTGCCGTACGTCATCGAGCCGCTGGCATCGACCAGCACCACCAGGTCGAGGTTGGTCTCCTGCTGGTACTGCTTCAGGTAGAGCTTGTCGCTGCGGCCGTAGACCTTCCAGTCGAGGTGGCGCAGGTCGTCGCCGGCGACGTACTGGCGGTGCTGGGCGAACTCGACGCTCTGGCCCTGGTAGGGGCTGCGGTGGGCCCCGCTCATGACGCCCTCGACGATCATCTTGGCCCGCAGCTCGAGGCTGCCCAGGCGGGCCAGCGTCGCGGGGTGCAGGTAGAGCGTCGGGTCGACCCGCTCGGACCGCGGCGTGTGCGGCATCGGGGTGGGCGTTGCCGTCGGTGTTGTGCTGGGTGCCTCCGCCACGGCCGATGGTATCGGGCCTTCGCGGCGGCGAATTGCACGATCGTGCCCGCGGTCGGGGCCGAGAACGTGGTGTCACTCGGGGAAGCCTGGGCGGCATAGTGGTTTCCGCGTGCGTCCCCATAACGCGCAAGTGCTGTTTTTGCATCGGGTTGTCGAAGCGCGTGCTTGATGGGCGCGCGATCCGGGGTATCTTCGCCCTCATCAGATCGCGCACGCGTCGCGCGGTCTGATCGACGTACCACACCGCCTCGGACGGGCTGGACTGCCTCCAGCGCGGGGCTGTCACCGTGTAGGAGGGAGTTTTCGATGAACAAGGCTTCGATGTTCGGCGTGCTGACGGGCTTCGCGCTCGCCGGCGCCGCCATGGCGGACCCCGTGGTCCTCTTCCAGTCGGCTCTGGGCGACCACCCCGACGGCCACGCGAGGCCGCCGGGATACGGCCTGCGGCTCGACAACATGTTTGAGGGCTTCGGCGCCGGCGGCACCACCACCTTCTCGTTCGAGGAGAACGGTGCCCGGGTCGTCATGAAGATCCTGGACACCACCGGCGACGGCAACGCCGACGCCATCAACATCTCGGGCAAGGTCTACGGCGGCCAGGACAGCGGCAGCGGCTATGCCTTCGGCGAGGGCATGTTCCGGCTCGACTTCACGCTGGCCATGGGCGTCAACACCGAGTCCAACGGCTGGACGGCCGAGAGCTTCGCGTCCAACAGCGGCGTCATGACGGCCATGGCCGGCAACGGCGACCTGCTCGAGGGCACGACCTTCAACTTCTACCAGCAGTCCGATGCGATGGCCAAGGACTTTGCCATCCTCACCGACCAGCACCGCTTCCCCGGCTTTGCGGGCCACGTCGGCCGCGGCTGGGTCACCTTCAACAGCGACGGCTCGAACTCCCGCGGCACGCAGGACTTCCTGTTTATCACCATCCCGCTGCCCGGCAGCGCGGGCCTGGCGATGGCGGGCCTTGGCCTCGTCGCCGTGCGGCGCCGCCGCATGTCCTGAGCGACCTCGAATGCATCAACATTCTTGATCACAAGGGGACCGTCCTCGAACGAGGTCGGTCCCCTTTGCGTTCGTGGTCGGCTCGAGCTCTATCGCGGTCCGCGGTCCGGATCGGGCTGGCCCGTGTACCAGGGCAGCGTGTTGGGCAGGTCCTCCTTGGGAATGTCTGAGACGTGCCCATCAAGCCAGCACGCGTTGCAGCTATGGCCGTGGCGAAAGTACTCGGCATCCTTCTCGGGGCCGTGCTGGTAGAGGTCGTTGAGCGTATCGCCGTTGCCGTCGATCATCTGCTCGTAGCCATCCATGAACACGATGAGTTTCGAGGGGTTGTTGACCTCGGTCACGCGCTTCGGCCTTGGGTCGTTGTAGCCGCCGGCCTTCCAGAGCGCCGCATCGGTACCCGGGCCACCGCGGAACACGCCGTTGAAGCAGAAAGTCGCGTAGTCGAAATTGCCCTCGGCGCCCCGGCCGGTGATGCCGTAGCGATCGATGAGCTTGGCGCTCGGGCATGCCCAGACGTCCCAGCCCGCAAGCTGGGAACGGTTGCCGATGCCGACGCTCTGATCGAACATCGACTCTTCGACTTCGACGCCGAGGTATTCGTCGTAGAGCGCGCCCCAATAGCCGTACTTGCCCAGATCACTCGATGCCCCAGGAGTCTCGTAATCCTCGTAGTAGGGCAGCAGGAAATTGATCTGCGAGCCGCGGCCGCCGCGTTCTTCCATGCGGGTCGAGTAGTTCTGGCGGCTTCCGTGGTGGTACTCGTTGTAGTCGAGCGTGTAGGCGGTCCAGGCCGTCATGATCTGCCGCATCTGCGATTGGCACTGGACCTTCTTCGCGGCCTCGCGCGCCGCGCCGAGCGAAGGGAGCAGGATGCCGATGAGCAGCGCGATGATCGCGATGACGACGAGCAGTTCGATGAGCGTGAAGGCGCGCCTGGCGTGAGTCATGCGTATGGCCTCGTCGGGTTGGAGATTGTGCACGAGTCGTGTGTCGTCGGTACGCATGATTCCTTCGCAGCGAACCAGCGTCGCCCGCGTGTTGCGGTGTTCGCGCACTCTTCACGGGGTCTTGACTCGTACTTGGCTGCGCATTGACGAAGCGAATCGGCCGGGTTTCTACGTTCTACCAGCCTTTTCTGAGTCCATGCCAGACCCCTCGATCTGAGAACGGAGAGATTCCCATGCCAAGCACTCGCAACATCACGCTCATCGCCGGCTTCGCGCTGTCAGCCACGACTGCGGCCCTTGCGCAGGAGGGCACCGAGGTGCCCATCGCCCCGGCCGTTACCACGGGCGACGTCGACGCGTTTACGCTTTCGCTCGATGGCCAGTTCATCTTCTTCGTCGGCTCGGTCGACGACGGCGTCAGCGGCGACCACCTGTACCGCATTCCCATCGGTGGTGGCACCGCCGAGATCTGGAACGACCCGACCCTTCACAACGACGTCGACGAGGCGCCGATCGTCGGCGTCGACTTCGTCTACTTCAAGGGCGACCAGACCATCGGCAACCCCAGCAACGAGTGGTTCCGCCTGCCCATCGACGGCGGCGACCAGCTCCAGATCACCGACGGCACCGGCATCGCCGGTGACGGCGTGCTCATCAAGGGCGGCACCGAGCTGATCTACCTCAACGACGAGAGCAGCGACGGCATCTTCAACGCCCTCACCGACGGAAGCTTCGACATCTTCGGCATCACGCCGCTGGGCGTCGACATCGACCAGTTCCAGTGGGACGTGACCAGCGATGGCTCGACGGTCGTCTACGGCAGCCAGTTCGAGGGTGGCCCCCAGCCCCAGGTGCTCGGCGTGCTGCCGACCGATGGCTCGAGCTTCGACCCGCAGTTCATCACGCCTACGAACACGCCGGACTTCTTTCAGATCGTCGATGGGGAGCTGACGTCCGATGACCAGTACTTCGTATGCACGGCGCACTTCGACTTTGATGGCCCCGAGAGCCTGATCAAGATCCCCACGACGCCCGGCGACGTCGAGGTCGAGGTCATCGTGCCGTTGAGCTCAGAGGCCCAGGACATCGACGGCCTGGCCGTCTCGCCCGATGGCACCATGGTTGCCTTTAGCGGCGACATCGACGTCGACACTGTCGACGCGCTCTACGTGGTCAACATCGACGGAACCGACCTGCGCAACCTGACGCCAGATCTTCCCGTCTTTGCAGACGTCAACGGCGGGTACGGCGACATCCGCTGGTCGGCCGACAGCAGCCGCATCTACTTCATCCGCGACAAGGACTTCGACGGCCTGAACACCATCTTCTTCGTTGACGTCGACGGCGATACCTGCCGGGCGGACATCGACGGCGATGGTTCGCTGACGATCTTCGACTTCCTTTCGTTCCAGAACCTGTTCGACGCCGGCGACCTGGCCGCCGACTTCGACGGCGATGGCAGCCTAAGCCTGTTCGACTTCCTGGCGTTCCAGAACGAGTTCGACGCCGGCTGCCCCTGATCCAAGGCATGCCCTGATCGAACGTGGCCCGGGCGCACGCCCGGGCTTTTCCGTGCGCCGCGCACATGTCCTTGCATGGCAATCGCGTTTGCGGTATGCTGGATCGCGACGGCATCGAGCACAAGCCGAACATTCCAGGAGGTCCGCATGCGTCTCCAAGCTCTCGTCTCGCTCGTCGCGTGGTTCTCGATCATTGTGTCCGCCCACGCACAGACGTTCGTAGAAGGCCGGATCGAGACCGACACGGTCTGGCGGATCAGCGGCAATCCCTTTGTGCTCACGGGCGACGTCGAGGTGGCCGGCGGGGCCACGCTGACCATCGAGGGCGGCGTGCGGGTCGAAGGGATGGCCGGGACGCGGCTGATCATCGGCGGCGATGCGGACGGTGACATTGGCACGCTGCAGGCCTTCGGCGAGGAGTTTGCACGCGTCGACTTGCGGGCCCACGATCCCGACCAGCCGTGGGGCGGAGTCCTGTTCACGCCGAACGCGAGGGACGCGGAATTCTCCATAGCCGAAGAGTTTCTTGACGGCTCAATCATCCGATTCGCCTACGTGTGGCAAGCTGAAGCGCCAATCTCCATGATTGATTCGACGCCGTATTTCGAGTCCGTGATCGTCGTTGGGCCGCAAGATCCGTTTGGCCTGGGCATCTCTGCTGAGTTGCGTCCGACGATGAAGCAAGTACGCATGCGGAGCGTGGAAGTATCGGGCTCTACGGGCTTTGGTCTCGGCATTCGCGGGGGCGCCGGGCATCTGCTGGAAGACTGTACATTCGAGGAGAACGGACAAGGAGCCTTCATCAACTCGCTCGTCGCCGACCCTTCCTCCGTGCCACGTGATCGAATCGTGCGATGCACGTTCGTGCGAAACGGCATCGGGGGTGGCCCTTCATCGAGCGGGGGTGGCATGTCATATGCTGGCCCGCAAGCCGACTTCGTTGACTGTCGTTTCTACTTCAACTCGGCAGACTTCGATGCCGGTGGTCTCAACGGTCTTGCCTACGGCCAAACTACGCGAATCTCAGGCTGCGAGTTTGTCGGCAACTTGGCGGGTCGTAGCGGCGGAGCAATGGATTTCAATGCTGATCTAATCATCGAGGATTGCGTGTTCATGGATAACTTGGCCGAGCGATCGGCGGGCGGCTACCTCGGCTTCGATGACAGGACGCTCACGATGCGGCGGTGCGAGTTCGTTGACAACCGTGCCGGTCGCGGCGGCGCCATGACGCTGTCGTTCGGCGTGGTCGACGTCGAGGACTGCGACTTCGAAGGCAACTCGTCCACGACCGACGGCGGGGCCGTCCGCTTCTTCCGCGGCGAGAGCGACATCACCTTCACCAACAACCGATTCATCCAGAACATCACCGCGGGTGCCGGCGGCGCCGTCGGCTTCATCGACTCGGACGACCACGACTCGGTCGTCTTCGTCGGCAACACCTTCGAGGGCAACATCGCCCGCCTTGGCGGGGCCGTCTACACCACCAACATCGACGACGACGTCTCGCTGTTCAGCTTCGCCGGAAGCAATGGCCTGGTCAACACCTTCACGAACAACACCGCCCAGCTCGGCGACGACATCTACCACGCCAGCCCGGTCGACATCGACGCCACGGGCGTCTGCTGGGGCACGAGCGTGCCCCTGGCCATTGGCGGCCGCATCTACGACGGCCGCGACGAGCCGGGGCTGGGCATCGTCTGGTTCGACCCGGTTGCGCCCGATTGTGACGGCTGCCGGGCCGACCTCGACGGCGACGGAGCCCTCACGCTGTTCGACTACCTGGCTTTCAGCGGGCTGTTCGGCCTGGGCGATCTCCAGGCCGACTTCGACGGCGACGGCGTCCTGACCATCTTCGACTTCCTGCTGTTCCAGACCGAGTTCGAGGCCGGCTGCGACGGGTGAGCAGCGCGTAGGCTGGGAACGTGGCCGACGCGATCAGACTCTCAGCCGCGATCGTCGTGGTCGCCAGTGCAATCGGGTTCCTTGCGATCTCGGTTGCGACGTTCGCGGCCCCGGACCGAGTGCGACGCTTCTTCGAGGCGTTCGCATCGTCGGCGCGCACGCACTTCGCCGAGCAGGCATTTCGACTGGTCTTCGGAGTTGCGCTCGTGTTGCACGCGCCGTCGATGTGGCAGCCGTTGGTGTTCCGGGTCGTCGGCTGGACCATCGTCGTCACGGCAGTCCTGCTGTGCTGCGTGCCCTGGCGATGGCACCATCGGTTCGCACAACGCGTCATGCCGACCGTGTACCGACACCTCCGGCTCTTTGGCGTGGCCGTGGCCGCCTTCGCGGTCCTGCTCCTGATCGGTGTGGTCGCCGGCGCGGGCGAGGGGCTGCGAGGGTCGCCCTGAACGAAGAAACGCCGCTCCCATCTCGGGAACGGCGTTTCGTGTTGGTGGCGATCCAAAGCGGGTGAACGGATTCGAACCGTCGACATTCACGTTGGCAACGTGACGCTCTACCGCTGAGCTACACCCGCAAGCGGCCTCAAGGATATCGACCATCCCGGGGGGCGTCAACACGCCGCGGCGTGCGCCCGGACAGGCCTGCCGGCCAGATTCGGATGCCCGGGTGCGAAAATGGGCTCGCTTCGGCCCTCGACTTTTGGTACAATCTCTCCCTAAGTGCGGGATAGCCCGCATCGACAGGCGACGCCCGGGCCCGGGGCGGGCTCGCCTGGAAGCAAGCCAGTGAACCGTTCCCGGGCACGATTGCAGAAGGATCGCACAGTCATGCGGATTTACGTCGGCAACCTGCCGTACAGCACGGGCGACAGCGAGCTCGCCGAGACATTTTCCCCCTTCGGAGAGGTCCAGTCGGCCAGCGTGGTCATGGACCGTGAGACCGGCCGCAGCCGCGGCTTTGGCTTCGTCGAGATGAACGACGAGGACGGCCACAAGGCCATCGAGAACCTGCACGGCACGCCCATGGACGGCCGGCCCCTCACCGTGAACGAGGCGCGGCCACGCGCCAACGCCGGTGGTGGCGGCGGCGGCTTCGGCGGCGGCCGTGGTGGTCGCGGCTTCGGCGGCGGCGGCGGTGGTGGTGGCTTCGGCGGTGGTGATCGCCGGGGCGGTGGCGGCGGTGGTGGCCGCGGCGGCTGGTAAGCCGGCCTGGCATCATCCAATGTACCGATAGCCAATCGCGCGGGCGGGGTCCTCAGGCCTCGCCCGCGTTGTCGTCTCCGGGTTCGTCGACGCCCGCCTGTTCGATCGCGTCAGGCGTCGGGGCCTCATCGCCTTCGGTTTTGACCGGCGGCTTCTGCGCGGGTCCGGTTTCGACGCCGATGAAGTGCAGGCCGTCGGGCACGCCGTTGGGGAAGGCCTTCTCGACGTCGCCGTCGTCGATCAGGTGCACCTGGCTGGTGTCGTCGACGCCGATGAGCGCGACCGCTCCCATACGCTCGCCTTCCCAGGTCGCGACGCGCGCCAGCCCAGCATCCATCTGGAACAACATGTGCCGCAGCGGCCGGCCCCACTTGAGCGCCGTGCCCGCCTGCGGGTGGCCCTTGGTCGCCGGCTCGGGCTTGTCGCGCCGCCACTGGAGCACCTGGGCGACGCCGAAGCGCTGGGCCGCCCACCGCGCCACGGCGCCGTCAACCTCGCCGTTGTCCGAGAGCGCCAAGACGTTGCCGAAGCCCGTCGAGGCGACCTCCTGGTCCATCCAGCGGATGTCGGTGGCGCTGCCCATGCTGGTCGAGATGCCCTCGCCCGCGGCGGCCGCGATGTTCGCCGCATTCGTGTCGACCACCCGCACCGGCACGCCCACGGCCCGCAGGTGGGCGGCGACGTCTCGACCCAGCCGATGGGCGCCCACGATGATCACGCCGTTGGGTCGGCCCGCTTGCACACGCAGCAGCTTGGCCAGCGGGCCCGAGGTCAGCCCCGCGAGCGTCACCGTCACCACAATAACCAGGACGACGAGCGTCTCGAGCTGCTTGGCGTCGGCCTCCAGGCTCGGCCGGCTCTCCACGACGTTCGCGGCCGTGCGGGTCATCTCGATGGCCACGATGGCGCCCAGCGAGATCGCAACGATGCCGCGCGGCGCAATGAGCGCGGCGTAGGCGCGCTCGCGGTACGTCAGCCCCGTGCCGATGGTGCCCGCGATGACCGACAGCGGCCGCACGACCAGCACCATCGCCGCGACGAACACGACCTCCTGCCACGACACGTCGACCAGCCTGCCAAGCTGCACGCGAGACGCGAGCAGGATGAACAGGGCGCCCACGAGCATGATCGCGGTCGTCTCCTTGTATCGACGCATCGACTCTGCGCTCGGCCGTGCGGCATTGGCCAGCACCAGCCCGCTCAGGGTCGCGGCGACTAGGCCGGCCTCGCTGGCGACCGCCTCGGCGAGCCCGAACGAGATCATGCACGCAGACAGGCCCAGGAGCACGATGGTCTGCGTATCGCTCTTGCGATCGCCGTTGATGATGCGCAGCACGCGGGCGGCGGCGTACCCCGAGGCGATGCCCAGGCCCACCCCCGTGCCGGCCGGCAACAGGAACTGCACGAGCACGCCGGCGGCGTTCGTTTCTCCTGGTTGCTCGATCGCCAATCGAACGATTTCGAGCGTCGAGACCGCCGCGACGACGCCGATCGGATCGATCAATATGCTCTCGGCCTTCAGGGTCGCGTGCAGCCGCGGGCTCAGCGGCGTGCGTCGCAGGATGGGAGCGATGACGGTCGGCCCGGTCACCACGAGCATCGCGCCGAGCAAGATCGAGAGGTCCAGCGGTAAGTCAACGAGGAAGTGCGCCAGCAGAGCGGTAAGGGCCCAGCTGACCAGCACGGCGATGGTGAGCAGGCCGCGCACCGCGCCCGGAGCGCGCGCAATGGTGGCGCGGTCGAGCCCCAGCCCCCCCTCGAACACCAGCAGGCCGACCGAGACCGACACGATCGCCAGCAAGCCCGACGTGCCCAGCGCGTCGCCGTTCACGAGCCCGAGGCCGTTGACGCCCAGGGCAAAGCCGATCAGCAGCAGGAAGAGGATGGCCGGCTGGCGGACGCGATCGCTCACGAGCGTGACGAGCGCGCCCGCACCGAAGGCCAACGCCAGGCTTTGGACGGCCCCATGAGCTTCCATCGGCTGCCACTGTACCGCCGCCGCCCTACTCCAGCACGAACCAGGCCCGGCGGTCGCCCCGCTGGCGATCGAGGGAAGGCCCGCGGCTGACCGCCTCGCAGCCGGTCAGGTGGACGAGCGTGACGCAGCGCGCCTCGCGGACGCCCTCCCAGTACGCGTCGTCGCCGCCGATGCGGTCGCGGTGGTCGGCCGCGATCTGGTCCACGAGTCGCGGCGTCAGGTCTTCGAGGCACTGCACGCGGCTGGCCCGAGCCCGGGCCTCGTACCCGCCGCCGGTGGCGCGAAAGTACACGCAGTGGCCCTTCTTGATGCGGCCGAACGGCGGACGCTTGTCGCGCGAGAATCTGCTCTCGATGGTCTTTTGGCCCGCCAGCAGGGCATCGATGACCCACGGGTGCACGATGGCGACGTGCTCCGTGGCCCTTGCCGCGGCGCGGGCCCGTGGGCTCACCGCTCGGCACCCATGCGCGACAGGGCCGCCGTCGTGCTGAGGCCTTGCACGAGATCAACGAGCTCGACGCGACCGCCCGCGTCTTCGACCGCCCGCTGGCCAACGACCTCCTTGCCCGCGTAGTCGGCGCCCTTTACCAGCACGTCGGGCGTGAGCGCCTCGATCACGTCGATGGGCGTGTCATCCTCGAAGAAGACGACCGCGCCCACGGGCTCGAGCGCACCGAGCACGCGCGCCCGATCGAGTCCGGCGTGCACCGGGCGGCCCTCGCCCTTCAGTCGGCGGACCGAGTCGTCGCTGTTCAGCCCGACGACGAGGAAGTCGCCAAACGTCGCGGCCTTTTCCAGCAGCGTCACGTGCCCGGCGTGCAAGACGTCGAAGCACCCGTTGGTGAACACGACCGTGCCGCCGTTGCGTCGGACGCTGGCCACCTCGGCTCGGACCTCGTCGAGCGTGCGCAGCTTGCCGGTCAAGCGCCCGGCCTGCCGCAGCAGCTCCCGGTGCACATCGGCCAGCGGGATGGGCTTCACGCCGAAGATCTGGACCTCGAGGCCGGCCGCGGCGTTGGCGAAGCGCACCGAGTCGGGCCACGACAGTCCGTTCGCGCGTGCGGCGGCGAGTCCGGCGAGCATCATGTCGCCCGCGCCCGTCACGTCGTAGACCTCACGCGCGACGGTGGGGATGGTCAGCGGCTCGGCATCGCGCTCCAGCAGCAGCGCGCCGTCCTTGTCGAGCGTGAGTACCACCGCTTCGCAGTCCAGAGAGCCCGACAGCTCTCGCGCCAGCTCCTGGCGCTGTGCGGCCGAGTTCATGGCGTGGCGCCGGCCCGTCGCACGTTCGGCCTCGCTCCGGTTGGGGGTGATCGACGTGCAGCCGTGGTAGCGGGCAAAGTCATCGCGCGACGCCGGATCGACCAGCAGCGGCACGCCGTGGGCATGCGCAAGCTCGATGGCGGCCCGGCACGTCGCCTCGTCGCACACGCCCTTGTCGTAGTCCTCGAGGCACAGCACGTCGGCGTCGGCGAGCGCCGCGTCCAGTGCGGCAAGCAATCGCTCGGACACGCCCTCGGGCAGCGCGTCGCGGGACTCGAAGTCGACGCGGAACATCTTCTGCGGGTGGCGGTGTTGGGCCAGGCCGATGAGGTTGCGCTTCACCGTGGTCGGGCGCGCCGCGTCGGTGATGAGTCCTTCGGTCTCGATGCCGGCGGCCGAGAGCCGGTCACGCAGCATCGCGCCCTCGGCGTCGTCGCCCGCCACGCCGAAGACCTTCACCGTTCCCCCGAGGGCGACCAAGTCTTCGGCCAGGTTGCCGGCGCCGCCGGGCATGGCTTCTTGACGCGTGACGCGCAGGACGGGAACCGGCGCGTCGGCACTCAGCCGCTCGGCGTCGCCGTAGAGCTGCTGGTCGAGCATGAAGTCGCCCAGGACCAACGCCGTGAAGGGCTTCCAGTTCGCGAGTGCGGCGAGTAAGGTGTCCACTCGGTGAGTTTAGGAACGCCGGCGGCGGGGTGTGCGGACTCGCTAGCCGAAGCTGCGGCCCGTCTCCAGGTCCAGCAGCTTCCAGGGCAGGTTTTTCACCAGCCGCATGAGCACCGGCCACGCGACGTCCTCGTCGATGAGCGTGACGAGGCCCTGCGTCACGCGATCGAGGCCCATGGGCAGCTCGACCACCAGCCCCGGCCCGTGCAGCACGACCGTGCCGGCCGAGGCGCTGCGCTCCGAGCCGTCCGGCGCCGTGTTGAAGTCGGCCAGGGCGCTGGACACCTCATCGATGGTGCCCAGGGGCGGCAGCCCCTCGTCGGCGGGCTCGGACGACACGATGACGATCTGACGCTTGGGCATCCGGCCGGGGTCCCCTTACTTGCGGCTCGCCAGGAGCTCGGCGGCGGTCTCCATGAGCTGGCCGAGCGGCACGGGCTTGATGAGGTAGCCGTCGACGCCCAGCGACTGCGCGTAGGCCTGGTGCCGCTTGCCGTCGTTGGCGGTCACCATGATCACCAGCGGGCTGTCGGCGTTGCCCTTGATCTTCTCAAGGGCCAGGAAGCCCGAGCGGGCCGGCAGCATCATGTCGAGCACGACCAGGTCGGGCTTGGCCTCCTGGGTCAGTTCGATGGCGGTGTTGCCGTCGCCAGCCGTGTGGGTCGTGGCGCCCTCGGCCTTGAAGGCGGTCTCCATGGCCAGGAGCACGTCCTTGTCGTCGTCGACGATGAGGATGGTCGCGTCCTGCAGGGCGGAGGTGTCAGTGGTGCTCATCGCGGGGGCCTCCGGTCGAAGGGGCGCAGCATAGGGGGGCCGCGGTCTCACGCGGCCCGGCTCCCAGAAGCTTCGCTTTGGATCGGAGACCTGTTCCCCGGATTCGGGGTTCGCCCGGGTCAGTCGTCGTCGTCTGCGACGCTCTTGCCGAAGATCCAGCGGTCGATCGACAGCATGCCCGGGCCCGAGAACAGGAGAGCCAGCCCCATCGCCAGCAAGGCAAGCTGGTACAGGATCTTGGTGTAGCTCGCCGGGTCCATCGGGTCGTTCATGGGCAGGAAGCCGAGCCAGGTATCGCCGCTTTGCAGGGCCGGGCCGATCTGCGTGAGCCACATGGCCACGCCCATGATGCCGGCGATCGAGAGCCCGCCCAGCCTGGTGAACAGCCCGACCAGCAACAGCACGCCGGCGATCAGTTCGGTCCACGCGGCCGCCCGAGCGAAGACGACCGGCCACGGTGGAGAGCCGATGGCCGACGGCCACAGGGGCATGGGCCGCTGGGCCTCGAGCGTGCCGTCCTCGTCGTCGGCCAGCGTGGGCTCGGGGTTGGCCGCGGCGTACACCAGCATGGCCAGCCCGTTGAGCTTGCGAACGCGTTCGGGCGAAGACTGTGCGACCAGCGTGATGCCGGGCGTGGGAACCAGGGCTAAGGCCGGATCTTCGACCGGCTCGGTCGGATCGGGCTCGCCTGCGGGTTCGTCGGCGGGATCCGATGCCGGATCACCCGCCGGATCACCCGCCGGATCGCCCGCCGGATCGCCCGCAGGCTCGTCGAGCGGGTCGGGCTCGGATGCTGGCTCGGAGGACGGCTCGTCCGCCGGCGGATCGACCGGCTCGTCGATCGGCGTCTCGTCCACGGGTGCTTCGGTCGACGCCTGGAGCACGCCGGCGGCGACGAGGGCCGCGCGGTTCTCGTCGGTCACTTCCATGAAGCCGAAGATCTTGGTGTAGCCCGCCCAGATGAAGATGATGGCGAGCACCAGCCTGAGCAGCAGCGGGGGCACGCTCAGGGCGGTCCGCTGGCGGGCGGTGAGATGGGGCGCGTGGGCCATGGTCAACCTCCTTGGGGGCGTCGGCTCGTGGTGATGCGCGACCCGCTGCTGTCTATCGACGCTCCGGCGAATCCACGACCATATGGACGCGAAACGGGCGTCAACGGGAGAACGCGCCGCGAATTCGCCCCGCCCGAGAGCTTGTTGGGAGAAGCCCGCGTGCCCTGTCGTGCCGCCTCGGAAGGCACGCGTACGGGTGGTACCATCGGGCATGCCCCGCGCCGACGGTCCGCTGGACGACATGCCAGACTCGGCCATCGCCAAGCGGGCGTCGGCCCGGCGAGGCGACGTCCTCGAACGCGCGCCCGAGTACGGCCTGCCGGACGACGGCCCCAGCGACGACGACCTCGACCGCTTCAGCGGCGTCACCCAGACCTGCTGGCGCTGCGGCACCGAGCTCTACGACGACGCGACCGTGTGCTGGCACTGCCAGGCCAGCGTCGGCCCCGGCGGCAAGCGCAGCGGCCCCCCGATCTGGGCCATCGCCGTCGGCGTGCTCGTGGCGGCGGTCATCGCGCTGTGGGCGATATTCTGAGCCGCTACGCGCAGCCGGCGTCGAAGGCGGTCTGGAACGCCAGGAAGTCGAAGATGGTCAGCTCGCCATCGCCGTCGAAGTCGGCCTCGCTACTCCTGTCTTCGAACAGGTTGAGGAAGGTCAGGAAGTCGAAGATGGTGAGGGCGCCGTCGGCGTCGAGGTCGGGGGGACAGTCGGTGCAGGTCAAATCGAAGAGGTAGGCAGCGCCAGGCCGCTCGCGGCTGGGAAGCTCGTCTTCGCGCGCGCCGAAAAGGGCGTGCCGGCCGTCCGAGGCCATGACGTAGCCAAACTGTCGCGTGCGGACCGGCGGCTGCGGGACGAGCCAGGCCGCCTGGCGCCATTGCCCATCGGGCCCGCGCCTGAACGCGTAGCCGCTGCCCGGGGTGCCAGGGGCACCGTCGCCCGTTGCGCTCGCGACGAGCAGGTTGCCGTGGAGCGATGCCGAATATCCGAGTTGATCCAACTCTTCCGCATGCTCGTGAACAACTTCTTCAGAAAACTGCCATCGACCATCGTTGAGGTCGTATATCTGCACCGAACCCTGTTCCGCAACATCACGGGTTGCGCTTGGCACTCCGATGGCAAGGCGCCCATCATCAACCGACATAGACGCGCCAAAGAAATTGTTTCGTAAGGCTCCACCCGGTGCATCATCTCCGGTCAGCCTCTGTGCAAACTCCAGCGAGCCATCGGGCAGGCGCCGATAGGCGTACACCGAGCCGCCTCGAAAGACAACCGAGCTGTCCCAGGGCGCGCTGATGAACACCCAGTCTGGGAGAATCTCGTATCCGTGACCAAAGACTGCGTCGACCGGTCCCCCATTGGGTGCCGCGAAGTGCTCCGCGTACTCCCACCCGGAGGCCGTCAGGCGATACCTGAAGACCATGTTCTCGGTGGACTCCAGGGGCGTCAGCATGGCCATGTCGCCATCGATGGCAACCTGGACGCCCAGGAGGCGCCAGAGCAACGGATCGACCGTCTCGGGCGGGATCAATCGGCCGGTCTCGGTCCAGGCGCCGTCTTCGTACTCATACACGAACGCGCCGCCCCGGCGAGACGTCCCGGGCCACTGGTAGTTCATCGTGCCCACGATCAGTCGGCCGGCGTCCGCGTCCAAGCTCGTGCCGAAGAAGTCGCCCAGGGCCGGATTGGGTGGCGAGAGCGTCTGGAAGAACTCGAGCCGGCCGCCCACCATCTCGTACACGTGCACCGCCCCGGCGCTGCAATTGAACGGGTCGCCGGGGCAGAGCGTGCGAGCGTTGTTGTCACCGACGAACCAGAAGCGGCCATCGTTGGCAACCGATGCTCCAAATTCGATCGGCGGAGGATCGGTTGGAGGCGCCAGCCGCACGCCGTCGCATTGCGCGAGCACGGTCGCGGCCGTCAGGCCCAGGGTGAGGATGGCGAGGGATGGCGTGTGCATACCGATTATTCTGACGGCGGGGTGCGTTGGTTGCAAGAGTTGAGCGGCGGAGGAACTACCCTCCTCCATGCCCCCGCCCCCCACCATCACTATCATCGGCGCCGGGGCCGCCGGGCTGATGGCGGCGATCTCGGCAGGGCGGGCGTTGGGTGAGGCCGGGCAGGCCGGCCGCGTCGTGCTGCTCGACGGGTCGAAGAAGGTGGGCGTCAAGATCCTCGTCGCGGGCGGCGGGCGGTGCAACGTGACGCACTACGCCGTCGACGAGAAGCAGTACGCCGGCACGTCGCGCAACACCATCCGCCGCGTGCTCCGTAGCTTCGGCGTCGACGACACCGTCGCCTTCTTCGAAGAGCTCGGCGTCACGCTCAAGCGCGAGGACACGGGTAAGCTGTTCCCGACCACCGACAAGGCGCGCACCGTGCTCGATGCGTTGCTGGATGAGGTGCGGCGCCTGGGCGTCGATCTCGTGCATCCCTGGCGGGTGGCCGGCGTCGACCGCGACGGCGACGGCTTCGTGATCCATCGCGCCGACAGCGACGAGACGCTGCGGAGCGATCGGCTCGTGCTGTGCACCGGCGGCATGGCCCTGCCGCGGAGCGGGTCGGACGGCGCGGGCTACGGGTTCGTGCAAGGGCTCGGGCACACGGTGACGCCGCGGGTGTTCGCGGCGCTGGTGCCGCTGATCGCCGGGCCCGGGTCGTCGTGGCTCACCGAGCTGAGCGGCGTGAGCTGCCGGGCGGCCGTCGAGGTGCGCAGCGGCACGGGCAAGCGGCTCGCGCGGTTCGAGAACGACCTGCTGTGCACGCACTTCGGCCTGAGCGGCCCGGCCCCGATGGATGCCTCGCGCTACCTGACTGCGGCAAGGCACAACGATCCGGGCGCGTCGATGGTCATCTGCTGGATCGATCGACCGTTCGAGCAGATCGACGCCGACCTGCAGGGCCTGGGGCAGCGCACGCCGCTGACCTACGTGCGCGAGCACCTGCCCGAGCGATTGGCACGTGCGCTCTGCGAGCGCGCGGGCGTCGATCCCGCGACCCCGGGCAACCAGCTCTCGCGCGATGGCCGGCGCGCGTTGGCGCACTTGCTCGCAGCAACGCCGGTCGAGATCTCGGGCGACCGCGGCTTCGCGCACGCCGAGGTGACGGCGGGCGGCGTGCCGCTCGGCGAAATCAACCCCGCGACCATGGCCAGCCGCACGTGCGAGAACCTGTGGCTGGCCGGCGAGATCCTGGACGTCGACGGCCGGATCGGCGGGTTTAACTTCCAGTGGGCGTGGGCGAGCGGGTGGCTGGCGGGGCGGAGCGTGGCTGCGAGCGTCTCTGGAGCGGGGCTACTTCAGCCATGACCACGCGTCAGAACGACATCATTGACGGCATCGATCAGAACCGGTGGGTTGCCGCTACTTCTCGAACAGCTTCGACGCATCCGCGAACGCCTTGAACTCCAGTGCGTTGCCCGACGGATCGCGGAAGAACATCGTCGCCTGCTCGCCCGGCTGGCCCTCGAAGCGCACGTAGGGCTCGATCACGAACTCGACGCTCTCGCCCCGCAGCTTCTCGGCCAGGGCCTTCCACGCGTCCATCTCGAGCACGACGCCGAAGTGGGGGATGGGGACGTCGTGGCCATCGACGGCGTTGGTCGGGGCTGCGGCTCGTGCTTCGCTCGACAAGTGCGCGACGATCTGGTGGCCGTAGAGGTCGAAGTCGATCCAGTGGTCGCTGCTGCGGCCTTCGGGGCACCCCAGCAGGCCGCCGTAGAACGCGCGGGCGGCGTCGAGGTCGTGCACGGGGAAGGCGAGGTGGAAGGGCTGGGGCATGGCTCAGCGTATCCTCGGCTCGACGTCGCCCGCGAAGTACCACGACGGCTCGTGGTCCGCGTCGATCTCGTCGCCGCGCAGGATGGCCCGGACCATCTCGACCGGTATGGCGTTATGCCGCAGGATCTCGTCGTGGAAGTCGCGCTCGTTCATGTCGCCGTTCACGACGAGTTCCTCGTAGAGCGCCATGAACTGCAGCCCGCCGAGCATGTACGCGGCCTGGTACAGCGGCGGGTAGTCGCCGTTGACCGAGCGGCGCACCTCGGCCGTCGCGTTTCGTCGCAGGTGGCCGACGTTCTCGACGAGGTAGTCGACGGCTTCGGCGGCCGTCATCTCGCCCAGGTGGAAGCGGAGGCTGAAGATGATGCGGGCGCAGCGATGCATGCGCCAGAAGAGCATGCCGATGCGGTCTTCGGGCCCCTGCGCGAAGCCGAGGTCCCACAGCCGCATCTCCCAGTAGAGCGCCCAGCCCTCGAGCCAGAAGGGCGTGTAGAAGATGCCGCGGTGCGTGCGATAGCGGTCGAGCATGAACCGCTGCAGGCCGTGGCCGGGGATGATCTCGTGGTGCACGACGGCCCTGGAGAAGTGGCGGTTGTTGCCGCGCATGCTGGCGAGCTTGTCGGCGTGCTCCATGGCATCGGTGGGATACGAGACGATGATGGTCTCGCCGCCCAGGAAGTAGGGGCTCACCTGCTGGCGCGCGGGCGACATCATCGACATCCGCCAGGTCTCGGCGTTCAGTTCGGGCACGGTGATCAGGCCGCGGTCCTCGACGAACGCGATGGCCTCGCGCACCATTGCGGCGATCATCTCGGGCTGCTCGCCCGGCGGCACGTGCTGGTCGCGGACGTGCTCGAGCGCCGCCTTCCAGTCTTTCCCAAAGCCAAGCTCGTCGGTCGCTTGCAGCATCTGGTCGAGGCACCACTCGTATTCGCGCTCGGCGATCGTGATGAGCTGCTCGGGAGAATAGGGAATCATCTCGTGCTCGAGCATGCGGAGCAGCACGTCGCGACCGACGGGGTCGCCGATGACTGGGTCCTCGTCGTCGGTGATGCCGGCGACCTTCTCGCGGAGCGTCTCGGAGTGCGTGCGCAGCGCGGCCGAGCAAGCGTCGTAGGGCTCGCGGCACCACCACGAGAAGAGCGGGTCGTAGCCGTCGTAGAAGTTGAACCACGAGCGGAGCGACCACGCCAGCCGGTCGAGCTGGATGGCGGCGCGCCGCGCGAGCACGCGGTCGCGTTCGCTCTCGGCGGCTTCGAGCGCTTTGGTGGCTTCGGCGATCTCTGCAGCGAGCTTGTCGAGCGTCTCGGCCGCCTGCCGCTGATCGACGGGCTCGAGCTGCCGCCGCGCCTCGAGCATCAGCACCAGCGGCTCGACGAACGGTACGAGCGGCTCGATCTCCTTGAGCTGCTCGCGGTCATACCTCGCCTCGTCGAGCGCGAAGCGCACGTGCTCACGCAGCAGCACGTGCTCGGCCCGACCGTCGACGTCGAGCGACTCGAAGTCGACCTTCTCGAGCCGATCGAGCCACGCCTGGTTGAACGCCTCGGACTGCTCGATCGCGTTGAGCGACATCGGCGTGTCGTGGAACCGCCGAACGCTGCCCAGATCGGCCCGGTATCGCTCGATGAGCCCCGCCATGGTGGGCAGCGAGGGATCGGGATCGGCAAAGAACAGGGCAATGGCGGCGAGGATGGCGTGGAGCATGTCGACAGTTTATGCACGTGCAAAAGCGGAGTGTCGCCATGCGCGGAAGCATACATTGTCTCGTGCAGATCAAGGCATACACGGTTCGCGACTACGGACGGAGGATCGTAAATGGAAGATGCCACGAGCATTGCGATCGCTCAGTATGAGCAAGCAGTCCATCTGTATCAACACGAAGATAACCTGACGTGGCGAAAGATGCAGCAGGCGCTGTACGTCAACGGGGCTATCGCAACTGTCATCGGTGCGGACCTTGTTCAAGAGAATCGATGGCTGGTCGCACTTGGGGCTGCGCTCCTCAGCGTCCTCTTTCTGATCTCGATCGAAGGCAGCAGGAGATACATGTTTGCAAGGCTTGAAGCCGTACGGAGAGGCGAACGAGCGCTCTGCAAACGAGCAGACGTTGAACCGCTCATCGTTGATGTCGTGCCACCGCGTCGTGTGCCCGCCACGAAGTTTGCAATACGAGTATTCATGTGGACAATGATCCTGGTTTGGGTTGCCTTGGCAGTTTTCTGGGTCGTACCAGGCTGAGTCCTTGCGGGACCTGCTCGAATCTCCCGAGCAACGTGCCTGGTGTTCGGAATCAGTCGCTCTGCATCCATGGCAAAGCGGCAGGCCTCGTGGTACGAGGCCTGCCGCTTCAATCGGGGTGAGAGGATTCGAACCTCCGACCTTCTCGTCCCGAACGAGACGCGCTACCAAGCTGCGCTACACCCCGGAAGGCCGTGATGGTACGCCGCCGCCCCGACCGGGACGACCCGGACCGCCCCAGCCGATGGTCCGATCAGTCCTGGATCTGTCGCAGATCAGTTCTGGATCTTGGGCTCTACCAGGTAGACGTTGTCCTCGATCGTCGAGGGGTCGCCGTCCGGGCCCGCCGAGTAGAAGTACGGCCGGCTGTTGGTCGTCAGCCCGCCGTCGCCGTCGCTCATGGCCGGGTCGCGGCGAATGTCCGTCGGGAAGTACGCCGTACCCGGGCTCGGCACGGGGCCCAGGACGTCGACGACGGCCTCGGCCGATCGCCGCACGCCGTGGAAGGCCGGGTGTACGAATCGAATCGGGTTGCCCCAGGCATCGAGCACGGTCGGCAGCAGCGGCTCGGTGGCGCCGGGCGCCGGATCGGGGCTGGCGGTGTACGCGAACTCCCGGAAGTTTCGGGTATCCAATCCCTCGAGCAAGTTCGAGACGCCCGCGACGCGCCGGGCCTCCGCCAGGAACAAGCCCACGCTGTTGATCGGCACGCCCGTCGATTCGTCCACCGCGTCGGCCACGGGGAAGTAGATGATCGTGCCCGTGACCGTTCCTTCGGCCAGGCGTGGATCCACGATCGATGCGGGCGGCGATCGATCGGTCGCCTGCTCGTAGCTGTTGAGCACGTTGTCGAGCGTCTTGAGCAGGTCGCGCGTCTGGCTCGTCTTGCCGCCCGCGATGACCCGCGTGCCGACGGCCAGCCCCACCGCAATGAGTACCGAGATGATCAAGATCACGATCAGCAGCTCGATGAGCGTGAACCCACGCCTCTCGCTCGCTCCGTGCGTCCTCAGGTGAAACATCGACGACCCCTCCCGCGTGTGCGTTGCCGGCCTGCCGGAGCCAACGGGCCCATCACCCGCCCCGGCACGTACCCCAGGCCCGATCCATGGTACTGCCACCGGCCGATCCGGTGGCTTCGAGGGGAGGGTGGCCGAATCTTGAGCCCATCCGCAGGCGATGGCGTTGGGGTTCGGCTTTCCGAACAAAACTATACCGCGCGATCGACGCCGATCAGCCCATGCCCGGCCCGGTGATGCCGCCCGACGGTGGCTGGCCGCCGGGTCCGGCTTGCTGCGCACCGCCGCCGGCGCGCGGGCCGCCCATCATGGGGCCGAGTCCGCTGCGTGCCTGGGCCTGCTCGGGGCCGAGCTGGATCTTGAAGATGTAGTCGGTCACGCGCGTGCGCACCGACTGCTGCATCTCGCCGAACAGCTTGGCGCCCTCGCTCTTGAAGGCGATGCGCGGGTCCTGCTGGCTGAAGGCGCGGAAGCTGATGCCGTCGCGGAGCTGGTCCATCTGGTACAGGTGATCGCGCCACTGGTTGTCGAGCGCCTCGAGCAGCACCATGCGCTCCAGGTGCAGCATCTCGGCCCGCAGCAACTCCTCGACGCGACCTCGCACCACGCCCTCGCGCTGCTCGCCGCGCATGCCGCGCATCCAGTCGGGCACGCCGGTCCGCAGGTTGAAGCGCTGCTTCAGGTGCGCATCGAGCGTGTCGTCGTTGGGGCACGCCAGCGCGTCCTTGATCTCCTTGTCGAGCCGTCCCGAATCGACGAAGTCCTTGGACGCCTGCTCGATCTGCTTCTGCAGCGCCGCCGGATTGGTCTTGCGGAGCTGGTCTTCGGTCAGGCCCAGCTCGTAGCGCCGGTTGGCCCACTCCGAGAGCTGGCCCAGCGCGTCGCCCGGGCTGGTGCGCATGAGGTTCCGCGTCACGTTCATCGCGAACTCGGCCGGGTACTTCACCTCAAGATCGTTGTAGATCTCGCGGGCCTTCTGCTTGATGTACTCGTTGGCCGAGTTCTCTTCCGACTCCTCGGCCTTCACGAGCGCCGAGACCTCGACGTCGAAGCCGAAGCGGCCCTTGACCCACTTGGCCAGCTCGTGGGCACCGTAGTGCTTCTCGGTAAAGCGAGCCAGGCCGGCCAGGTCGGCATCGTCGATCTTCTCGTGGGCTCGCTCGACGAGCGTGTCGAACACGTGCCGTCGCTCGGCCGCCCCGCCCTCGCGGAGGTCGGCCGCGTGCAACTCCACGTCGAAGCGGCTCTTGGCCCAGTTGATCAGGCCGGCCGAATCGAAGTCGACGCTGACTTCCGAGCCCTCCATGGGCATGTATTCGCCCAGCGTCAGGTCGATCATCTGCCGCGCGTCTTCCTTGGCCTCTCGGCGGATGGCGGCGTCCATCTCCTCGTGGTCCTTGCCACGCAGGCGATCGGGCATGATCGAGCAGTCGAGCTGCTGCTTGGCGTACTCGGCGGCGCACTCGGCGGGGTAGTCCTTGTCGAGGTACTGCTCGCAGGCCTCGTCGATGACCACGTCGATGTAGCCCAGCACCAGGCCCTTCACGTCGCGGCCCTCGAGCGCCCGCTGTCGCAGGCCGTAGAAGAACTGCCGCTGGTGCTCCATGACCTCGTCGTACTCGAGGATGTTCTTGCGGATCTGGAAGTTGCGTTCCTCGACCTTCCGCTGGGCCCGCTCGAAGCTCTTGCTCAGCCACGGGTGCTCGATGGCGTCGCCCTCCTTCATGCCGCCGACCTTCGACAGGAAGTTCTGCATGGCCGCCCCCGCGAACATCTTCATGAGCGGGTCTTCCAGGCTCACGAAGAACCGCGTCGAGCCCTGGTCGCCCTGGCGGCCCGAACGGCCGCGGAGCTGGTTGTCGATGCGCCGGCTCTCGTGCCGCTCGGTGCCGATGACGTGCAGCCCGCCCATGTCCTCGATGTTGTCGAACCAGCGGATGCGGTGGATCAGGAACCGACCGCACGCATCGAGCTCGGCCATGAGCTCGTCGCACGTGGCGGCCTGCACCTGCTTGTCGGTCATGTAGGTGTACGTGATCGACCAGTGCTTCAGCAGCGCGAGCTCGACCTCCTCGAAGGGCATCTGCTCGACGTCCCGCTTGCTCAGGCCGTCACCCTTCAGCTCGGTCTGGGCCATCTTGCGGAAGACGTTCTCGCGGAGTTGCTCCTCGTTCGCGTCCGGCTTCAGCTCACGAGACGCGATGCCACGGCGAAGCCAGTGGTCGATGAGCTGCTCGCGCGAGCACTTGCCCAGCTTGATGTCCGTGCCGCGGCCGGCCATGTTCGTGGCGATCATCACGGCGCCGAGCTGGCCGGCGTTGACCACGATGTGGGCCTCGCGCTCGTGCTGCTTGGCGTTGAGCACCTCGTGCTTCACGCCGTGCTTGCGCTGCAGCATCTTGCCGAGGAACTCGCTCCGCTCCACGCTGGTCGTACCAACGAGGATGGGCCGCCCCACGTCGTGGAACGCCTTGATCTCGTCGACGATGGCCTCCCACTTGTCCTTCTCGCGGAGGAACATCAGGTCGTCGTAGTCGTTGCGGACCACCTCGCGGTTGGTGGGGATGCTCACGACGTCGAGGCTGTAGATGTCGTTGAATTCCTGGGCCTCGGTGTCGGCCGTGCCCGTCATGCCCGCCAGCCGCTCATACATCTTGAAGAAGTTCTGGATCGTCACCGTCGCGACGGTCTGCGTCTCCTGCTTGACGGGGACCTTCTCCTTGGCCTCGACGGCCTGGTGCAAGCCGTCGCTCCACTGCCGCCCGATCATGGGCCGGCCCGTGAACGTGTCGACGATCACGACGCTGGGCTCGTTCTGGCCCGTCTGGGGGTTCTGCGAGTTCATGATCACGTAGTCGCGGTCCAGCTCGTACACCACGTGGGCGCGCAGCGCCTGCTCCATCAGGTGGGGCAGGTCCATGTTCTCGTCGACGTAGAACGAGCCCACGCCGGCCTTGCGCTGCGCCTCGGCGATGCCCTCGTGCGTCAGGTAGGCCTGCTTGCGCTCGGGCTTGATCTCGTAGTACTGCGTGTGCCGATCGCGCTCCTCTTCGAGCGCGGGCAGGTTCTTCTTCAGCTCGGCAAGCTCGGCCTGCATCTGCTTGGCGTCGTCCTTGCTGCGGGCCGTGCGAATGTCGCCCTCGATCGACTTGATGCGGTTGATGGCCTCCTGGGCCTTCTCGTCGGCCTGGGTCCAGGGCTTGTTGAGCTCGACCAGGTGGCGGGCCAGCTCGTCGGCCTGCTCGTACCGCGGCCTGTCCTCGTGGGCCGGGCCGCTGATGATCAGCGGTGTGCGCGCCTCGTCGATCAGCGTCGAGTCGACCTCGTCGACGATCGCGAACTCGCGGCGACGCTGCACCTGCTCGGCCACCGACCGCTTCATGTTGTCGCGGAGGTAGTCGAAGCCGAACTCGCTGGTCGTGCCGTAGACCACGTCGCAGCGGTACATGTGCCGCTTGATCTCTTCGGGCTGCATGTGCTGGGGGTGGATGGCCCCGACCGTCATGCCCAGCGCGTGGAAGAACGGGAACGTCCAGTCGCGGTCGCGTTGCACGAGGTAGTCGTTCACCGTCACGACGTGGATCTTCATGCCCTCGACCGCCGCCAGGCACGTGGCCAGCGGCGCGACGATCGTCTTGCCCTCGCCCGTCTTCATCTCGGCGATCTTGCCCTGGCTGAGCACCATGGCGCCCAAGAGCTGCACGTCGAACGGCCGCGTCCGGAACGGCGGCCGGCTCTCGGGGATCAGCTCTCGCACCGCGGCGTAGAACGCCGGAGGGATCTCGACCCGCATCCAGCCGGGGATCACCTCGGTCGAGCCAAGGAACTCGTCCTTCTCGTCGGGCACGGCTCCCTGGGGCCCTTCGCCCATGAACGTCCGCGGCAGCATCGGCGGCAGCTCGCCGGCCTGCTTCATCAGTTCGGCGTGCAGCTTTTGCATGTCCTCGGGCAGGCCGCTGGGGTCGAACTCGTGCTCAGGATTGAGCGTGTTGCGGATGCCCACCGCCCGGTCCATCGCCTCGCGGGCGATGGCGAACACCTCGGGCAGCAGCGCCTCGGCCTTCTCGCCGCCGTCGATGCGCTTGCGGTACGAGCGAAACTTGCTCTTGATCTCCGAGTCGGTCAGCGCGCTCATCTCGTCGCTGAGCGCGTTGATCTGCTCGACCTTCGTCGTGTACTTCTTGACGAACCGCTCGTTGCGGGTGCCGATGATCTTGTTCAAGACCGGTCCGATGACCGGGATGCCCTGGTTGCCTGCCATGTGCAATGCCTCGCGATGGCGCGCCCCCGGCCGTACTGATGCGCACGCCGCGGCGCCCCGAAGGGTCTCAGTGAATGTTGGAAGCGATCTCGGGCCAGAGTTGCCACGGCCCGGGCCGCCCGAGAGCGCCCACGCCGTCGTTGGACCATTACGCCCGTGCGGGCGGGGGCAGGTCGATCAGGTCGTGACGCCCGAACGCTGCGGCCGGCGTGCCGGCGACCTGCGCCGGCTCGGGCTCGTGGGACGTGGCAACCACCAGCGACACGCGGCTGCCCGCGTCCGTCACCGTCGCGCACGCCAGCAGGCCCTCGACCATCCGGCCGAGCCCGATCAGGCTGGTGCGGGCCGGGCGGCCATCGGTGGCGACGCGAAGGCCCTGGGGCGCGACGCGCATCGCGGCGTCGGCAGAGGCGATGACCACGAGCAACGCCGCAAAGGCCGCGAGCGATGCCGCTCGGCCTCCGACAGTCGTTCGCGTTGTGTTCGTACTCTGCGTCATCATCGAGTCGTCGCCATCGCTGCCATCACCGCCGGGCCCTCGGGCATTCCCAAGACGCCCTGCTCGTAAGCGACAGCCGGCTGCCTAAGTATCGGCCCGCCGAGGCCCACAAGCAATGTTCTCGCGCCCATGATCACAGGAGGCCGGCCGGACCGACCGATATCCTTCCGACCCGCCCCGCGGCTCCGGAGGCCCCCAACCATGCAGTCGACCATGACCGAAACCCACGACCGCCGGATGCTGCCCAACACGCGCAACGCCATCACGCACAAGTTCTCGGTCGGCGGCCACGAGGGCTACCTCACCATCGGCCTCTACGACGACGGCTCCCCCGGCGAGGTCTTCATCAAGATGGCCAAGGAAGGCTCGACCATCAAGGGCATGGTCCAGGCCTACTGCCGAGCCCTGAGCCTCGCGCTTCAGTATGGCCTGCCGGTGGAAGAAGCGGTGACGCGGTTCAAGGGCATGCGCTTCGAGCCCATGGGCCACACGAGCAACCCCGAGATCCCCGAGGCCACGAGCCTGGTCGACTACGTCGCCCGCTACCTCGACCTGCACTTCGCCAAGCAGCGCTGAGCCGAATCAGCCGACCCGATTCGGCGGCTCCTCGCCCTCCAGAATCGCCCGCACGTTCTCAGCCACCATCGCCGTCATCATCTCGCGATACCGGCGCTCGCCGCTGCCGATGTGCGGCGTGAGCACAGCGTTGGTCGCCTTGATCAGCCCCGGATGCACCGCCGGCTCGCGCTCGAACACGTCCAACCCCGCGCCCCAGATCTGGCCCGACGCCAGCGCCTCGGCCAGCGCCGCCTCGTCCACCACCGGGCCGCGGGCCGTGTTGATGAGGATGGCGCTCTCCTTCATCAGCCCCAGCCGCCGCTTGTCGATCAAGTGCCGCGTCGCGTCGGTCAGCGGCGTGTGCAGGCTCACCACGTCCGCCCGCTGCAGTCCCTCTTCTAGCTCCACCCGCTCGGCCGCCAGCGGCGCCAGCTCGAAGTCCCAGTGCCGGCTTCGCGCCACGTACAGCACGCGCATGCCCCAGCCGATCGACCGCAGTGCCACCGCACGGCCGATCCGTCCTGCGCCCACGATCAGCAGCGTCCGGCCGGTCAGGTCGGCCCCGAGGAAGTCGCTCATGCCGAGCGGCCCGCCCGCGGGGTACGCCTCGCTTCGGGCATAGGCGTCGGCCTCGACCACCCGCCGCGCCACGGCCAGCAGCAGGGCCCACGCCAGGTCGGCGGTGCCCTCGGTCACCGCATCGGGCGTGTTCGTGACGACGACGCCGGCGTCCTTGCAGGCCTCGAAGTCGATGTTGTCGGTTCCGACCGCGTACTGGCACACGCCCTGGAGCGAGCCCTCGGCCGCGGCGAGCAACTCGGCGTCCACCCTGTCGGTAAACATCGAGACCAGGATGCGGGCACCGGGCAGCGCGGCGAGCAGGTCTTCGCGAGCCGGGAGCGCCTCGCCCAGCACGCGCACGCTTGCGCCGGCGGCGTCGAAATCGCCCGGAATCGACCGCGAAACCAGTACCTCGGCGTCCGTCGTTCCAGATTTTGCACTGTTTTTCACGCGGCGATCGTACTCGGCAGAGCTTGGTCGAAGGCGTCGCCCGCTGCTGGAAGAGGGCCCTGGAAGCCCGCAAACCCCTGTTTTTGCAGGGTCTGGAGCCACCCGGGAAGAAATGCGGCCCAAAAACCACTGTTTTTTCAGGCTCAACGCCCTTCAAGCCGAACAACTGTCGGCGAGCGGATGCGTAAAGATTCCTTGCCTGGAGTATGGGCAAGCCGCCCGGCACGAACGCCGGACCCCTCGCACGGAGTGCAACAATGGCCAAGAAGACCGCAAGTCGTTCCCGCAAGAAGACCACCAAGAAAACCGTCCGTCGCACCAAGACCACGGCCCGCAGCCGCAAGGCGCCGGCCCGCAAGACCTCGACCCGCCGCGCCGGTACCGCCACCAAGTCGACCGGCACCAAGATCACCGGCGCCCGCGGCAAGCCCCGCACCAAGAGCGAGATCCAGGCCCTCATCGCCGAGCACGTGGGCATCTCCAAGAAGGAGGTCGCCCAGGTCTTCGACACGATGAGCACCATGATCGCCGCCGACCTCAAGAAGGGCAGCGTGGGCACCTTCAACGTGCCCGGCATGATGAAGGTCACCGTCCAGCGCAAGCCTGCCACCAAGGCTCGCAAGGGCATCAACCCCTTCACCGGCGAGCCCACCGTCTTCAAGGCCAAGCCCGCCCGCAACGTCGTCAAGGTCCGTCCGCTCAAGGGCCTGAAGGACATGGTCGCCTAAACGGCCGGCCAGACCAAGCAGTCCGACATCCACGCGCGGGCATAGGCTCGCCCATGCCCGACCACCAGCACGCCCCGACGCCTCGCACCACCATCGTGCGACGCGTTGCCGGGCGTGCGGCCGTTGCGCTCGAGACGACGCTGCTGGCCCACGGCCTCCCCGCGGGCAAGGGCCTGCCCCTGGCCAAGGAACTCGACGCCGTCATCGAGTCGCACGGCGCTAGGCCGGCCACCATCGGCGTGCTCGACGGCACCCCGATCGTCGGCATGACCAAGGACGAGCTCGCCGACTTCCTCGGTCGGCAGGCGGTCGAGAAGGCCAACACCGCCAACCTCGGTCCGCTGATCCACCAGGGCGCCACCGCGGCGACCACCGTCAGCGCCACCGTGTCGCTCGCCGCCAGCGCCGGCATCCGCGTGATGGCTACCGGCGGGCTCGGCGGGGTGCACCACAACATGGACCATCGTCTGGACATCAGCGCCGACCTCGCCGCGCTCGCACAGCAACCCGTCGCGGTCGTGTCCAGCGGCGTCAAGGCCATCCTCGACGTTGCCTCCACGCGAGAACTGCTCGAGACGCTGGGCGTCCCTGTCGTCGGCTCCAAGACCGAGACGTTCCCAGCGTTCTACCTCACCGACAGCGAATCCGGCGTCGATGCGACGTTCGAGAACGTCGACGACATCGCCGCCTTCGCGCGCCATCACCTGGCGTCGACCGGACGGGGCGTGCTCATCGTTCAGCCCGTGCCAGCCGAGCACGCCATCGAGCCCCACCTCTGGCACCACTGGCTGGAAGAGGCCCAGGCCGCCACGCCGGCCGTCCAGGGCCGGGCAGCCACGCCCGCCGTGCTCGAGACGCTCCACCGCATCTCGGACGGCAAGACGCTGGAGGCCAATCTCGCCCTGGTGCGCGCGAATGCCGACCTCGCAGCCCGGATCGCGGTCCAGATGGCTGGCTAGCGCAGGCCCGAGACGAACGCACCCAGCCGCTCGATGCCCTTGCGGATATCCGCGTCCGAGCACGCGTAGCTGATGCGGACGTGCTCGTCGCCGCGCCCGCCGAACGCCCCGCCGGGCACCATCGCCACGCCCTGCTCCTCGAGCAGCGCCTCGCAGAAGCTCAACGAGTCGCTCACCTTCGCCCCGCCCTTGCTCGTCTTGCCGTAGTGCCCGGCGACGCGCGGGAAGGCGTACATCGCACCCTGGGGCCGGGCGGTCTCGATGCCGTCGACGCCCCCGAGCAACTCCATGACCAGATCCCGGCGCGCCTCGAACGTGCAGCGGAAGCGCTCGATGTCGTCGGCCGATCGATCGAATGCCGTCGAGATCGCCGGATACAGGAACGAGGTGATGTTCGTGATGGTCTGCGCCTGGATGCGCGCCATCGCTGGGATGAGTTCGGCGGCCAGATCTCCGGTCGCCGCCGCGTAGCCCACGCGCCAGCCCGTCATGGCGTAGCTCTTGCTGAGCGCGTTGATCGTCAGCGTGCGATCCTTGACGGGCGCCATCGCTCCGATCGACGCGTGCTCGAGCCCGTCGAACACCAGCTTCTCGTAGATCTCGTCGGTCACGACGACCAGGTTGGGCGCGATCGCACGCACGGCGTCGCCCAGCACCTCGGCCAGCTGGGCGAGGGCCTCGCGCGAATAGACGGCCCCGCACGGATTGCTGGGCGTATTGACGATGACCATGCGCGTGCGCGCGGTGACGGCCTTGCGCAGCGCTTCGGGCCTGAGCACGAAGCCGTCCTCGGGCTTCAGGTCGACCTCGACCACCGACCCGCCGCACATCTTGACGATCGGCTCGTAGCTCACCCACGCCGGCGTGGGGACGATGACCTCCCAGGGCTGGCCGTCGGGGGCCATGTCGCCCAGCAGGGCGAAGCACGCCTGGAAGAACGCCGCCTTGGCGCCCGACACGATGACCACGCCCTTGGCGTCGACCTCAAGCCCGTTGTCGGCCTGCAGCTTCTTGGCGATGGCCTGCCGCGCGGGCTCGGGGCCTGGGGCCGCTTCGTACTTGGTCTTGCCGGCCTGGAGCGCCTCGATGGCGGCCTGCTTGATGACCTCGGGCGTATCGAAGTCGGGCTCTCCGGCGCCGAAGCTGACGACGTCCTTGCCCTGGGCCTTGAGCGCCTTGGCCCGGGTCGCCACGGCCACCGTCGCCGAACCCTCGAGGCTGTCCACGCGTTCGGCGAGCTTGATCCACGACATCTCGAGCCTCCGGAGTGCGAAATCCCGTCCGCGTGATCCCTGCCGACCGCGCACCAACCATACCGTTGGCACCGGGCGGTAACCATACGCCCAACGCCGCCCCGCGCCCGACCAAGGACCGACCCCACGCATGAGCCAGCCCAGGTCGACAGACTCGACGAAGCCGCCCTCCGACCTGCCCAAGGCCTTCCGCGAAAAGGCCGCCGGGGTCCGGCTGCTCTGCCTCGACGTCGACGGCACCCTCACGGACGGCGGGCTGTACCTCAACGAGGACAACGTCGAGACCCGCCGCTTCTGTGTGCACGACGGCCAGGGCATCACGGCCTGGCACCGGCTGGGCTACGCCACGGCCATCGTCACCGCCCGCCCGGCCCGGTCCGTCCGGCGGCGGGCCAAGGACCTGGGCATCGCCTACCTGTTCGATAGCGTGACCGACAAGCGTGCCACGGTCTTGGAACTGGCCAAGTCCGAAGGCCTGAGCATCGACCAGGTGGCCTTCGTCGGCGACGACCTGTCGGACCTCCGCGCGATGCACACGGTGGGCTGCCCAATCGCCGTGGGCGATGCCGACCGGGGCATCAAGGACCTGTGCCTGCTGACGACCGAGGCCAAGGGCGGGCACGGCGCGGTGCGGGAAGCCATCTGGGCCATCCTGCGCGCCCAAGACAAGCTCGATCACGTCATGGCCCTGTACGCTTAGCTCACTACGATTCGTGATGCCTGACACCTCCACCGGCCCGAGCCGGCGCGGCAACGCCCCGAGACGCATCCTGCTGGCCGTCGCCATCGCCGCGGTGGGCGTGGGCGTGCTCGTGTACGTGTTCGCCAGCGGGTCGGGCGGCCCGAAGCAGGGGCCGCAGGGACAGGGCCTCCCGCCAGTCGGCGCCGGGGGCGGCGTGCAACTCGGTGGTGGGGCCGACCAGGTCGCTCGCAACGTCGACATCTCGTTCGTCGACCGCGAAGACCCCGGCCGCACGCAGGCGCGCATGATCGCCGGTCAGATGGCGCCCGAGGGCTCGCGTGGCTACATCGCCACCGAGCCGCGCATGTGGATTTACCAGTCGGCCGGCCAGACCGTGCACGTCATGGCCGACCGGGGCGACCTGGCCATGCCCGCGCGCAGCCAGCCGCCCGAGCGTGGGACGCTCACCGGCGACGTCGTCATCCGCGTGTACGAGCCGGGCGTCGACACCCGCCCCGCCGTGCTCGACGCGGCCACGCCCGCCGCGACGTTCAAGACCCCAGCGCTCGACTTCAACGTCGAGCTGGGCACCGTCTCGACGCAGGAGACCGTCGTGGGCTCGGCCGACGACCTCGTGTTCGAGGTCAACGGTCTGGACATCCGCGGCAACCAGGTGACCAGCCAGCTCGAGCGGCTCGAGAGCCCGCGCGGCGGCACGGCGACATTCACGCCGCCGGCCTCGTCGTCCGGGCCTGAGCAGGCCGAGCCGGCCCAGCCCGAGCGTCCGCAAGCGCAGCAGCCGGCGACGCAGCCGGGAGGTGCCGCGCCAGGGCAACCCGCGCAGCAGACGCCCTCGCCCGCGACGCCGGGCCCGGCGGCCACGCCCGTCGAGACGTTCTACCAGCTCCAGATCCGCGGGAACGTCGTGATCACGCGAGGTACGATGACCACCAACGCCGACGCGCTCGATGCGTGGGTGCGGCTCATCGACAACGGCCTGCCCGACGGCGCCATCGCGCCGCTCGAGACGCGTACCGCCGCCGGCCACCTCGACACCACCGCCCGCGTCATGGCCGCCTTGCTCGCGGCCGTCGAGCAAGACCAGCCCGAAGGCGCGACGCCCGGCGAGCCCATCACGCTCACCTGGGATGGCCCGCTCGTCGCCCGCCCGCTGGCCGGCGAGCCGCGCGAACTCGCGCGCGACGACCTGGCGCTCCGATTGAGTGCGCCAGAGCGCGGGCTCGTCCAGATTGCCGATGCCGAGATGGGCGCCCGCGGCCACGCTGCCACCATCGACTACTACCCGACGACGCAGCGGGCCATCCTGCTCGGGCCGGCGGCCAACAGCGTGTTCGTCACCGCGCCGGGCGCGGGCGAGGCCCGCGGCATCCGCGTCGAGCTCGACCTGCTCTCCGAGACCGCGTCGATGATCGGCCCCGGACAGCTCACCGCGCTGGGCGAAGACCAGGAGGGCCGCATCGCCTGGGCCGAGCGCGCCGACATGGACTTCCGCCGCACTCCCGCGCGCGACGGCATGCGCGAGGGCCTCACGCTCCGCAGCGCGAGCTTCCGTGGCAAGGTCAACGGCCAGGCCCAGGACGCACGCCTGAACGCCGAGACCATCGACGCCGAGTTCTTCGATACCGACTCCAGCCAGCCGCTCATCCGTCGACTCGTCATGACCCGCGAGCCCAACGAGCCCGCGACGGCCAGCAGCGACCGCACCGGAAGCCTTCGAGGCGACCGCATCGAGCTGCAGTTCGAGCTCGACCAGAGCCAGGAACGTTCGCTGCCCCGTCGCCTGATCGCGACCGGCAACGTCGAAGGGCGCGGCCAGGACGCGACCTTCGAGTCTGCGAACCTCGACGCGAAGCTCACCGCCACCATGGACGGCTCCAAGCTCCGCACGGAGGTTGAAGAGGCCGAGCTGACGGGCGCCGTCGACCTGCGCGCGAGGGACGCCCAGGGCGCCCGCGTCACGGCGCGCGGCGAGCGCGTGTTCATCCGGCCCGATGACCAGTACGCCGAGATCGAGGCCGCCGACGGCGCGATCGCCACCGCCTCGCGCGCGGATACCGAGATCGCCGGCCCGCAGATCCGCCTCGACGCACTGAACGGGCAGGCCCAGGTCTTTGGCCCCGGCACGCTGACGCACGAGCTGCAGCGCGAGGACCGCCCGCGCCCCAGCACGCTCACGCTGGGCTGGGACAACTTCATGCTCTTCGACGACGCGAAGGGCCGGGCCGAGGCCGACGGCAACGCGCGCATCAACCTGACCGACGGCCGCACCGAGGAAGACCGCATCGCGGCGGCCAACATCCAGCTTGCCTTCAGCGTGCCGGCGGACGGCGACGCGAGCGAGGCGCTCGACCCGCAATTCGCTGAGGGCCAGCGCGAGCTGCTCTGGGCGCGGGCCGAGGCCGAGCCCACGCCGGGGGCGGTGGTCATCATCGAGTCCCGCCGGTTCCTCGGGACTTCGCCCGAAGACCGCACGCTCAAGTCGGCGCTCGTGCTCATGGTGCCCGAGGCCAAGCTCGACGGGCCGACGAGCAACATCGAGGCCTTCGGGAAGGGACGGGCCATCATCCTGGAGCAGCCCGACGAGATGCCGCTGGACGATGGCGCGACGGCCGAGCGCGGCCGTGGCTCGTTCACCGACCTGGCGCGCGGCGGATCGGGGCAGGCGCTCGTCGACTGGCTGGGCTCGATGTCCTTCGATCGCGCCGCCCAGCAGCTCGTGCTCGACCGCGGCGTGCGTCTCAGCCACCGCAGCGAGCCCGACGCGCCGCAGCTCGACCTCGACTGCGAGCAGCTCACCATTACGCTCGAGGGGCTCGACCGCTCGCGCTCGGCCACGACCTTGCGCAGCGCCCGGGCCGAGGGTGCCGTGTACGCCGCGACCGACGACCGCGAGCTGGTGGCGCGCAGCCTCGACTATGACGCGCGCAGCGGCCTGATCATCGCCTCGGGTGACCCGATGGCCCCCGTCGTCGTCTTCGACAAGCGCAGCGCCCAGCCCGCCTCGGCCGCCAGCGTCCGCTGGAACATCAACACGGGCGAGTTCACGATCGTGCGCCCGCTGCCGGCTGGTGGGGCGATTCCCGGCGGGTGAACGGCCTACCCGCAGCCCGCGTCGAACGCCGTCTGGAATGCCAGGAAGTCGAAGATCGTCAGCTCGCCGTCGCCGTCGAAGTCGGCGAGCGCGTCGCCGTCCTGGAAGAGGTTTAGGAAAGTTAGGAAGTCGAAGATGGTGAGGGAGCCGTCGGCGTCGAGGTCGGCTTGGCAATCGCCGCAGGCGAGGTCAAAGAAGTAGGCGGCGCCAACGACGCCGCCAGTGGCGGATCGGTCGTGCCGTGCGCCGATGAGGAGGCTCGCACCGTTGCTGGCCATGCCCGAGCCGTACAAGTCTGCGAAATGGGCCGACTCGGGCACGAACCGGTCTACTGCGACCCAACTACCCGTTGCGTCTCGCTCGTAGCCATACACCATCCCGTACGAAACGGGTGTTCGCTCATCAAGGGCCCGAACGTACAACGAGTTGCCGTGGGAAAGCACGCGGGCCCCGAACTGGCGATTTTCTCGTGGCTCTTCGTGGGTGAGTTCACCGGTGAATGCCCACTCGCTGCCATCGAACGAATAGAAGCGTACAGCGCCTTGGTATTGCTCAGCCCGCGTGGCTAGAGGAGCACCAACCACCAGCACGTCGTCGAGGAAGTCGACGGTGTACCCCAGCCGCATCGATTCGTCTGACACGAATTCCTGCACCAGTTCTAACATCCCGCTTGCCTCACGGCGAAAGATGAACAGCGCGCCGCCGTTCGGACGCGTGCGCTTGTCGAGATAGGCACCGGTAGCGAACCAGTCGTCGCGCGCGGCCCATTGCACGCCGAACCCGGTCGCCGGGCCGTCCGGATCGGGCTGTGTCACCGTCTGAAGGTGTAGCCAGCCGCGTGCGGTGTCCCACGCGTAGACCTCCGCCGAGCGACCCCGCTGGGTTGTAACGATTAGCGATTCACCGTGCAGCACGAGCTGCTTCGCGAATTCTTCCGGCACGCTCGGCGGCGGCCAGACCCGATCGACCTCGACCCACTCGACGCCGTCGTGCTCGTACACGAACACGGCTCCGGTGCGTTGGTCCGTAGTTGGATTGCGCGTGAACAGCGAGCCGACGACGAGCCGTCCGCTATCGACGTCCACGCTCTGCCCGAAGTTGTCATAGAGCTCGGCGTCCGGCGGCACGATCGTCTGCGCGAGCTCGAGCCGGCCGTCGATCTCGTCGTAGACGAAGACCGCCCCGGTGCTGCACGAGATCGCCGGCCCGGAACACAGCGTGTTGGCATCCGAGCTTGCGACGAACCACTGCGTGCCGTCGGTCGCAACGGCATGCCCGAAATCGGGGGTGCCGATGGACGGCGGCGAGATGACCCGCTGGGGCTCGCAGGTATCGGGTGACTCAGGATATGCAGATGCGCACAGCCCACCGACGACGGCTGCGGCAACGACGACTGTCTTGGCGGTGCTTCTCACACCACACGGTACAGCCGGCTTGGCGTCGCGTTGCAGGCCGAGACGGAGCCGCGGGGCCGCCGCCTACGCCCCCAGCGCCTCCACCCGCTTCTCCTGGCTGCCGATCGCCTCGATCCGCAGGCCGAAGTTCTCGCCGACCTTGACGGCCGTGCCCGAGCCCACGTCGCGGTTGTTGACGCGCAGGGAGAGGTCGTCCTCGGCGGACTTGTCGACCTCCAGGATCGTGCCCGGCCGCAGGCCCAGCACGTCGCCCACGGTCATCGTCCGTTCGGCCAGCACGACCACCACGGGCACCTCGAGGCTCAGGATGGTCTTCACGTCTCGCGCCATGCACAGGGCATCGGCCCGCCGGAGCGGTCGACTTGAGCGTCGGGATGGGGCGTGCGGGTCAGCCGTCGTAGCGGCCGACGATGAGGCTCACGTTGTGGCCGCCGAAGCCGAAGGTGTTGTTCATCGCGTAGCGGATGGGCGTCTTGCGGACCTCGTTGGGCACGAGGTCGATGTCGAAGTGCTCTTCGGGCTGGTGCAGGTTGATGGTGGGGGGCACCAAGCCCTCTCGCAGCGCGTGGATGCAGCCGATGAGCTCGACGGCGCCCGACGCGCCCAGGGCGTGGCCGTGCACGCTCTTGGTCGAGCTCATGAGCAGCGTGCCACCCTTGCTCTTGCGGGCGTGTTCGCCGAAGACGTCGAGCACGGCGGCGACCTCGGCGCTGTCGCCCAGGGGCGTGCTGGTGCCGTGGGCGTTGATGTAGCCGATGTCGGCCGGCTTCAGGCCCGCGTCCTCGAGGGCCCAGGTCATGGCCTGGCGGGCGCCGCGGCCGGCCTCGTCGGGCGCGGTGATGTGGTAGGCGTCGGCGCTGGCCGCCCAGCCGACGAGCTCGGCCAGGATCGTCGCGCCGCGGGCCTTGGCGAAGGCCTCGGTCTCGAGCACGAATGCCGCTGCGCCCTCGGCCAACACGAAGCCGTCTCGCTCGGCGTCGAAGGGCCGGCTGGCAGCGGCGGGCTCCTTGTTGCCGCTCAGGGCCTTCATGGCCTGGAAGGCGCCGACGCACAGGGGCGTGATGGCCGCCTCGGTGCCGCCGGAGATCATCACGTCGGTGCGGCCGCGGCGCATGGTCTCGAGCGCCTCGCCGATGGCGTTGCCCGAGCTCGCGCACGCCGTTGCCATCGCCGTCGCCGGACCGCGCAGGCCGTAGGTGATCGAGACGTTGCCCGCCGTGGCGTTCACCATCAGCTTTGGCACCGTCAGCGGGCCGAGCCGCTTGGGCCCGCGTTCGAGCAGGATGGAGTGGCCGTCCTCGATGGTCGAGATGCCACCCACGCCCGTGCCGAAGGCGACGCCCGCCCGCTCGGGTTCCATGGCCGAGAAGTCGACGCCCGACATCTTGACGGCCTGGGACACGGCGGCCATGCCGAACTGGGCCGATCGGTCGAGCCGCTTGGCTTCCCGCGGGTCGATGTGGTCCGCGGGGTTCCAGTCCTTGACCTGACCGGCAACGTGGGCGCTCCACTGGCCGTCGAACCGGCTGAACTCGTCGCCCTCGAGCCGGGTGATGCCCGAGACGCCGTCGCGCATGGCAGCCCACGCCGACTGAGGATCGGGGCCCATGCAGGTGATGGCTCCGACGCCGGTGATGACGACCTTGTGCTGGTTCGTGGCGTGGCTCCCCATGGCGTGGAGCCGCCGGCGGACCGAGCCGCCCGGCGGCCTACTCGATGCCGTGGGCCTGCTTGATGAAGTCGATGGCCTGGCCGACCGTCTTGATCTGCTCGGCCTGTTCGTCCGGGATGGACGTCTCGAACTCGTCCTCGAACTCCATGACCAGCTCGACGGTGTCGAGGCTGTCGGCGTTCAGATCCTCCACGAAGCTCGTGTCGCGGCTGATCTTTTCCTTCTCGGCGTGCATCTGCTCGGCGACGATGTCGATCACCTTCGACTCGATTTCAGCTTCGGTCACCTGTAAGCCTCCAGTCCCCGGGGGTCGAACGCCCCCCTTGCGGCACCCCAACGCGACGGGCGAGGGGAAGTCTGACCACCCGCCGCCCCAAGTCAACCGCCACGGGCGGAAGGCCGAGAACCGTTCGGGTGGCGCGATTCTACCCGCAGGCGGCCCCCTGGGGCAATCGGGGCCCGGTCGGGGGTCAAGCCGGCCGGGGCGCCCCGTCAGGACCGGTCCCGGCACGCCCCGCCGGTCCCTTCCCCGGCCACCCCCGGTTCTCGGGCATCGGGCTGTAGGGGTTGCGCCGCGCGGGGGGCTCGGAGCGCGTCGCAGACGACGCATGGCGGGCGTGCGGCTTCTGCCGGGCGGACGGCCACCCGATTGGTGGATCGGGTCGCCGGTCGGTGTCGGTGGCGCTGATCTTGTCCCATCCGAAGGCTGATGCAGCGAGGGATGCGGGGGGAATGACGATGATGCCAGACAATCCGAACGAGTTCAGCCAGGAGGTGGCCCAGATCCTGCGCCGCCTCCAGCCCGAGCTGACCATCGACTCGATCCGCGAGGACGAGCTGGTCATCGCCGGCCGCCGGCTGGACCTGATCAACCTCTTCCGCATCGTCAGCCACGACCCCCAGCGGGGCGTGGAGATCGTCGAGCACTACCTCGAGCAGCTCTTCGCGGGCGACCTCATGTACGTCAACGCGATGAGCTTCGACATCGCCAAGCCGCGGATCATGCCGCGCATCCAGCCCGAGAGCATCTTCGAGAGCCTCAGCCGCCGGCTGGTGGCCCATACGCCGTTCGTGAACGGCGCCGTGGTGGTCTACGTGCTCGACCTTCCGCAGATGACCGTGAGCATCACGACCGAGCAGCTCGTCCAATGGGGCGTAGACATCGACGAGCTGGAGGACATCGCCCGCGAGAACCTCGACCTGTACGCGCCCGAGATGGACGTGCAGCTCGTCGAGAGCCGCGAGGGTGGCATGGCGGCCATCCTGGCCGAGCAGGACGGCTACGACGCCGCCCGCCTGCTGCTGGGCAAGCTCTACCACCGCCTGGCCCCGTCGCTGGGCGGCGACTTCCTGGTGGCCATCCCCGCGCGCGACATGTTCGTGGCCCTCTCGCGCGAGCCGGGCGAGTTCGTCCAGCGCATCCAGGACCGCGTCCGCCAGGACTACGAACGGCTGCCCTACCCCATCACCGACCAGCTCTTCTACGTGACGCGCGACGGCGTGGCGGGAACGGGAGAGTCGAAGGCCGCGTGATCGATCGTGCCCGCGGGTCCACTACCCTTGGGCCTTGATCCTGCTCATCGATAACTACGACTCGTTCACCTGGAACCTCGTCCAACGACTGGGCGAGGTCGCCGGTGCGCGCGGCGAGACCCTCGCGCCGGGCGAAGGGCTCGTGGTCGCTCGCAACGACGAGATCACCGCCGACCAGGCAGTGGCACTCGAACCGACGGGCGTGGTCATCAGTCCCGGCCCGTGCACGCCGGCAGAAGCTGGCGTGTCGGCGGCGGTCATCGAGCGGTTCGCGGGAACCGTGCCCGTGCTGGGCGTGTGCCTGGGCTGCCAGGTGATGGCGCAAATGGCGGGCATGATCGTCGAGCGCCATGCCATCCCCGTGCACGGCCGGACCAGCCCTGTGCACCACGACGGCGCGGGCATGTTCGCGGGCGTGCCCAGCCCCTTCGAGGCAGCGCGGTACCACTCGCTGGTCGTGTCCCGGCGTGACGACCGAGCCTCGCTCGATGGTGCCGACGCGTGGGCGATTACCGCGTGGACCGACGAGACGCTCGAAGGCGGCGACCACCGCCGCGTGATCATGGGCCTGCGTCGGATCTGGGCCGACGCGAGCAAGGCCCCGCTCGAGGGCGTGCAGTTCCACCCGGAGAGTTATCTGACGCCCCAGGGGCACGCGATGCTGGGCAACTTCCTGGGAATGGTTGCTCGTCATCGGGAAGCCCGCGGCACCGCATCGATCTCATGATCTCAGGAACATTCTTGAGTTCCTGAGGTATACTCCCCGTGGTGGCGCCCATCCGCCTCATCGCGCTGTTGGTGTCCCTGGCCATTGCATTGGCCGGGCCCGCGTCTTCGTGGGCGGCCAGCGGCGACTGCTGCTGCACGGAGGCCGCAGCGCAGGTCGACGTTGAAACAACCGATGCGTGCTGCCAGTCGGACGCTCCTGCCGAGCAGGACACCAATGACAACACGCCGGGCGAGTGCCCGAGCGACTGCGACTCGTGCATCACCTGCTCGGTGATGGGCCAGCCCGTGCAATTCAATCGGCCGGCCACGAGCCTCGACCTGCCCGATCCGCAGCCCGATGCATTCACCGGGCTCGAACCCGAGAGCCACGCGATCGAGCCTCACTTCTCGCTGCTGCGTCCTCCGCAATCCTGAACGTCCGCACCCGCGTTGCGCGCCCGCCGATGGTGGTCGCGCGATGGTCTATGCGCATCGTTCAGCCGCGGAGAGTCCGCCATGAGTTCCAAGTCCCTCTTTGGGCGCATCCCGCCCTCGACGGCCGTCGCCGCGGGCGTCGCCTTCGTGCTCGCAGGCATCGTCTTCTGGACGGCCGGCGACAGCTTCACGCCCGCCACGCCGGTGCGCGTCGCGCCCGTCGTGTTCGAGGCGTCGGCGACCGAGCCCCAGCCCGAGCAAGGCGAGCGACAGCCGGCCGGCCAGGCCATCCAGGCGCCCGGCTGGCTCGAGGCGGCGCCGTACTTCACCGCCGCGACCGCGTTAACCGACGGCGTTATCGCCGAGATGCTCGTCCTGGAAGGCCAGACCGTCGAGCAAGGCCAGCCGCTGGCCCGCCTCGTGCCCGACGATGCCCGCATCGCGCTGGCTGCGGCGGGGGCCGACCTGGCGAGTGCGCAGGCCGAGCACGAGGTGGCCCGGGCCAACCTCCGCGCCGCCGAGACCGACTGGGCCAACCCGGTCGATCGCGAGCGGGCCGTTGCGGCGACCAACGCGCAGCTCGCCGAGACGCGGGCCCAGCTCGCGCAGCTCCCGTCGCTCATCGAGGCCGAGCGGGCGATGCTCGAGCAGATCCAGGCCGAGCTCGAGCGTGCCAGCCGGGCCGAGCGCGGCGGGGCGGCCAACGAGCTGGAGGTCATCGTGCTGACCCAGCGCGTGGCGGGGCAGGACGCCACGCTCGAGGCGACCCGCCGGCGGCAAGCGATCCTGGAAGCCCAGCGAGATCGCCTGCAGGCCGAGGTGACCGCCGCCGAGCGAAACGCCGAACTGCGCATCATGGAGACGCAGAACCTCGACCTCGCGCGTGCGAACGCCCTTCGAGCCGAGGCCGCCGTTCAGATGGCGCAGGCCCGGCTCGAAGAGGCGCAGCTCCGCGTCGATCGGCTGACCATCACCGCGCCCATCACCGGGGCCGTCCAGCGCCGCCTGAAGGTCCCCGGCGACAAGATCATGCTGGGCATGGACGATCCGCACTCGGCCCACGTCGTGCACCTGTACGACCCGGAGCAGCTGCAGGTGCGTGTCGACGTGCCACTGGCCGACGCCCGGCACATGTTCGTAGGCCAGCGCTGCGAAGTGAACGTCGAGGTGCTGCCCGACCAGACCTTCGAGGGCGTAGTCGACCGCGTCACGTACGAGGCCGACCTGCAGAAGAACACGCTGCAGGCCAAGGTGCGCGTGATCGATCCTTCGCCGTTGCTCCGCCCCGAGATGCTGACGCGCGTGAAGTTCCTGCCCCGCGGCGGAGGCCAGGAGGACGCGCCCGAGCTTGGCGACGCTTCCATGCTCGTGCCGAGCGACGCCATCGACGATGGCCATGTCTGGGTCGTGCGCAACCGCCGCGGCGACACGGGCAAGGCCTTCGCCCAGGGCGTCGAGGTGCTCGAAGACCTGGGCGAGTATGCCCGCGTCCGCGGCGCCCTGCGATCGGGCGACTTGCTGGCCCTGGACACCACCAACCTCGACGACGGCGCCCGCGTGCGCATCGCTCCACAAAGCAAGGACGGCACGCCATGACGCTGATCAAGTGCGAACAACTCACGCGCGAGTTCAAGAAGGGCGACGAGATCATCCGCCCGCTGGATACGCTCGACCTCGACGTGCCGGCCGGCGAGTTCGTCGCGCTCATGGGCCCCAGCGGCAGCGGCAAGACCACGCTGCTCAACCTCATCGCGGGCATCGACAAGCCCACGCGCGGCAAGCTCATCATCGATGGCGTCAACATCGCCGACCTCAGCCGCAACAAGCTGGCCGCCTGGCGCAGCGACAACGTGGGCTACGTCTTCCAGCTGTACAACCTCGTGCCCGTGCTGACGGCCTTCGAGAACGTCGAGCTGCCGCTGCTGCTGCACAAGCTGTCGCGGGCCGAGCGGCGCGATCGCGTCCGCCGTGCGCTCGAAGACGTTGGCATCGCCGATCGCAGCGACCACTTCCCCCGGCAGCTCTCGGGCGGCCAAGAGCAGCGCGTCGCCATCGCCCGCGCGATCGTGACCAATCCGACGATCCTCGTGGCCGACGAGCCCACGGGCGACCTCGACAAGCCCTCGGCCAGGGCCATCATGGAACTGCTCAGCCGCCTGAACCAGGAGCAGGGCAAGACCATCGTGATGGTGACCCACGACCCCGGCACGACCGAGTATGCCACGCGCACGCTGCACCTGGACAAGGGCAAGCTGGCCCACGACCAGGCCAACCACGACGCATGCGCGGAGGTGATGGCGTGAACCCGATGAAGTTCATCCCCTACGTCGCCAAGCAGGCCTGGCGCCACCGCGTGCGCTCGGGCCTCACGCTCGCGGGCATCGCGATCGCCATGTTCCTGTTCACCGCCGTGCAGGCGATGCGCACGGGCGTGGAGGCCGCCACCACCGCGACGGCCAACGACACCACGTTGGTGGTCTACCGCAAGGACCGCTTCTGCCCGGTGACGAGCCAATTGCCACAGGACTACCAGCGCCGCATCGAGCAGGTGCCCGGCGTGGTCGCCGCCATCCCGATGAAGGTCGTCGTGAGCAACTGTCGCACCAGCCTGGACGTCGTGACCTACCGGGGCGTGCCCAAGGACGACTTCATCCGCGAGCGCGGCAAGCGCTTCGAGGTGATCGATGGAAGCCTGGAGGACTGGAAGAAGCGGACCGACGCCGCCCTGGTTGGCGAGACGCTGGCAAAGCGTCGCAACCTGCGGGCCGGGATCACCTTCGACGCCGCGGGCATCACCGCCTACGTCGCCGGCGTCATCCGCTCGGAGGACCCCCAGGACCACAACGTCGCCTACACCGCGCTTGAGTTCGTGCAGCTCGCCGGGCGAGACCAGCTCGGCATCGTCACGCAATTCAACGTGAAGGTCGAGGACGCGAGCCTGCTCGATCCGGTGGCCGAGGCCATCGACGACGAGTTCCGCCGGGCCCAGGACCCCACGCAGACGTTCGGCGAGAAGGCCTTCGTCGCGCGCATCGCCGACGACATCGTCGAGCTGGTGGGCTTTGCGAACTGGCTCGGTATTGGCGCTCTTATCGCCGTGCTCGCGCTGGTGGGCAACGCCATCGTGCTGAGCGTGCAGAGCCGCATCGCCGAGCATGCGGTGCTGCAGACGCTGGGCTTCAACGGCCGGCTGGTAGCGCTGCTCATCGTGGCCGAGGGCGTGCTGATCTCGCTGCTGGGCGGCGCTCTGGGTGCGGCGGTCGCGCTGCTCGTCGCGCGCTTCGGCAGCTTTGCGCTGTCGGTCGAGGGGCAGTCGATCCCCATCACCGCGAGCTGGCAATTGCTCGCGACCGGCGTTGCCGTGTGCGTCACGCTGGGCGTCCTCGCGGGACTCGTGCCGGCGTGGCAGGCGTCACGCCGCGAGATCGCCTCGTGCTTCCGGGCCGTGTGAGAGAGGAAGCCGATGAAGCTCCGACAGCTCCCCTTCGAATACGCCTACCGCAACCTCGGCCGCAGCCGGGTGCGCATGCTCGCCAGCGTCGTCGGCGCCACGCTGGTGGTGCTGCTCGTGCTGTCGGCCGCCGGCTTCGTGCGCGGCATGCAGCTCACGCTCACCCAGGGCAAGGGCCTGCACGAGAACGTCATCATCATGAGCACCGGCAGCGAGGAGGCACTGGAGCGCAGCCAGATCGACGCCTCGACCACGGGGCAGGCCATCGCCAGCATCCCGGGGCTGGTCGAGCGCGGCGGGGTGGTCTACGCCTCGCCCGAAATCAACATCGCCCTGCCCGTGAACGCCGACGCCAGCGACACCACGCCCCGCCAGGCCGTCATCCGCGGCGTGCGGCCCGTCGCGTTCCTCGTGCACAGCGAGGTCGAGATCGTCGAGGGCCGCCAGCCCAGGGCGGGGCAGGACGAGATCATCGTCGGCTCGCTGGCCGCGACGCGGCTGGGCCTGCCCGACGAGCGACTGGCCGTCGGCAGCACGCTTCGCTTCGACAACCGCGACTGGGCCATCGTCGGCCGCTTCCGCGCGCCCAACACCGTGATGGACGCGGAGATCTGGATGCCCATCATCGACCTGCAGATCGCCACCAAGCGCGAGGCGACGATCTCGGCGGTGGTGGTCAGCCTCGATACGGCGCGGTTCTCCGACGTCGACATCTTCGCCAAGAGCCGGCTCGACCTGGAGATCACCGCCATGCGCGAGGCCGACTACTACGCGTCGATCGCCGCGTTCTACCGGCCCATCCGCATCATGGTCATCGTGACGGCGTCGCTCATCGCGCTTGGCGGCCTGCTCGGCGGATTGAACACCATGTACGCGTCGTTCGCCGCGCGCGTACGCGAGATCGGCACGCTGCAATCCCTCGGCTACACGCGCGCCGCCATCGTCACCAGCCTGAGCGAGGAGTCGCTCTTCGCCGCCGCCATCGGCACGATCATCGGGGCCATCCTGGGCCTGCTGCTGCTCGATGGGTTGGCCGTCAAGTTCTCGATGGGCGCGTTCGCGCTCACGCTCGATGCGCCCGTCATGCTGGCGGGCATCGCCGGCGGCGTGCTGGTGGGGCTCGTGGGCGCCGTTCCGCCCGCGATCCGCTGCCTGCGCCTGCCGATTCCCCAAGCCCTCAAGATGCACTGAGTACCATCACCGAAAGGAGCCTCCCCATGACCATGCACCGTTCCATCGCAGTCGTTTCCATCGCCGGCCTCTGCCTCGCCCTTGCCGCGTGCAACGAGTCGTCCTCGACCGAGGGCGGCGGGTCGACCACCGGCAGCGCGCCAGTCAGCGCCGAGTGGCGCCTCGCGTCGATGCCCGCCGACGCGCAGGGCGTGAAGGCCGTCAAGGACGCCGCCGCCGAGGGCGACGTCGTCACCGTCCGCGGCATCATCGGCGGCCGCGTGGACGCGATGGGCGAGGACTCGGCCTTCTTCGTCATGGTCGATCCGGGCCTGGAGAACGTGTGCGTGAGCGACGACGACCACTGCAAGACGCCGTGGGACTACTGCTGCGCGATGCCCGAAGACGTGCAGGCCAACAGCGCCACGGTGCAGCTCGTCGACGCCGAGGGCAACGCGCTCGAGTTCGACCTCTCGGGCCAGGGCATCTCGCCGATGGACGAGGTCGTCGTCGTAGGCACCGTCGCCGCTCGGCCGACGCCCGACGTCCTGACCATCCGCGCGACGGGGCTGCACCGCGTGGCCCAGTAGGCCATAATGCTCCATGTCCGACGCGCAGAAGATCACCAACGCCCTGAGCGAGTTGCACGCGCGGTACGCCGGCCTCGACGAGGGCGAGCTTGCCGACTACATCCCTGAGCTTGCCAACGTCGATCCCTCGCTCTTTTCGATCTCGGTCGCAACCACCGACGGCAACGTGTGCGCCGTCGGTGATTGCGACACGAACTTCACCATCCAGTCCGCGTCCAAGCCGTTCACGTACGGCCATGCCCTGGGCCTGCACGGCCGGAGCATGGTGCTCAGCCGCGTGGGCGTCGAGCCCACGGGCGACGCGTTCAACTCGATCATCAAGCTCGACGCGGCCAATCGCCCGCACAATCCCTGCGTCAACAGCGGCGCCATCGCCGTCACCAGCCTGCTCCGCGAGATGGACGCGACGGCCAGCGTCAAGCAGCTCCTCGATAGCTTCAACCGATTCGCGGGCCGCAAGCTCAGCGTCGACCTGCCCGTCTTCACGAGCGAGCGGACGCATGGCAACCGCAACCGCGCCATCGCCTACCTCATGCTGCACTTCGGCATGATCGAGGGCGACGTCGACGCCATCCTCGACCTCTACTTCCAGCAGTGCGCCATCCAGGTCACCTGCAAGGACCTGGCCGTCATGGCCGGCACGCTGGCCAACGGCGGCGTCAACCCCATCACGGGCGAGCGGGCGTTGGACGCCGCGTACGTGCGCGACGTGCTGACCGTCATGCAGACCTGCGGCATGTACGACTATTCGGGCCAGTGGGCCTACACGGTCGGTCTGCCGGCCAAGAGCGGCATCTCGGGCGCGATCTGCGCCGTCGTGCCGGGGCGGCTGGGCCTGGCCTGCTACTCGCCCAGGGTCGACCACCACGGCCACAGCGTGCGCGGTTTGCGCGTGTTCGAGGACCTCTCCCACGAGTTCGGCTTGCACCTGTTCGAGGTCGATCGTCGCGGTCGTGATGGCATCAATGCGTTGTTTGATCGCCGCGCGCCCGAAGCGCAGCCCGCAACGCACGCGCTCCAAGAGAGCCCAACGGCATACACGCCCGATCGCGGGCGTGCGCCAGAACTCACCGAGTAGTCAGCGATGGGCCGGGAGGCCGCTCAGCTCGCCTCGGCCCGCGGATGGGCCTTGTCGTAGCTCTCGCGGAGGCGCTGGCCGCTCAGGTGCGTATACACCTGGGTGGTGCTCAGCGACTGGTGGCCCAGGAGCGCCTGCACGGCGCGAAGGTCGGCCCCGTTGTCCAGCAAGTGAGTGGCGAACGTGTGCCGCAGCGTGTGCGGGCTGATCGAGGAATCGAGCCCCACCATGCTGAGGTACTTGTCGAGCTTGCGGCGGACCGAGCGGCTGCTCAGGCGCTTGCCGTGCTTGTTGATGAACAGCGGGGTCTTGTCGGCCTCGCCCTTGAGCACGCCGCCGAAGCGCGGGTCAGTGCGCAGGCGCTCGACGTAGCGGCCCATGGTCTCCATGGCGCGCTCGCCCAGCGGCACGAGGCGTTCCTTGTTGCCCTTGCCCTTGACGCGGAGCACGCGCTGCTCGAAGTCGACGTCGGCGAAGGTCAGGCCCACCAGCTCGCTCACGCGCAGGCCGGTGGAGTACAACGTCTGCAGGATGGCGCGGTCGCGCGTGCCCAGCACGTCCTTCTCGTCGGGGGCGCTGAGGAGCTGCTCGACCTGCTCGATCGTGATGGCCTTGGGCAACCGCTTGGTCTGCCGCGGCGTGCGGATCTGGACCATCGGGTTGCTGCTGGCGACCTTGCCTCGCACGGCCCACTTGAAGAACGACCGAAGCGTGGCGATCTTGCGCGCCAGCGTGGCGGCCGAGTAGTGGTGGGCGTCCAGGTGCTCGAGGAACTTGCGGATGAGCTCGCTGTCGGCCTCGCAGATGGCGTCGGTCAGCGTCGGGCCGGGGCCCTTCTGGCCCGCCAGGCGCTGGTCGTACGCGGCCTGCTCGGCCGGCGTGTCGATGTCGCGCTTGAGGTGCTCGACCAGGAACTCGATGAACTGCTTCAGGTCTGCGCCATAGCACCGGGCGGTGTACGGGCTGAACTGACGCTCATCGGTCAGGTAGGTGCTAAAGGCTTCGGTGAGCGGCAATGCCGTCATGTCTGCACTCCTTCGCGGGGCCCAACGCGGGCCCTGTCGGCGTCATCGCGAGGTCCGACTCGCACGCCCGACTCCTGAGATATCGGCCAGTTCAAAAGGCGGGTTTCTTTCCCTTGGTCTTTTCTGGACCACTTTTTTCGCCTCTGAGGTACGTGAAATCCCGTAATTACCCTGGTTCCGATCCATTCGTAACCCGCTGGCGGCCGAGGCGAACCCACTCGCGCTGGAGCAGCAGGCCCACCGCCTCGAACGTCACGAACCGCTCGTACGCGGGCATGCTCCGCAGGTACCGCTCCCAGCGCAGCGACGACACGGCCTGTTGGCGACCGTCGGCGTACCGCCGAACGCGCATCTTCACGTCGTCGTCGCGGCCGTCGAGCACCAGCATGACCGAGCTGGCCGGGCCGCGGCCTTCCAGGCTCTGGGTGCCGAAGTAGTCGTACTCGGTCGGCTCGTCGCGGAGGTTGCGCGGGTCGATCTCGATCTCGCCCGAGCCGCGATTGGCCAGCGCGCCGGGCCTCGCGTACAGCCCGAGTGCGATGCCCATGATCGGCTCGTATGGGTCGTACGCGGTGATGCTGCCGACGACCACGCCGTCGGCGCCGACCGCCCGGGCCAGCCGATCGAGGTCGGCCGGCGTCTCGGGAAAGGCCATGTCGAGGCTCGCCATGGCGTCGAGCGTGCGATTGAGCGGCAGGGCCCGCAGCCCCCGCGCCTGGGTGATGGTCGCCACCAGCGTGTCGCTGACGGCCAGGCGATCCACCGCCGTCGTGCCGCTCTCGTTGCGCAAGGGCACGACCGCCCACACCGGCTCGGCCGGCGTGCTGGCGTACGGCGATATGAGCTGCTGTGGCGGCCGCAGCGGGTCGGGCTTGGCGCAACCGACAAGCAGCCCGGCAAGCGCAATGGCCAGCGACAGCAGCAGGACGGCACGACTCACGCCCCATGGCTTCATGCCTGTATTGTTGCACCAAAAGACAACGCCCGGAGTTACCGGGCGTTGCAAGGGACGGAGATTAGGGATTCAACTTAGTTGCCGCCGTCCGGGACGCCGGTGTACGACGGGCCCTGGCCGGAGGGGTTGTTGATGTCCGGATCGATGCCGGTGGCCGCCAGGATGGCGTTGTTGGCGCTCATCGACCAGATGTTGTCCACGCCGCCGCGGTCGGAGATGTAGAAGATCTCGTTGGCCGGGCCCCAGGCGGGCATCAGGTTGACGGCGTTGTCGTCGGTCAACTCGACCAGCGAGGTGCCGTCGTTGGCGACCATCCAGAGCTGGGCCGAGGTCGGACGGGTCTCGTCCATCTTGGCCCACTGGGTGGGGTTGGGAACGGTCGCGAAGCTGATCCACTTGCCGTCGCGGCTCCAAGCCGGGTTGATGCACGCGGCGTAGGGGCTCGAGGCGACCTGGGTCAGGTTGCTGGCGGTCATGCCGTTGAAGTCCAGGCTCCAGACGGTGAAGGCGCGGTCGCCGCGCTGCTTGCTCTGCTGGAACAGGATGCGCTCGCCATTGCCGGTGGCGCTGTTGCCCGTGACGGGCGACCACTGCGGGAACAGGCCGTAGGTCAGGAACTTGCTGACGCCCGGGTTGCCCACTTCGGTCACCCAGATCTCCCACTTGCCGCTGACCTCGCCCAGGCGGCTGAAGGCAAGGTACTTGCCGTCGGGCGACCAGGTCGGGTGCAGCTCGTGGCTGCTCTCGGTGGTGATCTGCACGGCCTTGCCGCCGGTGGTGGGCATGACGAACAGGTCCCAGTTGCCCGAGCGGTTGCTCGAGAACGCGACGCGCTGGCCGTCGGGGCTGAACTTGGGCATCACGTCGTTGCCCTCGCTCTTGGTCAGGCGCGTGATGACGCGGCTGTCGACCGGCTTGATGAAGATGTCGCTGGTCAGGCTGTGCTGCGTGCTGGCGAAGGTGATGTAGCGGCCGTCGGGCGACACGTCGGGGTCGAAGTCGGCGCCCTCGACGCTGAAGCTCACCTGCGAGAGGTTGTTGCCGCCGATTCGGTCGGGGTCGAGCGGCACGAGGCCGGCGTTGTCGGTGAAGACCTCGCCGTAGAAGCCATGCACCGCGTCGGTGGGCTGGAACTGCGCGGGGGTCTTGGGGCTCAGGCTCAGGCGCTCGCCCGACTGCGGGGCCACGCCGGTGCGCTGGAAGCCCTGCGAGCTATCGGCGGTCAGGCCGATGGAGTACGGATCGATCGGCGAGCTGGTCGAGGGCGACCGGTTGCGGTCGTAGTTGTTGCTGGCAACCGGCGTGCGATACGTGCTGGTGGGCGTCGTCTGTGCGCCGACCTGCTGCTCGCTCGTACGGATCACGGGACCGCTCGCCACGCCCGTGCCCGAGCTGGTCGTGCACGCGGTGGCAAGGCCGGCAACCGCGATCAGTGCGGCGGCCAGGACGGTCGAGTTCATGCTGCTGTTCATCATCGTTCGGGTCTCCATCCCTGGTTCACGGTGCCGTGAAGGCGGATCGGCGGGCCAACCGCGGCCCCCGCTGCACTCGCCGCTGCGAACCACGCCGCAACGGGCAACTCTCGCGGGTGATCGATCCGGACAACGGCGTCCGGTCGCGCCACCCATGCCGGTTGTTTCGGCCCGCCACACCCCCGCCTGAAGCCCGACTCCGGAAAACGGACCAGAAACGACCGCCTTCGCAAGATCGCACCGGGTTATGGGCCGCACGCGCATGCGAAAAGGCCCGACGCTCTTGCGTCGGGCCTTGCATCACGGCTCGCGTTCCGGGGGTGGTTCTCGGCCCTGGCTCAGGCGTGGCCGTCGGCCGATCGGCCCACGATCGCCGGAGTCTCGCCGCGGCGGACCCAGGGCACGTTGCGGCGTTCGTCGGTGTGGGTCAGGTGGTCCAGGTAGTGGCGGAGCTGCGGTTCGGCGAATCTCTCGAGGAAGGCGGGCGAGGCGGATCGGTTGATGGTGATGATGCGATCGACGACCTGCTCCCGGGTCAATCGCGTTGTAGGGCCAGGCGAGTGGATCTCCGCCATCTCGCACGACTCGGGCATCGCAGCCAGGTCGCGCATCGTGTCTTCTCCGATGTTCCCCCGAGCCGCACGACGAGCCGGCCCGGGGTGCCGCAGTTTCGGCCCTTGCAGAGCCGCCGATTGACATTTTCCGGACGTGCGAAGGCCCCTGACGAGCGCATAAACTCGGTCATGCTGCTCTTCGGCCCAAGGTCTGGTGGTGCGTGGTCGGTCGGCTCACAAGGTGCTGAGCCCGACTGGCCCGTCTGGCTCGGCAACATTTTTTCCGACGCCGTCGAGCCCCAACCCAACCAAACACTGATCGCCTGGTCCGGCTGGTTCGACGACGACGCGCGGCCCGAGTCGGGCGTCTTCCACCACGACCCGCGCACCTGGACGGCCACCGGCTGGGAGACGCTCGAGGCCCGGCTCACCGACCTGCTGCCGAATTTCGAGGCCGCCGGCGCCCGGCTGCTGCTGCGGCCGCACGTGCGGCACGTGATATCGGACGCTCCGAGCGTCCGCCGCGTGCTGGGGCTCTTCGAGACCGAGGCGCTGGGCATCTTCTTAGAGCCGGCCGCGATGCTGACCGCCGGCATGGCGGGCGACGCCCAGGACCACCTCACCCGCATCCTCGAGGCGCTCGGCGATCACGAGCGCGTGGCGGCCGTGCTGCTGACCGGGGCCGAGCGGCCCGCGCTGGGCGAGGCCGACGGCGAGCACGACGACCTGCTCGTGCCGGCGCCGCTGACGCGCGGCTCGATCGACTACCACGACCTGCTGGCGGTGCTGCGCGGCCACGGCCCGTTCGAGCGGCCGATCGCGCTCTACGACGAGGATGTTCCCGCGCAGCTCGACCTGCTGCGCGAGGCCGGCGTCCTACCCTCTGCGTCCGCGACCACCTGACCGCCGCAGGGAGCCAGCATGCCCGACGAGCCCCGCACGCCCACGCTCGACCACCCGAACTTCAAGGCCGTCAAGGACGCCTTCCCCGGCGCCAAGCTCAGCGGCACGGAGTTCCGCGGCCAGTCGTCGCTAATCGTGGAGCCCAAGGACGCGCACGCCGTCCTGGCGTTCCTCAAGAACGACCGCGGCTACGACTTCCTCTCCGAGGTCACCGCGGCCGACTACCTGAACTACCCCGGCGACACGCCCGGCCGCTTCGGCGTGATCTACAACATGATCAACACGCAGAGCGAGGACCGCTTCTTCGTGAAGACCTACGTCGACCCCTCGCTGCCGACCGACGGCATCGAAGAAGATCCGGCCCTCGTGGTCGACAGCGTCACCGACATCTGGCCCGGGGCCGAATGGCCCGAGCGCGAGGTGTTCGACATGTACGGCATCCGCTTCACGGGCCACCCCGACCTGCGTCGCATCCTGACGTGGGAGGCCTACCCCGCCCACCCGCTGCGCAAGGACTATCCGGTGCGCGGGCGCGGCGAGCGCGAGAGCTACCGGATCGTCGATCGCAGCGATGCGTAGGGAAGTTGCTGATAGCTGAACAAGCTTAGCTACAATTTTGTATGCTGCTTCAGCGGATATTGGATACCGCCGTATCCAGAGGGCAATGGAAACCGCTGCTGCTAGGTGTTGTTATAGCTGCAAGCGGCTGCAGCATGCAGCTTCTCGCAAACAGTCAGTTGACTCCAAAGTCAATCTCGGTGAGTGGCTACACGCGAATTGACGGAACTCGAGTGTCTGCACACTCCAGGAGGCCACCGGGCTCAAAGGACCAAGATTGGCCCTATGAGTTGCTTGCCGGGTTTGGACTACTCATTGCGGTCGGCGGAGCTATCGGAACGAGCGTTACGCTTCGACAAGTTTGGATAGACACTCCGGGCCCTCCTGTGCGACGCACAGAACAGAAGCGAGTACACGACACTCGAGCAGTCATCAGGCTCACCTCATCTACAGGCTCTGACGACCTGAAGACTTGTTCCAGGTGTCAACGACCCATTGCCGCAGCAAGCACATTCTGGTACCTTGCCGCTAATGGCCCTGAGGGAGCCCCGGTGTACTGCAACAAGTGCTCAGTACATCTTCGATCAGACCTGATCAATTTCGCTCCTCAGATAGGCTACTACGACGAAGTATCAAGGCAGCTACACCGATTCGCAGCAGAACACTCGAAACAAAATCATGGAGCCTCAGGGGTTCCTAGTGGATCAAGACAAGATGACGAGCAAATCCTCGCGGATTGGCAAGAGTTCTTGCTGAATTGTCGACAGGTTCGTGAAGCAGCGTTGGCTAATGCGAAATCCAGCTAGCCGGTACAGGATCGCCAACAGCGCGATTGCCACCGCCAGCGCCCCACCTGCCACGATGTCCCACCCGGGCACGCCCCGGCGGGGGCCGACGTCCGGACCGACGCTGGACTGGCAGTTCTAGCCCACCGTCGTGTCGTCGTAGGACTCGATGGCGCAGCGTTAGCAGTTTTGGGTCACGCCGCGATAGCGGCCTAGACAACCTTCGACGCCGGCTGCGGCTGAGCTAGTTTTTGCGGAAGCCGTGGACGGCGTGGCGGAGGGGGACGCCGTAGGCGCGTTCGGCGTGGGTGGCGGTGTCGAGGGCCGTGTCAAAGGCGCGGGGGGCCAGCAGCATCGCGATGGGCGAGATCGGGCGGCGGCCCGGTCCGTGGGCGCCCGAGAGCGAGCGCACGCGGTGGCGGAAGCCGCGGCCCCGGCCCATGGCCACGCTCAGCAGGATGAGGGCGCGCTCGTACTCGGGCTGGCCGCGCCATATGCGGCCGATCACGACGATGCCCATCGGCACGCCTACCGCCGCCATCACGATGCCCAGCTTCATGGCGGGCGAGAGCGCGTCGGCCCAGCTTCCGGCGGCCTGCGGCTCGCTCGCCGGCTCGTCGTCGGTCGGGGCGCCTTCGTTGATGATCTCGATGGGCCCGAGCCGGTAGCTCTCTTGCGCGAGCGCCAGCGTGGGGATCAGCAGCACGATGAGGACGCACAACCGCTTCATGCCACCGCTCCCTTCTGACGCTTGCCGTTGCCGGTGCGGCTCGCGCCGCGCTGCCATCGCTGGCGCGCTTCGGCTTCGAGGCTGCCCAGGCACGCGGCCGCGCGCGCTCGTGCGCCGGGGTCGGCGTCGTGGCGCGCCATGTCGGCGATGACGGCGGCCAGCTCGGTCCAGCGCCGGCCCAGCGAGAGTTCGGGCCCGCGCCGCAGCACGCGGGAGGCAACCCAGAGACCCGACACGCGGTGGGCGGCCCGCTCGTCGCCCAGCATGGTGCGCAGGGCCGCCTCGCTGGCCTGCCGGGCGGCGCGGTCGGGCTTGCGCTCGACGCCGATGAGCCCGGCGCGCACGGCGTTGGCGCGCACGCGCTGGTGCTCGTCGCCGGTCAGCTCGACGAAGCGGTCGGCCGGCGCTTCGATCAATCCGCGGCGGCGGCGATCGTCGATGGCCTCGACCGCGTTGGCGCGCACGCGGGCGGCCGGGTAGCGGCACGCGGCCTCGATGGCCTTGCTGACCTCGCGGCCGGGCGCGATCGAGAGCGCGCGGACGGCCGACGCCGCGACGCGCTGGCGCTCGTCGTCTTCGGCCAGCCCGCTGGCGGGCCCGGCGATCATGACTGCCGCGAGCAGCGCGTCGCGCACGCCCTCGTGCTTCGCGGGCAGGCGCAGGCGGCGGGCGAGCGTCATGGCCTCGATCTGCCGGGCGGGGTCTTCGGACTCGAGCGCCACCAGGAGCCACTTGCCGCGCGCATCGGTGCGCTTGAGCGCGGCGCGGGCCGAGCACGCGGCCAAGGCATCGGCGCCGCGCTTGCCGGCGCGGGCGAGCTCCTGCTGGCCGATCATGCGGACGACCTCGTCGGGGTGGCGGTCGAGGGCGGCCATCCAGGCGTCGACGGGCTGCGTCGCCGCGGGCACGGCCTCGAGCGGCTCGCCCAGGCGGCTGAGGTTGAGCACCGCCGACCGCGCGACCGAGCCATCGGCGTCGTAGGCCAGGTCTTCGATGATCGTGGGCGGCGCGAAGCGCGTGAGCGAGTACCGCACGCGGGCGTCGTCGTCGTTCAGGCGGGGCGTGAGCACGCGCGCGCGGACCTGGCGATCGAGCTGGAGCGCCGCCATCCATTCGGCCAGGCCAGCGCGGGCGCGGGCGTCGAGCCGCTCGATGGTCGTCTCGCCCGGCACGGGGCAGGCCTCGGGCCAGTCGATGGGCGGCGTGGTCGACGCGTCGATGTCGGGCTGCTTCGGCTCGACCTCGCCGACCGCCTGCCCAACAGCCTGACGCATGCGCGGCCGCGCCTGCATGCCCGCGACGCGGCTGGCGCGCAGCCGCCGGCGCGTCAGGAACGCACGGTGCAGCACCGCCTCGTGTTCGGCTGGCGTGTTCGCGCGGCTGAGGCGGTCGCCGGCGGCCTGGGCCAGGTGGTCGACGACGATCCACGACAGCGCGCGTTGGCGCGCGAGCGGGAGGTCGGCCTTTCGCAGGACGGTGCGGAGCGCGCCGTGGGCGCCGGCGTTGCCGCCGCGGGCGTTGCTTGGGCGGGTGGCGAGCCAATTCGCCAGCGGCGAACCGATGCCGCGACGGCCGGCCGAGGCGCTGGCCTCGGTCAAGATCGCGAGGGCGGCCAGCAGCACGCCGAAGCGGCGGTGCTCGTCGAAGTGGATGACGGCCTGGGCGATGACCTCCTCGACGCCCTGGACGGTCGCAACTTCCGCTGGCAGATCGCCGAGGTCGGGCTCGGCGTCGCCCTCGCGCGCGTGCAGGCTGGCCAGGTCGATCTCAGCGGCCCGGCCCGTCGCGCGGACGAGCGCTCGCTCGGCCGCCATCGCCACGCCGCGGTCCTCGTCGGCCAGCATGGGGCCGGCCAAGCGGAGGGCCTGGAGCGAGCCCAGCCGACCGCCGACGAGCCCGGCCAGCTCGGCCGCCGAGGCCCGGGCCCGCGGGTCGTCCATGCGGGCAGCGCGGTCGAGGGCCCGCAGCCAGCGGGCGGGCCCGGCGGCGTCGAGGGCGCGGCCTCGGAGCGACTCGGGCAGGGCCTGCCAATTCCGCGTGAGCTGGAAGAGGGCCTCCTGGCTGGCCGGCACGCTCGTGCCGCCGAAGACGAGGTGGCCGGCCTTGGTCGCGAGGGATGCGATGCCCGCGAGTCGATCGCCGTGCGCGGCCCTGCGGACGAGCCATGCCGCCGCCCGCATGCGGTCGTTGCCCTCGAGCCAGGGCAGGGCCTCGCCGAGCGCCATGGCGCGGAGGCTGGCGGGCAGCCACCGGACCTTGCGGAGTCCCTCGGAGCGGCCGAGCTCGCTGAGCGCCTCCAGGCTCGGGCCGTCGCTGCCGCTCGCATCTGCGGCTGGGCGCAAGGATGGGCGGATGGGGTCGGCCATGGGCTCCTTCGACGATGCCAAACGCGGACCTGCGGGTCCGAAAGATAGCGGTCCCCCGGCGGTGGGGGGTGGCGGATTTCCGTATCGACGCACGATCGAGCAGCCCGCCATAAGCGACAGGCCGCTGCTACGATGGTGCATGCTGGCTGCGCGCCGAATTACGTCGCCCCGCTGAGGGGCCAGAGCCGCACTCGCCTTGCCGCGGGCCGACCGGTCCGCACCCGTACCATCCAAGCCCAAGACCGGGCCCGGCCCAGCACCGGGCCTCGTTCACCGCCGACCGGGCGTCTGCTCGATCGCCGTCGGCCCTTCGCGGAGCGTCAGCGCCATGCCGGACACGACCAAGACCCAGCACCAAGACAAGAAGCCCGACCGCAAGCAGGAAAAGAACCGATACCGACAGAGCCTGAACCTGCCGCAGACCGACTTTCCGATGCGCGCGGGGCTGGTGAACAACGAGCCGGCGAGCATCGAGCGGTGGGGCAAGGCCGGCATCTACCAGAAGCTGCGGGAGCGGCGGAAGGACGCGCCCGACTTTGCCTTCCACGACGGCCCGCCCTACGCCAACGGCTCGATCCACCTGGGCCACCTGACCAACAAGACGCTCAAGGACTTCGTCGTCCGCAGCCAGACGCTCATGGGCAAGGACTGCCCGTTCGTGCCGGGGTGGGACTGCCACGGCCTGCCCATCGAGCACAAGGTGATGGGCGAGCTGGTCAAGAGCAAGAAGATCAAGGATCTCGACGGGCTCGACGCCTGGGAGCGGCGAGCGCGCGTGCGCGCCGAGTGCGAGCAGTATGCCAAGAAGTACGTCGAGCTGCAGAGCGGGCAGATGATCCGCCTGCTCACGATGGCCGACTACGACAACCCGTACCTGACCATCCAGCCCGAGTTCGAGAAGGCCGTGACCGAGGTGCTGGCCGACCTGTGCGAGCGCGGCTTGGTGTATCGCGCCCTCAAGCCGGTGCACTGGTCGATCGCCAACGAGACGGCGTTGGCCGAGGCCGAGCTGGAGTACATGGACCGCGAGGACACGTCGATCTACGTCGACTTCGAGGCGGCTGACAAGGAGAAGGTCTACGACGCCTTCGGCATCCCCGATGCCGAGCGGCCGGGCCAGATGCCCAGCTTCATGATCTGGACGACGACGCCCTGGACGCTGCCGGCGAACCTGGCCGTGGCGGTGGGCAAGAAGTTTGAGTACGTGCTGGCGCGCATCGATGGCAATCTCACGGTCGTCGCCGAGGCGCTGCTCGAGACGGTCGCCAAGATGGGCAACGCCGAGGACGTGCACGTGCTGGCGAAGACGACCGGCTCGTCGCTGGTCGGCCTGAAGTATCGCCACCCATTCCTGGAATTTACGCCCAAGGGCCAGGGCGCCGAGTGCAAGGACGCGTGCTGGACGATCTACGACGCCGAGTACGTCACGCTCGAGGACGGCACGGGCCTGGTGCACACAGCGCCGGGCCACGGCGCCGAGGACTACGACACGGGCAAGCGCGTGGGGTTGCCGATCTACTGCCCGGTGCAGGGCAACGGCACGTACGACGACACGACGCCCGAGTGGCTCGCGGGCGAGCACATCTGGAAGGCCAACGACGCCATCACCGACAGGCTGCGCGACAGCGGGCACCTGTTCCATAGCTCGAAGTTCATGCACAGCTACCCGCACGACTGGCGGAGCAAAACGCCGGTGATCTTCCGCAGCACCGAGCAGTGGTTCGTGAGCATCGACGGCGAGTTCACCGTCGATGGCGATGAGGCCAAGTCCCTGCGCGAGCGTTCGCTGCACTGGGTCGGCGCGGACAATCCGCAGAGCGTCGACTTCCACCCCGCCTGGGCGCGGAACCGATTGCGGGGCATGCTCGACAGCCGGCCCGACTGGTGCATCAGCCGCCAGCGGGCGTGGGGGTTGCCGATCCCGGCGTTCCATGCGAAGGACGGCACGGCGGTGTTCACGCCCAGCCTGGTGCGCGAGATGGCGCGCGTGTTCGGCGAGCGCGGCAGCGACGCGTGGTTTACCGAGAGTCCCGGCGAGCTGCTGGCGAACTGGAACCCGGCCGACGACGCCGACCTGCCCGACGAGCTGAAGGGCCTGAGCAAGAGCGAGCTGCGCAAGGGCGAGGACATCCTCGACGTGTGGTTCGAGAGCGGCGCGACGTGGAACGCCGTGATGCGGCATCGCCAAGGCGTGTTCCCCAGCGAGCTGTACCTGGAGGGCAGCGACCAGCACCGCGGATGGTTCCAGTCGAGCCTGGCGTGTGCGCTTGGGTCGACGGGCAAGCCGCCCTACAAGGCGGTCGTCACGCACGGCTTCATGGTCGACAAGGACGGCCAGAAGCTCAGCAAGAGCCGGGGCGACACGATCGAGGCGCTGTTCACCAAGTACGGCTGCGACGTGCTGCGGTGGTGGGTGGCCTCGCTCAGCTACGAGAACGACGCCAAGGTCGACGACGAGTTCTTCGGCATCGCCGGCGAGGCCTACCGCAAGGTGCGCAACACGCTGCGGTTCATGCTCGGCAACCTCGGCGACTTCGAGGCGGGCGACGCGGTCGACCTGGCGGGCATCGAGCCGACGAGCATCGACGCGTGGGCGTTGTCGCGGTTCGACGCGCTCAGCGAGGACGTGCTGGCGGCGTACGAGAAGTACGAGTTCCGCACGGCCCATGCGAAGCTGTACGCCTTCTGCAACGACACGATGAGCGCGGTGTACCTCGCGGCCATCAAGGACCGGCTGTACTGCGATAAGGCGGGCAACGCCCGCCGCCGGCGCACGCAGACGGCCCTGCACCGCATCGCCGACGGGCTGTGCCGCCTGCTGGCACCCATCCTGCCGCATACGGCCGACGAGGCGTTCCGCGCCCTGCACCGGGTGGGGGCCGACGACGTCGAGACGTGCGTGCACCTGGAGACCGCCCTGCCCGCGAGTGGCATCGCCGCCGACGACCGCTGGGCGAAGGTCATGGACCTGCGCGACCAGGCGCTGGCGGCCATCGAGGTCGCCCGCGGCTCGGCGAGCGAGGGCGGCATGGACATCGACAATCCGTTGGACGCCTGGGTCACGCTGCCCAGCCCGGACGGCCTGCTCGGGGGCTTCGAGCCGACGGACCTGGCCGACCTGCTGGGCGTGAGCAAGGTCGAGGTCGGCTCGGGCGAGATCTCGGTCGCCGACAAGCGGAGCGAGGTCCGGTGCGAGCGGTCGTGGAAGCGCGACGGCACGGTGAAGGAGCGATCCGACGGCGGCATGCTGAGCGATCGCGACGCCGAGGCCTTGGGCGTCGCATAGGCGATACGCGCACTTTTTGCGCGTGTGGTCGGGATGTTGCCGGTATTCAACGTCCGAGAATGCTTGGCCCGAAGGTGTTGCACAGAAGCAACACAGCCGGGCCCGCATGTGGGCCGATGACCGATGCGATGGAGCAACATCGAGACAACAACGGCCCTGGTCGGGGCGACGGAGCGGCTGGTCGGCCCTCGCCGAGCGTGCCGGGCATGGTCCCCGTGGCCGACAAGCTGACGAGCCTGGCCCACGACCTGAACAACCTGCTGGACGGGTCGATGCGGCAGCTCGCGCTCGCGCGCCAGTCGCTCGATGCAGAACTGACCGCGTCGGCAGCGCAGGAGCTCGACGGCGTGCGTCAGCACGTGAACACGGCCTACCAGGCGATGGAGCGGATGTGCGACATCCTTCATGCCACGCTGAGCGGAGCCCCGGGCGGGCCGGGCTCGCCGACGATCGCCCGCGGGGAGCCGATCTCGCTGGCCGAGGCGGCCGAGCATGCGTTGGCCGTGGTCGGTCCGGCGGCAGGCGAAGCCCTGGCCCGCCTAGAGGGCCAGCTCGAGGCCGACGTGCAGTCCATCGCGGCGGGGCCGGTGTATCCGCTGATCTTGAACGGCCTGCGCAACGCCATCGAGGCGGTCGACCGATCGGGCAAGCCGGGCACGGTCACGCTCTCGCTGCGGATCGAGGACGACGAGGCCGACGGACCGCAGGTCGTTCTGGAGATCCGCGACACGGGGCCGGGTCTTGATCTCTCGCTCTCGCCGGGCAAGCTGTTCGAGCCGGGGGTGACGAGCAAGCGCAAGGGCTTCGGGCTCGGGCTTGCCATCAGCGCCGAGGTGGCGCGCGACATGGGCGGCACGCTCGAGCTGACGCCCAGCCGCGAGGGCGGCGCCGTGCTGCGGGCCCGCTATCCCGTGCCGCAGGACCGCGGCGCCCAGAGCATCGGGTAGCGCGATGCCCACCGAAGTCGCGTCAGCGCCGAGCACGAAGTCCACCGGCACGCACAAGGTGCTGGTGATCGACGACGATCCGATCATCGCCGAGAGCCTGGCCGAGTTTCTCGTGCGCGAGGGGTACGAGGCGGCGACGGCGTTCGACGCCGCCGAGGCGATGGAGGCGCTGGCCGAGGCCGAGCAGCACACCGACGGCCCGAGCCGCGTGCCGCACCCTTTCGACCTGGCGATCTGCGACGTGTCGATGCCCGGGATGGGCGGGATGGACCTGCTCGCCCACATCCAGAAGGAGCACGACGCGGCGGTCATCATGCTGACCGGCTACGGCACCATCGAGTCGGCCGTGGAAGCGCTGCGGCTGGGCGCTAGCGATTACCTTACCAAGCCGGTGGTCGATAGCGAGCTCCGTGTTTCGCTCGAACGCGCACTGGGTCAGCACAAGCTGCTGAGCGAGAACCGCCGGCTGAAGCAGCAGCTCGCCGGTCGCTACGGGCTCGAGGGCATCGTGGGACGCGACCATCGCGTGCAGCGCATCTTCGAGCTGATCGAGGCCGTTGCGCCGAGCCGGACGACCGTGCTCATGACCGGCGAGAGCGGCGTGGGCAAGAGCCTGATCGCGCGCGCCATCCACCAGAACAGCCCGAGGCGGAACGAGGCGTTCGTCGAGATCTCGTGTGGCTCGATTCCCGAGACGCTGCTGGAGAGCGAGCTCTTCGGCCACGTCAAGGGCGCCTTCACGGGTGCGCACGCGGACAAGGCCGGGCGATTCCTGGCGGCGGACGGCGGCACGCTCTTCCTCGACGAGATCAACAGCGCGAGCCCGGCCATGCAGCTCAAGCTGCTGCGGGTGCTGCAGGAGCGTCGGTTCGAGCCGGTGGGCAGCAACGAGACGATCGAGGTCGACACGCGCGTGGTGCTGGCGAGCAACCAGGACCTGGAGGCGCTGGTGGCCGAGGGCAAGTTCCGCCAAGACCTGTACTACCGCATCAACGTCGTGAAGATCGAGATCCCGCCGCTGCGGGACCGCGTGAACGACGTCCCGATGCTGGCCGAGCACTTCCTGAAGCAGCACGCCGAGGAGCTCGGCAAGGCACTGCTGGGCTTCAGCGACGAGGCGCTAGATGCCCTGCGTCGCTACGGCTATCCGGGCAACGTGCGGGAACTGCAGAACATCGTCGAGCGCGCCGCCGTGCTGACGCGGACGCCGACCATCGCGCTGCACGACCTGCCGCCGCAGGTCATCGAGAACGTGGCGGGGCCGCTGATGCCCGCGTCGATGCGGCCGGCCGAGCCCGAGGCCGAGGCGCCGTGGACGCCCATGCCGCTGGCCGACGCGATGCGCGAGCCGGAGAAGCGGATCATCCTTCGGGCGCTGAAGGCGAACGACTGGAACCGGCAGGCGACGGCCGACGACCTGGCGATCAACCGCACCACGCTCTATAAGAAGATGAAGTCGCTCGGACTCGACGGCCCGGAGCCCGCCTAGCCTCGCGCATGTCGGCGGTGTTCTCGCGTTGCGGTCGGTATCGCTACCGGCTCGATCGGATCGTCGATCCGGCGGCCAGCAAGACGGTCGCGTGGGTCATGCTGAATCCCAGTACGGCCGATGCGAACAGCGATGACCAGACCCTCCGACGCGTGCGAGGATTCAGTGCCTCGGCGTGCAAGGGCGTCGGCCGCATCGTGGTCGTCAACCTCTACGCGTTCCGTGCGACCAATCCCGCCGACCTGGTTGAATCTGGGGACTGCGAAGGCCCGACAACGCTCGCTACGTCGAGGCTGCGCTCGATGAGGCCGACCGCGTGATCGTGGGTTGGGGCGCATCGGTCGACCGCTGGCGACGTCGTCGGCCTTCATCGAGCTTGAGGCTGCTCGAAGGCCGACCGTTGTGGTGCCTGGGCACGGCTCGGACCGGTGACCCGCTCCATCCGTTGCGCGTCCCTTCGGCGAGATCGCTTCGACGATGGAAGGCTCCATGAGCGAGCGTTGGCTCGGTGTCATCGCGTGTTTACACTCGCACGTGCGCATCCTGACCTGGAACATCAATGGCATCCGCTCGGCCTGGAAGAAGGGCCTGGGTGATCGGCTCGACGAGATCGATGCCGACGTGGTGCTCTTGCAAGAGGTGCGTGCGCTTCGCGAGCAGGCGCCCGAGCCGCTGATCCACGCGGGCAAGTACCACGTCGTCTGGAACCCGGCGGCGCGCAAGGGGTATTCGGGGACGGCGCTGCTCAGCAAGAACGAGCCAAAGCGCGTCAAGTATGGATTGCACGATGGCCACAGCGACGGCGATGAAGAGGGCCGGCTGATCTCGGCAAGCGTGGGCGGGCTGGTGGTCGCCAGCGTGTACCTGCCCTCGGGCTCTTCTGGCGAGCATCGGCAGGCGATCAAGGAACGGTGGATGCCCGAGTTCAGCCAGTGGGTGGAGCCGCTGCGGCGCAAGCGGACGCCCGTGCTGCTGGGTGGCGACTTCAACGTGGCGCACACCGAGCGGGACATCTTCCACTGGCGGAGCAACCAGAAGACCAGCGGCTTCCTGCCGCACGAGCGCGAGTGGGTGGGGGGGCTCTTCGACGCGGGGTGGCACGACGTCATCCGCGAGAAGCATGGCGACGTGGACGGCCCGTATAGCTGGTGGAGCAACCGCGGGCAGGCCCGGGCGCTCGATCGGGGCTGGCGGATCGACTATCTGCTGGCGAACCGGGCGGCGAAAAAGGCCATGAAGGATTGCTGGATCGACCGCGAAGCTGCCGATGGCATCTCCGACCACGCGCCCGTCGTGGCCGACCTTGATCTGTAAGGAGTGCTGCGATGAAGGCCACGCTCGACGGTGAAGACCTGGCGATCGACCGACCCACGCTGGCCGCCGCCCTCGAGGCCGGAGCCGAGCGTGCGCGAAGCCGGGGCCGGATCGTCGTCGAGGTCTTGCAGGACGGAGAGCCGGTGACGGGCGATCGGCTCGGAGAGCCCAGCGAGGAACCAATGGAAGCCGGCGTACTCGAGATGATCTCGACTGACCCGGCCTCGCTGGTTCGCGTCACGCTGTTCGATGCGGCCGACGCGATGGACGGCGCGAAGGAGGAGCATGCGGCCTGCGCCGAGATGATCCACCGCGGCGAGATGAATCAGGCGATGCAGGCGCTCGCGCAGCTCCTCTCGACGTGGCAGGCCGTCCGGCAGGCGGTCGTGCAGGGCGGGGCGGCGGTCGGCATGCCGCTCTCGCAGTATGCGGCCGAGGGTGCGCTCGACGCGCGGTCCGAGGCGCTCGCGCGGCAACTCGATGATCTCAAGCGGGCCGTCGGCGACGAAGACCTCGTCACCGTGGCCGACCTGCTCGAGGAAGACCTGCGCGACGAGGCGGGCTTGTGGGCCGACACGCTGCGGAACATCGCCGAGGCGATGAAGCCCGAGCACGAGGTCTCGTGATCAGCGGCAGTAGTCGTCGTACCGACGCCCGTAGTACCGAGGCGCTTGGTACCGGGGCGCGTGGTACCGAGGGGTTTGGTATCGCGGGGCGTGGTGGCGGTAGTAGTGCCGCTGATGGTGGTAGTGGCCGCTCCCGCCCCAGCTCTTGAAGTAGGCCGGCGGGGGCGACTCGACGTACACCGAGCGGTCGACGTAGACCGGATCGCTGGAGTACACGACCGGGGAAGGCCCGCGCCGGTAGGCTGATCGGGCGTTCTGGTCGCCGATGATGGCGCCGCCGACGCCGCCGAGGATGGCGCCGATGGTGACGGCGTCGCTGCGGTCGCCGGTGACCGAGCCGATGCCCAGGCCGGCCAGGCTGCCGAGGGCTGCGCCAGAGAGTGCGCCCTGGGTTCCGTTCGAGCAGCCGCCCATGAGTGCCAGCGGCACGATCGCCGCGATGGCCGCCAGGCCCTTTCGCAAGTTCGTTGTGCGGATCATGTTGCCACCTCCATCGCCCGTATCCCGCGGCGGGCGTTACTAGTAAAGCCTTACTAGCTTTTTGGCGTGAGCGTTGCGTCTTGGGCGCAGTTTCTCGGGGAAATCCTGATGGAGACGGCCTGTGTGGGGCGGCCGGCCGCGATTCGCGTGGTACAATAACGCCAACCACGCCTCCCTAGCTCAATCGGTAGAGCAGCTGACTCTTAATCAGCGGGTTACAGGTTCGAGTCCTGTGGGGGGTACTTTCAGGCCGGCCGTTCTGGCCGTGCCCTGCCGTTCACGCGCGCCGTCTTGCCTGATGCGCATCGCGGCGGCGGATGGCCCCATCTATATACATTCCCTTATCGCGAACCCATTGTCCCGTGGCATCGCTTTCTCAGGGAGATGCCGGTCCCGGGATTGCCGACACTCCCGTGCAGCGCCGATGCCCTTGTGGGGACTCGGCGGCTCACCAGACGGGAGTGTTGTGGGATGAACAGGTTGCTTGCTTCGGGGATCGTGGCCCTTGGCGTGTCGTCGGCATCGGCGACGGCGCAGGACTTCGACATGGAGTTCGATCGCGGCGTGGATGGGTGGCGGACGGTCGTCGACGGCGTGATGGGCGGCCTGTCGACTGGACGCGTCTCTTCGCCGCAGACGGGCATCATGCGATTCAGTGGCGACCTGAGCCTGGAGAACAACGGCGGCTTCAGCCAGGCGCGGACGGCCGTGGACGGCGCCGACTTTCGCGGGGCCGAGGGCATCGAACTCGAGGTGCGCGGCGATGGTCGGACGTACAAGTTTGACGTTCGCCTGTCGAACGTGCGGATGATGGCCGGCGCGTACCAGCAGGACTTCCAGACGACCGAGGGAAAGTGGGAGACCATCCGCCTGCCGCTCGACGACTTCCGGCTCTACTCGTTCGGCCGACTGGTGCCGGGCGCTCCCGAGATCACGCCGACGAACATCGAGTCGATCGGCGTGTCGCTCTCGGACAAGAATCCCGGCCCGTTCCAGCTCGAGGTACGCTCGATCCGCGCCTACGGCGCCGACTTGCAGGCCTCTCGTACCGAGGGCGATCGGGACCTTGGTTCCGTTGCGACGCAGGCTGGCTTGACGACGTTGCTGCAGTTGGTCGAGGCCGCGGAGCTCACGCTGCCCGATGAACCGGTGACGATCTTCGCGCCGACGAACGACGCCTTTGCGGCGCTGCCACCCGAGCAGGTCGAGGCGTTGCTGAAGCCCGAGGCGCGCGACACGCTGCGGGCTATCTTGAGTTACCACGTGGCGGCGGGCACGCTGTCTTCGTCGGAGGTCTTGTCGCGGCGATCGATCGAGACGCTCAACGGCCAGAGCGTGGCCGTCGGCGCCGAGGGCGGCGCGACGGTGGGCGAGGCTGGGCTTGTCGCGACCGATGTGCCGTTCGATGGCGGCGTGGTGCACGTGGTCGACGGCGTGCTGATGCCCGAGCTCCGCTCGATCACGGCGCTAGCCTCGGAGACCGCCGACCTCAGCACGCTCGTGGCGGCCGTGAAGGCCGCGGGGCTGGCCGACCAGCTTGGCCCGGAGAACGGGCCTTGGACGGTCTTTGCGCCCGTGAACAGCGCGTTTGCAACGCTGCCAGACGGCGCGGTCGAGGCATTGTTGGAGCCGGAGAACCGCCAGCAGCTCGTTGGCGTCCTCGCGTTGCATGTCGTGCCGGGTCGGTTGGAGGCCCGTGACTTGCTGGGCGCTGGCAAGACGCAGACGCTGGCGGGTGAAGTCATCGGCTTTGGCATCGACCAGGGCACGCTGCAGGTCAACGGCTCGTCGATCATCGCGAGCGACATCCAGGCGGGCAACGGCGTCGTGCACCTGATCGATGCGGTGTTGCTGCCCTCGACGCGTGAGGTCGAGCGTACGTCGGCGCAGTCGTTCAACGCCCGTGCGGCCCGGCTGTACGAGTTGGCGATCGACCGCGGTGTGCCGCTGTTCAACGCGGGCCAGCACGCCGGGTGTGCCGCGATCTACGAGGTGACGATCGAGTCGATGCTGCTGCTCGGCCGCGACCAACTGGACCCGCGCGTCGCGGACCGCCTCGAGCAGAGCCTCGCCGAGGGCGAGCGTGAGCCGCAGGCGTTCGAGCGGGCATGGATCTACCGGCGAGCGATGGACGTGGCGTACCAGAGCTTCATGCGGGCCGAGACGCGGAACGCCTCCCGCTGAGCGTCATCGGGCAGGCTTGCGGTTCTTCTGCCCCCATCGCCACGCGTCGACGCTGTAGAGCACGAGCGCCGTCCAGATGAGGCCGAACGCGGCGAGCGTGACGGCGTCGAGCTCTTGTCCGTAGATGATGGCCAGCACGAACTGGCCTGTTGGTGCGAGGTATTGCAGCATGCCCAGCGTGGCGAGGCGCAGCCGGTGCGCCGCGGCGGCGAACGCGACGAGCGGCACGGTCACCATGACGCCGCCCAGCAGCATAAACGTGGTGCGCAGCGGCGGGCCCTCGGTGATTTGCTCGGTGCCGTTGGCGAAGAGCCAGGCGTAGATGCCGACGGCCGCGGGCAGCATGACGATCATCTCGACACACAATCCGGGCGCCGCCTTGGTGTGGGCGCGCTTGCGGACGAGGCCGTAGAACCCGAAGCTCAGCGCGAGCGTGACGGCGATCCACGGCAGGCCGCCGCGATCGATCGTGAGCACCACGACCGAGGCAAGCGCCAGGAGGATCGCGACGACCTGCGGCTTGCGGGGCCGCTCACCTAGAAGCACGACCCCCAGTGCGATCGAGACCAGCGGCGTGATGTAGTAGCCCAGGCTCGCGTCGATGAGCCGTTCGGTGGCGACGGAGTAGATGAACGCGAACCAGTTGATCGCGATGAGCACGGCGCTGAGCAGCAACGCTCGGAATCGAGAGGCTTCGGTCAGCGCGGCCTTGAGCTCGGAGAGCCTACGGGTGGCGGCGAGCAGCAGGAGCAAGACGGGGATGCCGAAGATCACGCGCTGGGCGACGAGCTCGATGGCCGACGTCGCCCACTCGTCGCGAGTGAGCGCGTTGATGTAGATTGGTACCACGCTGCCCCACCAGACGTAGGCAATGAGGCCGAAGCCGACGCCCGCGGCGGGGCTTGTGGCGGTTGTTGCTGGCGGAGCGGCGGGGGCCATGGCGGGCGAGCGTAGCGGTCCGGACCCGGGCGGCGGAGTTTCCCAAGCGCGGCAGCGTTGGCGTGGTTTCGTCAGTGGCTCGCCCTATGCTCCGGCTATGCCCTTGATCGTCACCGGAACCGTTGGAATCGACACCGTCTACACGCCCGATCACGGCCATCGGGAGAACGTACTGGGCGGGTCGTGTACGTACTTCGCGGCGGCCGCCTCGTTCTATTGCCAGCCCGTGCGGGTCGTCGCGGTCGTGGGCGAAGACTTCCCCGACGAGCTCCGCAAGACGATGGAGCGGTTCGCGGGTGTGGATCACGGTGGGCTCGAGGTCCGCAAGGGCTCCAAGACGTTCCGCTGGGGCGGCAAGTATCTGGACAACATGGACCAGCGCGAGACGCTGTACACCGACCTTGGCGTGGTGGCCGAGGAGCCGCCCATGGTCCCCGAGCAGTTCCGCGATAGCAAGTACGTGTTCCTCGCCAACACGCACCCGGCCGTGCAGCTTGGCTTGCTCGAGCAGCTGAGCGATCGCAAGCTTGCCGTCGCCGACACGATGGACTTGTGGATCGATACCGCCAAGCCCGAGCTCATGCAGCTCTGCGAAAAGATCGACGGGTTGGTCTTGAACTTCGAGGAAGCCGAGCAGCTGACTGGAAAGAGGAACACGGTGGCCGCGGCCCGGCACATCCTGGACATGGGCCCCAAGTTCGTGGTCGTCAAGAAGGGCGAGCACGGCTGCATCATCGTGCATCGGGACGGCATCGCGGCGCTCCCGGCCTACCCGACCGAAGAGGTCGTCGACCCCACCGGGGCGGGCGATAGCTTCGCCGGCGGCATGATGGGCTCTCTGGCGCGCGAGGGCGACGACGGCACCGACCCGACCTCGTTTGGCGCCATCCACCGCGCTGTGGCGCACGGCACCATCGTCGCAAGCTTCAACATCGAGTCGTTCAGCCTCGATCGTTTGGCGAGTTTGGAGCCGACCCAGCTTGACGAGCGGTACGAGCAGTTCGCCCGCATGGTCCGCTTCGGCTAGTCCGACCCTGCGCATGGCCAGCAATACCGACCAGCCCGACCCGGGGTATCTTGAGCCGTACCGCGAGGCGGTTCGTGCCCACGGCCCGGGTTTCGAAGCGCTGTTGTGGCGCAGCCAGGAGTATCAGGTCACGCGGTTCAAGGTGCTGGCAGAGGTCTGCCGGCCGAAGGGTGCCGTGCTGGCCGATCTGGGCGCAGGCCGGGGCGACTTGCTCCAGTTCCTGCGGGCGGCGAAGCAAGAGCCCGCCCGGTATGTCGGCGTCGAGGGAATTACGGAGCTCGTCGAATCGGTGCGCGAGCGATTTCCGGGTAGTCACTGGGAAACCGCCGACTTCGTGCGCGATGCCGGCTTGTTCGCGAGGCTGGTGCACGAGCGGGGCGTGAACCAGATCATCTTCAGTGGTTCGCTCAATACGCTCGACGAGCGCACGGCCCTTGCGGTGCTCGACCGCGCGTGGGATGCGCTGCACGGGCGTGCGGGCTCGGTGCTGGCGTTCAACTTCCTGAGCTCGGCGGGTCGGAAGCGGCGCGAGTCGACCGGGCCGGCCAACCGGTTCAACAGCGGCCACGTCTTCAAGTGGGCGCAGCGGGCCAGCGGGCGGATGTTGTTCCGCCAGGACTACCTCGGCCCGCACGACGCGACCGTCGCGCTCTACGCGTGAGCGGCGTTACTCGCCGAGGTCGGGCCAGAGGTCTTCCAGGTCGCTCGAGATCGGGCGGCGGATGCCGTTCTCGTTGAGGACGTCCTCGATGGAACGCAGCAGGTCGGTGCGCTTGTAGACGAGGCGATCGGCGCCGCGGTCGTAGAACTCGAACGTGATGAACTCTTCGGACGAGCCGGCCAGTTCCTTGAGCGTGGTGATGCAATGCTCCAGGCTGGTGATGGTGGTGTCGTTGATGCTCTTGAGCGTCGAGAAGGGCGGCACTTCGTAGGCGAGGTTGACCCGATGGTTGAGCATGCCGCCGGCGAGGATGACGTACTGCTGCACCTCGGCCTCTTCGTCCTTGCCGGTGAAGGCACGCTTGACGAGCGGGCTGCGGCGGGCGGCCATGCGATCGAGGTCGAGCCCGTAGACGTGGGCCTGGTAGACGGGCGTGAAGACGAGCGGGCCGAAGACCATGTAGCTGGGGTAGGTGTTGTCGAGCGCGTCGAAGAAGTCATCGTCGCCGCGCACGACGGGCGAGCGGACCTCGATCTCTTCGCCGTCGCGCAGCACGCCGAGCGTCACGGTGTCGTCGTCGTTCAGGCCGTGGTGCACGAAGTACTCGAAGTAGAGCCGAAGGTCGTCGGTGACGCTGACCAGGCCCTGGCTGTCGACGCTGCGGCCGGCGATGCTCGTGACGACGTCCCACGATTGCAGCGGGTTGCCCTCGACGGCGCCGGCCACGACCATGCCCTCGAGCTGTGGCGTCAGGCCCAGCTTGGCGCGGACGCCGGGGTTGCGCGTGTTGTCGAAGGTTTCGCGCAGGAAGGGCCGGCCGTCGACCTCGCCGTCTTCGATGTCGCTCAGGAACAAGCGGATCTCTTCGTTGGGGATGATGTAGCCGATGTTGTCGGCCTGCGAGATGCCGCTGAAGGTCAGCCCGATGACCTCGCCGTCGACGGTGACGGGTCCGCCCGAGTTGCCGGGGTTGAGCGCGGCGTCGACCTGGATGCGCAGGCCGAGCGTGCCGGCCTGATAGCCGACGAACTCGATGCGCGAGACGATGCCCTCGGTGATCGAGAGTTCTTCGCCGCCCATCGGATAGCCCAGCGCGTTGGCCTTGTCGCCAATGTCGGGCAGGGCGTCGCTGAGCTCGGCCATGGGCACACCGTCGATGGCGTCCTGGTCCTCGAGTTCGAGCAAGGCCAGGTCGATGCCGGTGTTGCGCGCGACGACGCGGGCCGCCAGGCGCTGGCTCGTGAGGTAGGGCTGCACGAAGATCTGCTGGCCGTACTCGACGACGTGGGCGTTGGTCAGGATGCGTCCGCCGTCGATGACGAGCCCCGAGCCCGTGGAGTCGCTGGGCTGCTGGCGGGTCCAGGGACGGGTGAGATCGGGTCCGCGGCTGGTCGTGAAGATCTTGACCGTCGACTGGCGGATGTCCGCCGGTGCGGCCTGCACGTCGGCCTGGTCGGTCGTCAGCGAAGTCGCCTGCGCCATGGTGCCGTTGCACACGCCGAGGGCGGCGGCGAGGCACGCGGAGGCTTGAAGGGTCCGGATAAGTCCAGCGGTACGGTTCTTCACGTCGATCTCCTGGGCCTGGGGTCCGGCTGCGAGCGGTAGCTCGGCCAAGACAGGCTAGAGCGTTGCGGCTCGCTCCGGGCGGACGGTGCCGCCACACGCTAACATCGGCTCCCATGGCCACCATCATCGTTCTTCAGGACGGACAGCACCTCGGCCCGGGCCGCCTGGGGGTCACCCTGCGCGACCACGGGTTCAAGATCGACTACCGCCGTATCGACCGCGACGGCGAGGCGGCCGTGCCCGGCGACATGGACAACGCACAGGGCCTGGTCGTGCTGGGCAGCCCGGCGTCGCCGCTGGGCGACGAGCCCTGGATCGCCCGCACGCTCGACCTGATCCGCCAGGCCCACGAGGCGCAGATGCCCGTCATCGGCTTGTGCATGGGGCACCAGCTCATCGCTCGGGCGCTGGGCGGCGAGGTCGAAAAGCTGCCGCAGATGGCCCTCGGCTTCGAGCCCGTCGAGCTGACGGTGCCCGGGCAGACCGAGACGATGCTCGCGGGCATGCCTTGGAAGCTGCCCATGTTCCAGAGCCACGAGCACCACGTCTCGAAGGCCCCGCCCGGGGCGACCGTGCTGGCCAAGAGCGCTACGACGCCGGTGGAGTGCTTCAAGGCCGGCATTCGCACGTACGGCTTCCAGTACCACTTCGAGTTCGATCGTCCCGGTATCACGCGGCACGTGGCGGTGCTCAAGCGCGTGATTGGCGAGGTGCCGCGCACCCTCGAGGAGATCGAGGCCCAGCTCGACGAGCACTACGCGATGTTCGCTCGCGCGTCCGATCGCTTGTGCGTCAACATCGCCTCCTTCGCGGTGCCGTTCGACCGTCTGCTGGCGGTGTAGGGGTGTCGGGTGCTCCGGAGACATCCCGCGCGACACGCCTGAGGCTCGCGGCGCCGGCCGACTTCGATCTGCCGCGCGATGCGTGCTCGTATGGCTATTTCCTGCTCGACCCGTACGAGTGGGTTCCGGCGGCGTCGACCTACTCGGCTGCGTACATGCTCGAAAGCGGGCCGGCGCGGTTCGTCATCCGCCAGCAGCGGGTGGGCATGCCCCTAACGGCGACGGCGGATCGATCGCTGACGCGGGGCGAGTGCACGCAGGCCCGCGCGATGATCACGCGGATGCTGCGGCTCGACGAATCGGCCGAGGACGTCGCGGCCTTCCATGCCATCGATGACCGCTGGCGTTTTAGCGGCCGGGGCCGGCTCATGCGCTCGGGCTCGCTGTTCGAGGACGTCATCAAGACCGTCACGAGCTGCAACGTGCGGTGGACGGGCACGATCGACATGAACGCCGCCCTGTGCGCACGCGTAGGCAAGGCGTCGCCCAGCGGCGTGCACGCGTTCCCGACGCCCGAGCAACTCGCACGCAAGTCGCCCGCGTGGCTCCGGTCGCGCTGCGGCGTGGGGTATCGAGACAAGCGCATCGTCGATCTGGCGCGCCTGTTCGCCAAGGGTGAGATCCCCCAGGCCTGGCTTGAAGATCCGAACACGCCCGACGACGAGGTCCGCCGCTTCCTGCTCGACCTGCCGGGCATCGGGCCGTATGCGGCGCACAACGTCATGCAGCTCATGGGTCGCTATGGCTTCCTACCGCTGGACACCGAGAGCGTGCGGCACGGGCGCAACGTGCTGGGCTTCGAGGGCGACGACCGCCGTGTGCTGGCGCTCGTGACCGAGCACTACGAGCGCTTCGGCATCGGCCAGGGCGGCCATGCGTTCCGCAGCTACTGGCTCGACCTGTGGATGAGCTACGAGGCCTTCAAGGGTCCGGCGAGCACGTGGGACAAGCGCACGACGGGGCGTAGCTTCACGGCTGCGCAGCTCGCGGCGGGAGACTTCGGCCCCAGGAAGCGCCGCCAGCGTTCGAGCAACGGTTAAGCGCAGCCGTCGTCGAACGCGTTGGAATACGCCAGGAAGTCGAAGAGGTCGAGCACGCCGTCGCGATCGAAGTCGCCGGCGGGGTCGCCCGCGGTCCACGCGGTCTGGAAGGCCAGGAAGTCGAAGAGGGTCAGCACGCCGTCGCCGTCGAGGTCGGCCGGGCACGGCGTGCACGCGAGCCTGGCGTCGAGGGCGGCGTCCTGCAGATCGTCGATGCGATCGCTGAGCGACGAGAGGCCGTCCTCGATCATGAACACGCCGCCGAGCAGCGGGTCGCCGGCCTGGTCGAGTTCGACCCAGGGCGTGTACGCGAAGGCGCCGGGGCTGTCGACGCGGCGCGTGCCGTCGGTGCGCGTCAGCACCCAGGCGCCCAGGCCATAGTTCTGGGTGGTTCGCGAGGCGGGCGTGCAACGGATGGGCAGGCCCGCCGTGAGGTCGGTAAACATCGCGTCGATCGAGGACTGTCCGATGACCCGAGCGCCGCGATACACGCCGCCGTCAATGAGCATGCGGATGACGCGCGAGTAGTCCTCGAGGCTGCTCTCGGCTCCGCCGGCGATGAGGGGGTTGGTGGTCTCGTAGAGCCCGTCGTAGTTGGTATCGGTGAGACCCAACGGCATGGCGACGCGCTCGGCGAAGAGCGTGTCCCAGTCGGTACCGCTCACGACCTCGCACACGCGGCCGGCTACGTGCATGCCCACCTGCCCGTAGCAGAAGTCGGTGCCGGGCGTGGCCTCGAGCGGCGTAAACAGCGCGATGCGCGTGACGGCCTGTTCGAGCGTGATCGCGGGATCGAAGGCGAACACGCTGTTGCTGGGCAAGCCCGAAGTGTGGCTGAACATCTGGCGGACGGTCATCGTTCCCTTGGTGCCGAAGAACTCGGGCAGGTAGGTCGAGACCGGTGCGTCCAGGTCGAGGCCGTCCTGCTCGACGCAGGTCATGACGACGATGGCGGAAAGCAACTTGGTGGCGCTGGCGATGGGCACGACGGTGCCGCGGTCGTAGTCGCCGTAGAAGCGCTCGAAGCTCGGACCCGGAAGCAGTGGATCCTCGAAGCGCATGCTGGCGCCCGAGACCAGCGGGAAATCATCGACGATGGCGGCTGCGAGGGCGTCGGCCGGGGCGTAGTCGCACTGGGCCCAGCAGGCGGGTGCGATCACGGCTGCGGAGAGCGTGTAGAGCGTCTTGTTCATCGTGAGAATCCCCAAGTATCAACGGCTGCCGGCTAAAATGATACACGAGGAACGATCGCGATCGATGGGCATTGCCCGTCGCCTGCGAGCGCTGGGCCCGAAAACTGGAGTCACGCATGCACGACGCAACGAACACGGAGATCGACGCCACCATCATCAGCGGCCTGAACCGGCTGGTGGCCGATGCGGCGGTGTTCCGCTACAAGATCCAGAACTTCCACTGGAACGTCCGCGGGCGGCAGTTCTTCGAGTTGCACGAGCAGTTCGAGAAGATCTACACCGCGTGGACGGGCTACCTCGACGAGCTGGCCGAACGCATCCGTGCGAAGGAATCGACGCCGCTCCCCACGCTCGCACGATGCCTCGAGCACACCCGCATCGCCGAGGAAGAGGGCACGCCCGACGACAAGCGGATGGTCGAGCACACGGTGGCCGACTTGCTGGCCATCCACAAGGAGGTGCGCGAGGTCATCGACGACGCCGAGAGCGCCGGCGACCGCACGACGGTCAACCTGCTCGACGGCATCGGCGATGACATCGAGAAGACCGTGTGGATGCTGCGGGCCTGGCACCACGGTGCGTGATGCCCCGGTCCGCGTCGGTCGGGGTGACTAGCGGGGGTCGTTGACCCAGCCGTACTCATACTCGCTGCTGAGGGTCATGGCCCTCCAGCGTCCGCCACGGGCGCTCAGGTAGAAGTGGGCGGCAGTCAGGTCGCTGACCTCCAGGCCCTCGGGCGAATCGTCGGCGGGCGGGGCGGTGCTCTCGGCGTGTCCGTCGAGGAAGGCCATCAGGCTCTTGCCAGTGCCGCCGCCGTCGTGCCGGCGGTCGAGCTGGTCGAACCCCTTGAAGGTGAGCATCTCGTCGCGGGCGTGGTAGAACGCGGGGTTCTCTTCGACGAAGATGGGCACGCCCGGCAGGTTGACGAGTGCGGTCTCGTCCTCGAGCCAGACGCCGCCGCTCCAGCCGCGCTCCGTTGGGTCGCGGTGGTAGGCAAACTGCGTGTGCAGCCCGAGACGGGCGCCCTCGACCTGGTGCACGAAGGCAAAGTCGCTGTCGACTTCGGCGTGGTCGTAGAGCCCGGGCGGCGGGGTCGGGACGTGGCCGCTGGAGTCGCGGTAGGGGAGTCGACGGCCGTTGACGGCGCACTCCAAGATCTCGTCGTCGGTGAGGTATCCGCCGTCGAGGAGCACGCCCGGCTGCGCGGTGTCGCCCTCGATGGTCTTGAGCCAGTTCTGGGCCGTCCAGACGCGGTCCCGGTGGTCGGTCGCGTAGAGGTTGGCGACGGTGCTGAGCTGGCCGAGCCGCTGCAGCGTGACCGTGCTCTGGGCCGTCTGGCGGGCGCTGGCGATGGCCGGCACCGTGATGGCGGCGATGACGGCGATGATGCCGATGACCACCAGTAACTCGATGAGCGTGAACCCGGACCGGGCCGGGCGTGGGCAATGGGGCATCGGCGCCTCCGCGTTGGCGAGGCGACCGCCCGGCCCCTGCGCCGAGCGAATCGCGTCTAGCCCAGACTTCGACCGGTTCCGAGGGCGACTTCACGCCGCTTGATGTCCTGAGCCAGATCATCACACAAGCTCCGCCCGGGCAGGCCCGGCGGCCCGTACGATCGGTGCGATGTACGGCCAAGCCGAACAGACGACCGACACGCCCAGCCCCCTCGGGCTCACCAGCCGGCAGTGGGTGGAGGCGGTGGGTCCGCGGGTCAAGGGGCGGGGGTTATGGGCCCTTCGCGCGTACAAGGCGTTCTTGCGTGAGGGCCGGACCGACGACCCGGTGTTCCAGCAGATCGGCACGCCGCACGTGGGTCCGGTCGTGCGGCGCGAGCGAGAGGACACGCCCGAGGGCGTCATCACCAAGTTCGTTCAGCAGCTCGACGTCGAGCGGCAGGGCGTGAAGCTCGAGGCCGAATCGGTCGTGATCCCGATGATCGGTCGCAAGGGCCGGCTGGCGCACTCGCTGTGCGTGAGCAGCCAGGTGGGCTGCGCGATGGGCTGCGGCTTCTGCGAGACGGCGCAGATGGGGCTGATGGCCTCACTGACGCCCGCGCAGATCGTGGGGCAGTGGCACGCGGCGCGGCACCAGCTCGGGGCGCAGCCGAGCAACCTCGTGTTCATGGGCATGGGCGAGCCCTTGGACAACACCGACGCGGTGTTGCAGGCGATCAACGTGCTCACCGATCAGGCGGGCGCCGGGCTGGCGATGAGCAAGGTGACCGTGTCGACGGTGGGGCGGCTCGACGGACTCAAGCGATTACGCGAGGCCGTACGGCAGCCGGGCTGGCACCGGCTTGGCGTCTCGATCAGCCTGAACGCGCCCAACGACGCCATCCGCAACCAGATCATGCCCATCAACCGGGCGATGCCGATGGGCCAGCTCCGCGAAGCATTGCTGGACTTTCCGAACGGCACGGGCAAGCCGTACCTCATCGCGTACGTCCTCATCCCGGGATTGAACGATGCGATGGAGCACGCCGACGAGTTGGCCGAGTGGGTGAAGCCGCTGCGGTGCATGGTAAACGTGATTCCGTACAACCCGCGTCGCGACAGCCCGTGGCCCGCGCCGCAGGAGGAAGACGTTGAAGAGTTCGTGCATCGCCTGAGTTCGCACGGCGTGTTCGTCAAGCGTCGCCGAACGAAGGGCCGCAGCACGATGGCCGCGTGCGGCCAGCTCGGCAATCCGGCTATCCGCCGGCGGAAGGTCGTCGGTCCGCTGACGCCGATCACCATCGGCGGCGGAAGCTGACGGCGGTGCGGGGCGTCGAGCACTGGACCAAGCCCAAGCGGCGCGTGCGTTGGCGCTGGGTTCTGGCGATCTATCTGCTGGTGCTGCTCGCCTCGCACGTCGTGTATGCGATCGACCCGACGCTGCTGATGGCGACGCCGGCGCCCCGGCCGACGGATCGTGTAACGCTGCCCGAGATGACCGCCGACGGCCCGCGTGAGGGCCATGAGGCCGAGGTTGCGTACGTCGCGCACCGGAGCGGCGTGCCCGCAGCGCCGCTCCTGCTGATGATCCACGGCTCGCCGGGTGATGCGACGAACTTCCAGGCGTTGGGTCCGGCGTTCGCGGCTCGGGGAATCGATGCGATCGCGGTCGACCTGCCAGGGTTCGGCGGATCGGAGCCGTGGGTAGAGGACTACTCGGCCCGTGCGATGGCGCATGTCTGCATGGCGTTGTTGGCCGAGTTGCACGAGACGGACGCGTCTCCCGATCGGGTGCACGTGCTGGGCTGGAGCAACGGCGGCGCCGTCGTGCTGAACATGCGCGACATGCAGGACGAGTACGGCGTCGAACTCGCGTCGCTGACGATGATGATGGCGACCGGGGCCCAGCGCACCGAAGGCTCGGGCGACTATTTGTTCGAGAAGGCCAAGTACGCCCTCGGCTACGTGGGTGTGTTCGCGTCGGTCGAGCTGGTACCGCACTTCGGGCTGCTCGGGCCGCGGAGCTTCTGGTACTCTTTCATCCGTAACTTCATGCACACCGACCAGCGGCCGCTGGCCGACGCGCTTCGAACGCTCGACGAGCCGCTCCTGATCATCCAGGCGCAGCAGGACTTCCTCGTCGCGCCGTGGGCTGCGGAGATGCACCACGAGCTTGCGCGCCGATCGATGCTCGTCCGTCTCGATGGCGGCCACATGATGCCGTTCACCGATCCCGAGCCGCTGGCGGCGCACATCGCGGCGTTCGTCGATCGGCACGAGGATCCGGCGATCGAGCCCGTCCGTTCGACCGTCGACCTGGCCGTCAAGCACGAGCACGGCGTGGAGACGCGCTCACTCGACGCGGCGGCGACGTGGCTGCGTTCGCGGCACTGGACGCTCGAGGCGTTCGTCGTCATGCTGCTGGCGCTGGTGTGGTGGCGAATGGGGCTGGTCGTGACGGCGGCGCTCGTGGCGGGCATGTATGTCGATTACGGCGTTGCGAGCGTCGGGCTGGCGGTTGGCGTGCTCGTCCGAGGGCCCGGCGTGTGGCGCCGCGTGGCGTGCCTCGTTGTGGGCATGGTGGCGCTCTTGCCCGCGTGGCTGTTGGTGCGATTCGGGGGGTGGTGGGCGGTCGAGCAATATGGCGTCGTAGCGCTCGTTGCCGTACTCATGATCGTGGCGCCGCTGACGTGGGTGCTGCCGCGCGTATGGACGCGGATGGGCCGCCAGCGCATCCGGGCCCAGGTGTGGCGATGGATCAGCCACGAGTTCTGGCCGAGCTGGATCAGCTACGTGTTGCTTGCGCCCACGTTTGTTACGCAGACGCTTCGGGCAAGGCATCCGGTCGTGTTTACGGCGACGAATCCGGGCATCGCCGGCGCGGGGGGCTTCGTAGGCGAGCGCAAGAGCACGATCGCGGCTGGCCTGGAGGCCGCCGGCGCGCCGCTGCTGCCCACGGTGCTCGTGCGCATGCACAGCGACCCGGAGCGGCGCGTGAAGCGGGTGGAGCGGTTGCTGCGGGCCAGGCCAGAGTTGGGCGGGTTTCCGGTCGTGCTCAAGCCCGACCGGGGCGAGCGCGGCCGGGCGGTGCGCGTATGCCACGACATCGACGACGTTCGCGATCAGGTCACCCGCGTCGCCGCCGACCTGGTGCTGCAGAAGTTCGACCCCGCGCCGCACGAGGTCGGGCTGTTCTGGGTGCGGCTGCACAGGCCCGGCGAGGCCGACGAGCGTGGGCGTGAGGGCGAGATCTTTGCAGTCACACGGAAGATCTTCCCGGTTATCGTGGGCGACGGCACGCGCACGCTGCGGCAGCTCGTGCTGTCCGACGATCGCTTCCGCGTGCAGGAGCCGGTGTTCGTCGCGCGATTCGGGCGATCGATCGATCGCGTGCCGCCCGAGGGCGAGCGCGTGAAGATGGGCATGGCCGGCAACCACGTGCAGGGGTGCCGGTTCGAGGATGGCGCTGACCTCATCACCGACGAGTTGACCGATGCGATCGATGGCATCTGCCGCCGCTTCCCAAACGTCGACGGCTCGCCGGGCGGGCTGGACATCGGCCGCTTCGACATCCGCTATCGCGACGAGGGCAAGTTGAAGGCTGGCCGAGGATTCAGCGTGATCGAGCTCAACGGTTCGTCGGCCGAGGCAACCAACGTGTATGACCCCACGCGGACCTGGTGGTGGGCCATCGAGGTGATGAGCCAGCAGTGGGCCCATGCGTATCGGCTGGGGACGATGCGGCGTGCGATGGGCCGCGAGCCGGTCGGGCCGCTTGAGCTCATCCGGATGGTCTGGCGCGCCCGACGCAACCGGCCCGAGAGCGGGCTTGCGGACTAGACCTCAGGCCGCCAGTGCACGCAAGTAGTCCGTCATGCTCTCGAGCTCGGCGCTGTCGATGTCGCCCTGCTCGAGGCACAGCTCTGTAAGCACCTCGTCGGCCGTGGCCGAGCCTACGGGGAACCGGTGGCGGGCCTGGCGATGCCCGGCCGAGTCGAGCACGTAGGCGACGGCGAACTCGTCGTTCTCGTCGTCTCGCATGACCTGGATCTGCCCGGCGTTGAACTTGAAGGTCGCCGGCGACATGCTGCTGTCGCTCTTGAGCTCTTCCTCGATGGCGCTCTCCATGATCTTGTTCAGAGCGCCGTGGACGCGCATGCCCAGGGCCTCGACGTCGGTGATGCTCTCGGCTACGTGGCCGAAGAACTCGCGGACGGCGGCGTATTCCTTGCAAGCGCTGGCAAACGTCTCGCCGAGCGCGTCGCCCGGGAGGTTCATGAGCTTCTGCGCCAGCGTGGGCAGCGGCACGGCCATGGCCGATGGCGGCTCGTGCTCGATGTGCATCGAGCCCACGTAGAACGAGATGCGGTGCAGCAGGTGGATGGGCTCGGTGCTCTTGAGGTTCTGCGGCGGCGTGTGGTGCCACAGGATGGGCTTGGCCAGCACGTCGGGCATGCGCCATCGGCGGATGAGGGCGCGGGCCATGTCCACGTGGGTGTAGCTGAACGAGTCGGTCTCGGTCTTGAAGACGCGCGACGGCGGCTGCTGGAGCGGACACGCCTCGTCGTAGACCGACGGGCCGATGAGCGTTCGCACCAAGGGTGCGCCCGCGTCCATCATGAGGCCCACCAGGAATGCTTCGGCGTAGAGCTGGGGCTTGATGGCCTCGGCCAGCTTGGCGGCAAAACATGCCCGCAGCAAGCTTTTGCCCCACATGGTCCGGCCATACCGCTTCTCGCCGCCGGCGTCGATGGCGCGGCTCATGTAGAAGCCCAGTGCGAGCGCGCGGATTCGATTGATGCCCAGCAGCACGCAGGCGCGCTCGAGCGTGGTCACCGGCTCGCGTTGGGCAAAGTAGGCCGAGTTGCTCATGCGCAGCAAGCGGCCGCTCAGGGCGGTGTCGTTGCGGATGACGGTTGCGAAGTCGGCCAGCCCGGCCTCGGGGTCGGACACGAGCTCGAGCAGGCGAGCGGCCACTTCGGGCTGCGTCTCGATGATCATCGCATCGAGCTTGCGCATGAGGAGCTCGGTGAGGGCTTCGACCTCGACGCTGCTCAGCTGGGCGCGGACTCGTCCTGCCACGGGCATACTCCCGGCCCACGGCGTTGTGGGCGACCCAGCCAACATCGGCGGTTGGTGGCGGCCACTTCGTGACGATCGGTGTGGAACGGGGTGAGGCGTGCGGGTTGTGCGGACTGCGTGGTCGACGGCAATCGAAGCCAAACGCCCGGTGGTCGCCTACGGCTGCAGCCGCGTCGCACCCCAGGGTGTTCCCGGGGCCTCGCGTGTCCACCGCGCCCGGTCGTGGATGCGGGCGGGACTGCCGACCCATAACTCGACCTCGGTGGCGTTGATGCGAAAGCCGCCCCAGTGTGGCGGACGGGGAACCTCGACGTCGGCGCCGTGTGGCGGGGGGTTCTCGGGGTCGATGCCGAAGCGGCGGAGCGTCTGGGCGAGCTTGTCGACCAGCGCCTGCCGAGACCGGATGGGCTGACTCTGGTCGCTGGCCCAGGCGCCGACGCGCTTTTCCCAGGAGCGAGACGCGAAGTAGGCGTCGCTCTCCGCGGCGGGCAATGGCTCGACGACGCCGCGGAGGCGGGCCTGTCGGTCGAGGGCGTCCCAGTGGAACACGGCGGCCGCGTGAGCGTTGGCGGCGAGCTCCTGGCCCTTGGCGCTGTTGCCGTTGGTGAAGAACCAGATCGAGCCGGTCTCGAGGTCGACGCCCCGGCACAGCACGATGCGCACGTTGGGCGACTTGTCGCTTGCTGTCGCCAATGCGATGGCCGTGGGATTGGGCTGGACCTTGTTGGCCTTGGCGTACTCGATCCACTCTTGGAGCGTGGGGAAGGGGTCGTCGGGCAGGTCGTCGGGCAGGTGCTCGTCGTGGGTGGTGCCGTAGGCGTGGATGCTGTCGAGCGGGCCGGAAAAATGCGCATCGGTGGGCTTGTCGGAAGCCCGCTGCGAGCCCGTGGACGCGGGCCGCCCGATGTTCTGCTTCTCGTGGTCTTGTCCGGTGCTCATGGCTGATCGTACTCTGGCACGTCGAAGCAATCGGGAGCACGCATGGACGCGAACGGATCGGAAAACCTGCACCAGGGTGGGGAGCACCGCAGGGGCGGCAAGGACCGCGGCGCACCGGCGATCGACCTGAGCCGCGTGTACGACAAGCTGCCGCCGCACGCGCCCGAGGCCGAAATGGCCCTGCTGGGCTCGATCATCCTCGATCCCTACATGCTGGCCGACGTGCTGCCGCTGGTGTCGACGCCCGAGGACTTCTACCGCCAGAGCAACGCGACGGTGTTCCGCATCCTGAAGGAGGTCTACGAGCGCGAGCCGCAGGCCGACCTCAACGTCGTGGCCGACCGGCTGCGCGAGCGGGGTGAACTGGAGACCATCGGCGGGGCGGCCTACTTGGCGAGCCTGGCCGAGGCCGTGAGCACGCCGCACAACGCGGCGTTGTACGCGAGGCTGGTGCAGACCAAGAGCCGGCTGCGCAAGCTGATCGCCGCGGCCAACCAGATCGTGCACGAGGCGATGCACGCGGGCCAGGACGAGCCCGAGGAAGCGCGCCAGCTCATCGACCGGGCCGAGCAGAGCATCTTCGAGATCGCCGACGACGACCAGGCCGCCGACATCCAGAAGCTCGAGGAGTTGCTGCGGGCCGAGTTCGAGCGCATCGCCGACCGCGACGCGGGCGCGACCACCGGGCTGAAGACCGGCTTCAGCGACCTGGACGAGCCGCTGAGCGGCCTGCAGGACGGCGAGATGATCATCATCGCCGCTCGTCCGTCGATGGGCAAGACGGCGCTCGCGCTCAACCTAGCCGAGCAGATCGCGATGGGCGGTGCAACGCCCTTCGAGCCGGCGGGCGAGGAGCGCGTGCCGGTGGGCGTATTCAGCCTTGAGATGAGCAAGAGCAGCTTGGTGCAGCGCTTGATCAGTGCCTATTCGGGCGTGGACAGCCACAAGCTGCGCACGGGCCAGTTCAGCCAGGACGAGCTGGTCAACCGCATCCGCCCCGCGTGCGAGACGCTGGAGCGCGCGCCGCTGTACATCGATGACTCTCCGGCGCTGAGCGTGACGGCGCTTCGAGCACGGGCGCGGCGCATGAAGCAGCGATTCGGCATCCGCTGCGTGGTGGTTGATTACCTCCAGTTGCTTACCGCCCCGGGCGCCAGCCGGGAGAGCCGGCAGGTGGAGGTCAGCACGATCAGCCGCGGCATCAAGGCGATGGCGCGCGAGCTGGAGCTGCCGGTGGTGTGCCTGGCGCAGCTCAATCGAGGCAGCGAGCAGCGCGAAGGCAATCGCCCGCGCATGAGCGACCTGCGCGAATCGGGCAGCATCGAGCAGGACGCGGACGTCGTGCTGCTGCTGCACCGCGAGGCGTACTACCACCTGAGCGATCCGGCGTGGATGGAAGAGAACGAGGACCGGGCCAACGAGGCCGAGCTCATCATCGCCAAGCAGCGTAACGGGCCTACCGGCATCGTCCGGCTGGTGTGGGACAACCACACGACCCGCTTCAAGAACCGCGCGGGCTACGCCCGAAACGACGCGTGGGCCAAGGACGAGCCGGTGGGCAGCTTCGAGCCCAAGGTTGACGCAGGCACCAGCCAGCACGCACCGGCGATGGGAAGCAACGGGGGTACCGGCTCGGCCTTCGGCAACCGCCCGAGCACCGCCGACCGCGCCCAGGACAACCGACCCTTCGACGAGCGCGTCGACCACGGCAAGCCGGACTATCTCGAGGCCGACGACGACACGCCGCCGTGGTAAGTCGCTCGATCGAGCCGGACTAGTCGCAGCCCAGGTCGAACTCGTTCTGGAACGTCAGGAAGTCGAAGATCGTGAACTCGCCGTCGCCGTCGAAGTCGGCCAGCGGGTTGCCGTCCTGGAACAGGTTCTGGAATGCGAGCAGGTCGAAGATGGTGAGTTCGCCGTCGCCGTCGAGGTCGACGCGGCAGGGGTTGAGCGTCCAGCGCGCCCAACTCCGGTGTTCGTCGCTTGCGAACTGCGAGAATCCTGCATAGAGCTCATCATCGAACACGGCCACCGAGGTTGGATTGAATCGATCCGCCCAGGGCGGGAGCGTATCGACGAACTGCGAGAATTCGGAGCCCTCGAGCCTGGCGATCGGCCTGATGCCCGAGCCATCGGTAGGCAGGAAGAGTCCGCCCTCGTATGCCGCCGTCGACCACGCAGTCCCCGAACGCAGGGGGATCCAGTTTTCGCCATCGAAGAACCACAAGCCGTTGCTGACCGCGCCGTCGCGCGTGACCAAGAGGACCGGTCCGAGATCGGGGTGGTCGTATGGCTTGGCCGCCCAGGGCATCGGATCGAAGCGATCAAAGGGAATCTCGATCCATTGCGTTCCATCCCAGATCGCGCCATACGGATCTCCGTCGAACTCGCCGAGGACGATCAGGCGGTCTGCGAGCACGGCCATGGCGCGCACGACCGATGAACGGAACCCCGTGCCGACAGGCTCCCACCCCGACCCGTTCCAGCGGGCAATGCCCAGGCTCGATGGGCGGCCGATGAGCGTGCTTCCGGCGGCATAGAGCTGGCCCTGGTAGACCGCGATGGCACGCGGCGTGTCGCCGGGGCCGTCGCCGAAGCCACGCCACGCATTTCCGTCCCACGAGGCCACGTCGTTGGTGAACTCGAAGCCCGCACGCGTAAACGGACCCGACACGACGAGCTCGTCGCCAAGCACGGTCATGTGTTCGACGGGCCCATCGAGCCCCAAGCCGAGCGTTTGGAACGACTCGCCGTCCCACGCGACGATGTGGCTGGCCGATTCTTGCCCGGCGCCGGTGAAGTGCCCGCCCAGGATGAGGCGATCGTCGAAGTTCTGCATGGCAAGGACGCTCCGACCGATGCCGGTGCCCATGGGCCGCCAGTCGATTCCGTTCCAGCGGGCGATCTTGAAAGCGTCCATCTCGCCGAAACGTTGGAAGCCGCCGACTGCGATGAGATCATCGCCGAAGACCCGGAGCGAATTGACGCCCCCATCGGGATCAACGCGCAGGCGACGCCACTGCGAGCCATCGAACCGCGCGAGGTGTTCGATCGGCTGGCCGCCGATTTGATTAAAGCTGCCGGCGACGATGATGTCGTCGTCATAGATCTCGATGTCGTCCACGAAACGATCGGGCGAGCCTAGTCCTGGCAGCAGCGGACGCCACGCGGCTCCATCGAATCGGGCGATGTGGAACGCATCGGAAGTCGCGGTGCGGAAGTTGCCGCCAATGATGAGTTGGCCGAACCAACTCTCGATGGAGTTCACTTGCCGGCCGATGAGATTTGCGGTCAGACTCGCCCAGCCGGATCCGGTCCATCGGTCGACGGCCGGACGGCCAAACTGGGTCTCACCGCCTACGACGTAGACGTCGCTGCCCTCGACGAGGATGTCGCTGCCAAGTTCGTGGATGCCATCGCCGAGGGCCGACCACGCGGCACCATCCCAGGCGGCTACGTTGGCGGCGGGTATGCCATCGATCGAATCGAACGAGCCGGTCACGATCAGCCGACCATCGGGCATGGAGTCGGCATCGAGCACGATGCCCGAGAAGGAGGGCGCGGCCATCGCCCGCCAGGTGCTGCCGTCGAATCGAGCGAGACGTTGGGCAGTCGTCCCGCCGATCTCGGTGAACCAGCCTGCGACGATGAGTTCGCCCTGGTGGACGGTGACCGCCGTGACGCGATCATCGGGGTCGCCCAACGCTCGCCACGCCTGTCCGTCCCACGCTGCCAGGTTGGCCGCAGCCACGTGGCCAGCTTCGTCGAACGAGCCTGCGACGATGAGCCACTCGCCTTCCGGGCCAGCGCCATCGGGGTCCCAGGCCACCTGCGACTCTGCCGACCCCACCGCAGCCAACCCAGGCCAGCCGTGCTCGGGGCCTTCGAAAAGCTCCGCGGGCGTCTGTGCGAACGCGAGCCCCGCAACGGTCAGTCCGGCGAGGGCCGCTCGTACGGCGTGAACAGACATGGTGGCTTCTCTCCCCTCCAAGGACGCGTCGGAAACCTCGTATGCCTTGCATACCCTGAGGGTTACCGGTGAAGACCGGTTACCCGGGCGGGTAGCTCAGTTGGCTAGAGCATTCGCCTTACACGCGAAGGGTCCGGGGTTCGAGTCCCCGCCCGCCTACTAGACCAGGATGCGAAGCGTTGGGGCCTTCGGCGTCGTGCGGTAGGTCCGCCGCGGTGCCGAGGGTCTTCGGCGCGCCAGTCGATTCGCGGCGGCGTCGCGTGCGGGCAGGGAGGAGCGCTGGCTCGACGCAGATTCTCCGAGTCGCGGTCGGCGTTCGCTGGTTCGCGGCTCGGGCTCGGGTCCGGCAGCATGGCTCAGGGTTGTCGGCATCCGTGGCGCGCCCGATCGACCCGTGCGCATCCGTGCCGCCAATAGTTGCAGGCATGGCGGCATCTCCGCAACATCGTGCGACGCCGAGCGTGGGCATCATCGGCGCGGGCCTGGCCGGGCTGGCGGCGGCGCGGGCGCTGTTGGCGGTGGGGGTCTTGGCCGATGTCTTCGATAAGGGGCGTGGCGCCGGAGGGCGGGCCTCGACGCGACGGGTCGATCGCGATGCGGGCAAGATCACCTTCGACCACGGCGCCCAGTACTTCACGGCCCGTGACGAGCGCTTCGTGCGCGTCGTCGACGAATGGCAACGCAGCGACGCCTGCGCTCCCTGGAGCGGCGTTGTCGCGACGGTCGACGAGCCCGTACGGATCACGCTCAAGCCCGATGGACCGACGCGGTTCGTCGGAACGCCCGGCATGAACGCGATCGTGGCGGCGATGGCACGAGACGTGCCGGTGCGGTTCTCGAGCACTGTCGAGCGCGTTCGGCGATCCGGGGACGGCTGGACGATCGAGGGGTCCGCTGGCGAGCTTGGTACGTACGACGGGCTGGTCGTTGCGACGCCTGCGCCACAAGCGGCAACGCTCCTGGCAGACGTACCAAGCCTGGCGACGCGCGCACGTTCCGGCGACATGCGGCCGTGCTGGGCGGTCATGGCGGCGTTCGAGGATCGGCTGCCCATCCACGCGGACGGTCTGTTCGTGAACGTCTCGAAGAATCCGCTGTCGTGGAGCGCGCGCGACTCGAGCAAGCCGGGCCGTCCCGAGGGCGAGCGATGGGTGCTGCATGCGGGGCCGGCGTGGAGCGAGGCAAGCATCGAGTACGAGCGTGAAGACGTCGTCGCTGCACTGCTGCAGGCCTTCGGTGATGCGCTGCGGGTCGACGTGCCCCCGCCAACGTACGCCGCTGCACACCGCTGGCGGTATGCGCTGACGCAATCAGAGATCGACGGCGGATGCATGTTGGATGCGGAAGCACGCATCGCCGTGGCGGGCGATTGGTGCCACGGCGGGCGCGTCGAGGGCGCCTACCTCAGCGGGCTGGCGGCGGGGGAGCGGCTCGCGGGCTTGCTGGATTCTCCGAACGTCTGCTGACAATTGCCATCGCGATTCACCGTGCTTCTGGTACATTGTGTTCAGGAGGACGTGCGATGCGTGCGATGCGAGTCGGTGTTGGGGCGTTGTCGGGCATGGCTATTTGGTTCGTTTCGAGCCAGGCGGCTCTCGGGCAGTTGCCCGACCCGCTGCCATCGTCGACGGTACTGGAACTCACGACATTTGCAACCATCTCGACCATCGATCGGTCCGGGGCGATCGATCTGGACCACTGCGGCGACGGGTCGGGGCGGGTGTTCGTGAGCACGAACGAGGGCAAGATCTTCGTCCTCGACGCCGACGGGCAGCAGCTCGGCATCTTCCTCGACCTCAACGAGCCGGGCGTGCTGAGCGACTTTCGAGATCGATTCCGCTTGTCGACGAACGGATTGTCCTACATCGCGTTCCATCCGGACTACGCCATGCCTGGGACAGCGGGCGAGGGCAAGCTCTACACGATGTCGATGAGCGAGACGCCCGGCTCGCGACCGCCGGACTACAGCGGCGCCGCCTTACCCACGAGGCCGGGCGACGACGCGGCGACGTATGTGGTCAATGAATGGACGGTCGACGCGAGCGATCCCAATCGGATCGACACGAGTTCCCTCCGGGAGGTCATCCGCTTCCAGTTCGCCGGACGGGTGCTCGATTCGCATTGTGTCGGGCAGATGATGTTTGATCCGTATGCGCAGCCGGGCGACGAGGCGTACGGCCTCCTGCACCTGGGTCTCGGTGATATGAACACGGGCTCGGGCAACCCCAACTTGCAGCACGTGCAGGATCGTGACAATCCCTTCGGCAAGATGCTGCGCATCGACCCGCTGCAGAACGGCGCCGACGCCTACCGGGTCCCCGAGGGAAACTTCCATGCCGATGGGGGACCGCTGCTGGACGACGACGGCAACACCGAAGAGATCCTCGCGTGGGGCCTGCGCAATCCCCAGAACCTCTGCTTCGTGCGGGGCGATGATGGACGAGGGCGGCTGGTAGTCTTCGACATCGGCAACGAGGACTACGAGGAGATCAACGTCGTTGACAACGGCGACAACCACGGCTGGACGCGGTACGACGGACCGGCCGACGGCAACCTCGACACCGAGCTTCGGCTGCCACCCGGATCGACGCTCACCTTTCCCGCGGCGATGTACGACCACGAGATTCCCAACACGCCCGGAGCCCTGCCGACGAGCCAGAACACCGCCATCGTCGGCGGCTTCCCGGTGATCGATCCCGACGATCCGGGCTTCGGCGAGCAGTTGGTCTACAGCGACCTGGCGCGTGGCGCCTTCTTCCATACCCGCGTGGACGAGCTCTTGAGCGCTGATGCTGGCGGCACGCAGGCCGACGTCTTCGTGATGAACGTCAGCGTCGACGGCAGCGCCCCGGGGGCGTTCGTCGACATCCTGGGCGTTTCGCGAGCCGATCCGAGGTTTGGACGCGATGAAGCCGGCCGCGTGTTCGTGGTCAGCCGCGTGATCGACACGATCTGGGTGGCCGATCTGGTAATCGACGGCGCCGAGCCCTGCTACGCCGACTGCGACGGCAGCGGCTCGCTCGACGTGTTCGACTTCTTGTGCTTCCAGAACGCGTTCGACGCGGGTGATCCGGCCGCCGACTGCGATGGCAGTGGCGGCATCGATCTGTTCGACTTCCTGTGCTTCCAGAACGCGTTCGACGACGGTTGCTGAGGCATTCCCTGTCTGTGGTCTCTAGCCACCTGCGGCATCGGGCGCGACCGCGAAGATTTGCAGCCGATGGCCCTGCGGTGCCAGGCCGAGCTCCCTGCAGATTCGATCGCGGATCTCGGCAAGCTCAGGTACGTCAATCGAAACGATCTCGCGGGTGTCGAGCCGCACGAGCGTGTCGCTGGGGCTCTCGCCGTAGGCAAGCTGGTACTGGGCTTGGTCGCCTTCGGTGAGCACGCGCTGGAGGATGCCGGCCTCCTGTAGGAGGTGGATCGTGCGATAGACGGTGGCCTTGCTCACGCGGTGCCCGCGCTTGCGGAGCTCGTCGATGACCTGCTCTGCCTCGAAGATGCGGTCGATCTGGATGATCGCGTCGAGCACCTGGGCCCGTTCGGGCGTGTACTTCTGGCCTTCGGCCTTGAGCTTCTGCCGGAAGACCGCGCACAGCGGCTCGGTAATGCGGATCGCAGGGGTCTCGGAAGATGGCGCGCGGTTCGGTGAGAGCTCATCCATGCGAAGAATGATATGGCTGTTGCATCACGATTCGTCCGTCACGGCGATCTCGCGAGGCCGAGGGCGGCGTCGACGACGGCGGGCTCGAATCGGTCGAGCGACTGCCGCATGCGTGCCGAGGGCCACCGCAGGTCGAGCGCGCGATCGCCGGGCGTGTACACGCTGGTGTACAGGGTTCCCGAGCCCTTCGCGTACCCGGTCCGATAGATCGGTCGCCGGAGGAATCCCTGCGTGAGGCCGTCGAGCGTCTGGCCCGGAGCGTCTAGCAGGTCGCTGGCCGCGTGCACGCGTTCGACCGTCTTGCACGACGCGGCGTACTGCGGCCACTCGACCTTTCCCTGGTGGTTCGCGCTCGCCGTCGCGTGGTCGATGCGTGCGGGCCGGTCGGGCGCGGCGTACACCGTCGCGTGCTCGCCCGAGGCGTCGAGGCACACGAACGTGTAGGTCATGGAGCACGGAACCCTCGCGATGGCCTCGGCCGCTTCGGGTGCCGTCTTGCAGGCTTGCAGCGCATGGCGAACCAGGAGCGGTGCCGCGAAGCCATCGCCCGAGACCTGCCGCCCGCCGAAGGCGAGCGCGACGCACAGCCCGTGCTCGTTGACGCCGTCGAGCGCGCCGAACACGCAGTCGGTCATGCACAGCGTCTCGACGCCGTCCCATGTCGCGTGTAGGACGATCCCGTCGGCCAGGTGCGGCGCGTGGTCGTAGTTTCGCACGAGCGCGGGGCCGCCCTCGCCCTGCCAGATCGCCTGCGTGCAACCGCGCACCAGCGGCGGGGGGCGGTAGAGCGTGAGGAACCGCGCGACCGCGGCCGATCCACCGAAACGCTCGAGCAGGTGCTCGAACGCGGGAACGAGCGATGGAACGTGCTCTTCCAGCTTCTCGCGGGTGGCCTTGGCGCTGAGCTTGGGCCTGGCCTTGGCCATCCACGCCTGATACGCCGGCCAGTAGGCCTCGAACGCGCGGTCGAGGTCATCGCCGTCTCGCATGGCGCGGAAAGTCATGGTCCGCGGTGTGGTTGCCGGCGGAGTCACAGAAGCTTGAAGCCCGTCAGCTCGGGGGCGGCCTCTCCGCCGAAGTCCGAGTCGCCGCGGTAGAAGCCGCGGATGCCCTTGATCCACTGCTTCGCCCGCCGCGTGAGCTGGAAGTCCTCGTCCATGAAGCGGCCCGGGCTGACCAGGATGCCCAGGTCGGCGCCTTCATAGCGGTAATCGCCCGGCTTGCTGATGCGCAGGAAGAAGGCGCGGTTCTCGAATTGCACGGTCCGCCGGTGCGTCTGCATCCGGACGTAATGCATCTGGCCCTTGCCATCGAGCTCGTAGATGCCCGTGGGCGGTGCGTGGGTGATGCGGTCGACCGAGTCCTCGGTGTGCTTGATGACCAGCTGGCTCCAGCCATCGATGTTGTCCGGGTCGGCCCAGCGGTCGTTGAGCTCGTCGACGTCCAGCTCGTAGTCGATGCCCATCCACTCAAGCAGGTGGAACAGGAACAGCGGCGCGTCGGCATGCGCGAACGCGGCGAGGTTCGTCATGCTGCTGGCGCCCGTGATGCGCGGGTTGCACTCGCCCAGGTAGACCTTGCCCGTATCCAGGTCGGTCAGGTAGTCGATCTCGAAGTAGCCGCGATAGCCCATCTCGCGGAGTTCGTCGCCAAAGGCCATGGCCGCACGGCGAGCGTTCTTGCGGATGCGCTTGTCGAACGCACCGGCGAACACCTCGTTGCCGCACCAGCCACCGCGATAGGGCGTGAGCTCCTTGAAGCCCACGAGCTCGGTCATGAGCGGGCCGACGATCGTGCCGTGCCGCGTCACGCAGGCCTCGAGCGCACTACCACGGCAGCGGATGCGCTTCATTACCTTGACCTCGGGAGCGCTGGTGATGTCGGCCTCGTGCTTGGCGAAGTCGGCCTCGTCCTTCACGAAGAAGGTCGTGTGGCCCGAGTCGCCGTAGGCGGTTTGGATGACCACGTCGTCGCCGAGCTTCTTGGTCTTGCTCCGAAGGTCTTCGAAGCTCTTCACGCGTACGAGCTTGTTGGGCACGCTGTGCACGCGGGCGCGGTTGCCGATGCGCGTGGTCTCCATCTTGTCGTCGACCTGGGTGCGCAGCGACGCCGGCGGAAAGCAGACCTCAAGATCGAGCTCTCGGCAGAGCTTCTCGGTGGTCTCGTCGAACATCAGGAACACGGCCTTGCCGTTGGTCTTGTGGTCCTTGCCGCGGTTCTTGATGAGCGCCCGCACGTCGGGGTGGCGTAGCAGGTAGTTGTTGATGTCCTCGATGCTCTCGAACGGCTCGTGCGGCCGCTCGTCGGGCACGAACACGTTGGGGTGCTGCTTGTCGAAGCAGTCGATGTAGTTGATGTACGTGAAGTTGCGGACCCACTCGTCGATGCCAAGCAGGTTGAAGTTCGTTGCACTGATGAAATAGATGGGCTCGGTGTTGCGATAAAAGTAGCGTCGGATCTCGGAGATGCCGTGCAGCGTCCCCTTCTTCTTCCGCTTGCTGATATTGCTCGTCAGCGGCTTGGACTTGACCATGTTGGTCGGCCGGCTCGCCGGCGTGTTCGGCTGCTGGCTGGTCGACGGCGTGGTCACGGTGGTCATGGAGCCCCCTGGCGATGTGATCGAGGCGAATGAGTCACGGTCTACGACTCCAGCACGTGCTCCTCGAACACGCGCAGGCCGTACGTAGTGTGATAGCCGTGGATCTCCTTCACGTCCAGCGCGAGGAGGTAGGCGATGATCTCGGCGCTGAACACCTGCCCCGGCACGAGGATGGGGAATCCCGGCGGATAGGGCGTGACGAACGTGGCCGAGACGAACTCGCGGCCGTCCTTGATCTGCCGAAGCAGGTCGCGGTCGAGCTTTACCCAGGCCGTGTTGTCCTCGTCGTACGCGAGGAAGAAGGCACGCCGCAGGTCGCCCTCTGGCGTCGATGAATCTTTGTCGCGGAACGCGTCGTGGAAGCGGCTGAAGTTCGGGAGCGGCGGACCCTCGAGCAGCGAATCGACCTTCTGCGTGTGCAGGCTCAGCCCCGCGCTGCTTTCAGTGCTGAGCTGGTCTTCCACTCGGCGCGAGATATCGGCCAGCGTCTCGATGAGGTACGCCACGTCGCCCCGCGTCGTGCCGATGTTGGGCATGAAGAGCATCGAGTTGCGCGAGGTCTTGTTGATCTGGATGTCGTAGCGATCCATCAGCATGTGCCGAAGCGTGTCGCCGTCGATGCCCGTCGCGCACACCTCGAGTGTTACGCGCGTGGGGTCGAGCGTGAACTCGTCCTCGCGCCAGGCCGCGTCCATCCTGCCCCAGCCCTGCTCGGGGTGGTAGTAGAACTCGAGCCCGCTTGGCCGGTGCTCGGCCGGGATCATGTCGGCCGGCCGCAGCACGCGGAAGAATCGCGAGATGTCGGGGTGCTCATTGACGCGCTTTCGCAGCGTCATGGCCAGGTCGATGGTCTTCTCAACAAGCTCGTAGCCCTCGAGTTCGACCTGCCGTCGGCCGGCATCGAGCGAGGCGATGATCTGGTAGTTGGGCGAGGTCGACGTGTGCGTCATGAGCGCCTCGAGCAAGGCCGCACTCGCGCGCTGCTCGAAGTCTTCGTCGTAGACGTGGATCATCGAGCCCTGCCGGAGGCTCGTAAGCGTCTTGTGCGTCGATTGCGTCGCATAGACGCGGACGCGGACCTCGCCCGGGTCGGCCATCGGGCCGTCGGCCTCGGAGCGGTTTGCGTAGGCCTTGCGATAGTCGTCGCTGCGGTACATCTTGCGCAGTCGGCTGGCGGCGTCCATGGCCGTCCGGCGACGCAGCGTCGGGCTGAATCGGGCGTAGCCGAACCACGCCTCGTCCCACAGGAAGATCATGTCGGGCTTGATCGCCAAGATGCGCTGCATGACGCGAGCAGGGTCGTACGTCAGCCCGTCGAACGTGCAGTTGGTCAGCACGAGCATGCGCACGCGGTCGAGCTTGCCGGCGTCCTTCAGGGCGAGCAGCTGCTTCTCGATCTCTTCGAGCGGCACGGCCCCGTACATCGTGTACTTCTGCAGCGGATACGAGTCGAGGTACACCGGGTGCGCACCGGCCAGCACGAACGCGTAGTGGTGGCTCTTGTGGCAGTCGCGGTCGACCAGCACGATGTCGCCCGGCTGCACCAGAGCCTGCTGCACGATCTTGTTGGCCGTCGACGTGCCGTTGGTGACGAAGAACGTCTGCCTGGCGCCGAAGGCGCGGGCCGCGGCCTCCTGGGCCTTGCGAATAGGGCCGCGCGGCTGCGACAGCGAGTCGAGCCCGCCGCTCGTCGCGCTCGTTTCGGCCAGGAAGATGTTGGGTCCGTAGAAGTCGTGGAAGTCCTTGGCCCAATGGCTGGTCGTCATGCTCTTGCCGCGGGCGATGGGCAGGGCATGGAACACGCCGGTCGGCTTGGCCGCATACTTGCGGAGCGCATCGAAGAACGGCGTCTCGAACCGCTCGCGGACGCCCCGCAGGATGCTCAGGTGTTGCTCCATGTATTGCTCGAGCCGGTAGAACGTCCGGCGGAAGGCGCTGCCCACGTTTCCGGCCACCGAGTCGAGCGGCGTATCGGTGACGAGGTACAGATCGAGTTCGGGGCGGAGCTTCTTGAGCACGCTCGCCAGGTGCAGGCTGCGGTTGAGCCCGTAGCTGTTGGGCATGTTCTCGGCCGAGAGCGCATCGAGGTATCGCCGCAGGGCCGGGTGGTTGCTCTGCGTGAAGAAGCCGAAGTTGTACCGCAGGAAGACGGCCTGGATGGTCGGGTTGAACAGCACCGCGATGACGGCGTCCTGGGCGCTCGGCACCGTGACGACGTCGTACACGAACTCATCCGAGTCGCGCCGGCATGCGCCGAGTCCGTCGCGCAGCGAATCGTGGTCGTAGGCGTCGGCGCCGTCGACGAACAGTACCTCGAAGTACGGACGTCCGCGCACCCGTGCGCGGGCCTCGGCGTCCTGGCCGCCGTTGCGATGATCTCGCCCCGGTTCGTCGAAGGCCGCACCGCCGCGCTCTCGGTATGCATCCCCGATGAGGAGGCGACTGACGCTGGCAACGCGGTCGGCCAGCTCGCCCGTCGCGCCGCCCTGGTGCAGGCGGGTCAATTCGTCCATGCGGGCCGGGCCCGGGAACGCCCAGTACGGCTCGAGGCTCGCGAGCACCTCCAGGCTCTGGCCGACCAGCGCGCGGGGCTCGGCGGCGTCCTGGCCCGCGCGGGTCATCTCACGAAGCCACGTGGTACGAACCTGCAGCTCGTTCCAGGTATCCATGCGCAGTTGGAAGGCGCTGTACTGGCGGCCGCGCTGCCGCTGCGGGCGTGCATCGCCGGGCGAAGATTCGGGCTGCGTGCCGGCCTGGGTCATGGCGTCGTTCCCGGAGAAGGCGCGGGTGCGGGAGCCGGTGGTGCCGCCGCGGGCGGTGCTTCAGCCGGTGGGGGCGTCACCGCGGGCGCCGCCGCGAGCGGCTGGTCGGCGTGCGGCGCGTGCTCGCCGAACCCGATGCCCGCCCGGCTGCCGCGCGCCATCTTCTCGAGCGAGCCCAGCGTGTTGAGGTACTCGTTCGCGGGCGAGTCGCGCTTGTACACGTCGAACTCGACACGCCGGTCGCGGAAGCTCTTGAGCGGCTGGCCCAGCCCCTTCAGCCCGACCTCGCGAGACCGGCGGACGCGGTCGAGATCGATCTCGATCGGCAGCAGCTCCTCGTTGCTGCCGGCCTGGTACAGCACGTCGCCCGAGGGCGCCACGAACAGCGATCGCCCGTTGCCGCCGTCGCCGATGCCGTTGATGTCGACCACGAACATCTGGTTCATGGCCGCCGTCGCCCGCGCAATCGAGAGCTCCACGTCGCGGTCCATCGTGGGCGTCAGCGTCGGGTGCAGCAGCACCTCGGCGCCCATCGCCGCGAGCGTCCGGCTGGTCTCGGGGAACCACATGTCGTAGCAGATGCTCACGCCGAATCGGCCGACGTCGGGCACGTCGAACACGCAGAACTCCGTGCCCCACTCGACGCCCGTCTCGTAGGGCATGAACGGGAACATCTTGCGATACCGGGCCTGCACGATGCCGTGCGGATCGATCACGGGCGTGGTGTTGTAGATGCCCTCGGCGGTCTTCTCGTAGAGCGAGCCGGGCAGCAGCCAGATGCCGTGGCGAGCGGCAAGCCGCTGGTAGTGCTGCTCGACGTCGCCCGGCAGGGCCATGGCGTGGCCGGTCCAGCCGCCGAAAGTCGCCAGCTCGCTGACCACCACCATCTGCACCCACGGATACAGGTGCATGAGCATCTCGATGCGGTCGGTCACGTGCTCGAGGTTCGAGCGTCGGCCCGAGACCTTCAACTGCAGGCCGGCGATGGCGAATGGGCGCATGCGGAACTACCTCGCAAGAAGAAACGGTTCAGTGATTCGGTGCGTGCTGCTCGATGCTCTGGCACAGGATGTCGAGCCCGCGGTTCAGCTCGTCGTCGGTGATGACGAGCGGCGTCAGCACGCGGATGCAGTTGCCCGCCAGGCCCGCGGCGATGACGAGCAGGCCCTTGCTCCGGCAGTCGTCGATGACGGCCTTGACCATCGCCGGCGCGGGCTTGCTGGGGTCGCCACCCTCGCTGAATTCGATGGCCATCATGGCGCCCATGCCGCGTACGTCCGTGACCTGGGCGACGGTTTCCTTCAGCGCATCGAAGCGCTGGCGGATCATGCTGCCGATGTGCGTCGCCCGCGCGTTCAGGTCGAGCTCTTCCATGCGGGCGATGGCCGCCAGCGATGCGGCGCAGGCGACGGGGTTGCCGCCGTAGGTGCCGCCGAGCGTGCCGGGGTTCACGCGGTCCATCACGCTGGCCTTGCCGATGACGCAGGCCATGGGCAGCCCGCCGCCCATGGCCTTGGCCCACGGGCTCAGGTCGGGCTTCACGCCGAAGTGGTCGTATGCCGCCCAAGCCCCCGTGCGGCAGAAGCCCGCCTGCACCTCGTCGAAGATCAGCACGATGCCGTGCTCGTCGCAGATCCGCCGCAGGCCCTCCAGGTAGCCCTTGGGCGCCACGCTGAATCCGCCCTCGCCCTGCACCACCTCGATGATGATGGCCGCGACCTGCGAGGCCGCCACGGTGTCGAGGAACGCCTGCTCCAGGCGGTGCAGCTCGCGCTTCACCAGGTCGGCCTCGCCGATGGTCTCGCCCGGTAGCGGCCTCGGGAACGGCAGCCGATAGACCTCAGGCGCGTACGGCCCGCAGCCGTGCTTGAGGTGCACCTTGCTGGTCAGCGTGCCCGCCAGAAGCGTTCGGCCGTGGAAGCCACCGGTATAGCAGATGATGCCGGCGCGTCCGGTTGCCTGGCGTGCGATCTTGATGCAGTTTTCGACGGCCTCGGCCCCGGTGCTGATGAGCAGGGCCTTGGTGCTGTCGTCGGCCCGCTCGTGGTGGGGGAAGAGCTCGACGAGCTTCTCGCACAAGGCCACGTAGGGCTCGTACGTCGCCACGTGGATGCAGGCGTGCTGCAGGCTTGCCACTTGGGCGCGCACTGCGTCGATGACTGCTGGGTCGCTGTGGCCCACGCTCATCACGCCGATGCCGCTGGCAAAGTCGATGAACTCCCGGCCGTCGGCGTCGGTAATGATGGCGCCCGACGCACTCGCGGCGGTCATCGGGCTGAGCATGCCCACGCCCGAGCACACGACCTTCTGGCGGCGGGCGACGAGGGACTCCGAGGCCGTGGCGGACGAACGTTCGGACGTGGCGGCTGGCACTGTGACCTCCTGTCACGGCCCACGCGGGGGCCGACAGGAAGTGTATGCGGGGGCCAACCCTGCCTCGCGCCCGGGCGGGCCACGACGAGCGCCGCGTCTACTTGGTCGAGACCTCGGCGATCGCTCGACGCATCGACTCGAACGCGGGCTTGCGCCGGGCCTCGGGCGTGCTCTCCACGATGCCGGTCGGCCCGAAGATCTCGCCAACGTTCTCCGCGTAGCAGGTCGGCAGACCCTCGGCCAGGATGGCGTCCACGACATACTGCATGCCCGCTGGCGTGTGGTCGTTGAGCGTCCACAGGCTGACCGTGCGGAAGCGATGCCGCCGCTCGATGACGGCCTCGGCCATTGCTTCGATCACCTGTGCCTGCAACGCCTCGCCCGCCAGCGGCCCCAGGGTCGTCGGCCGGTCCGTCCAGCCCGTAGCCTGCCCGATCTCCTGGATGCACACGAATCGGTCGCCCGAGACCCGCATCATCTCGTCGAGGACGTCCGGGATGCCGTCTGGCCCGGTCGCCCGCCACAGCGGCAACGCCTCACCAAAGAAGCGACAAGAAGGCTCGACCTCCTGCTCATACGCGTACCAATTGAACGTCGCCACGTCAATCAGCGGCATCAGCGCCGGGATCGACGCGTCGGACGTGCCCGCGAACACCACGGTCGTCGAGAGCGCGGGCTCGATGGTCCTGGTCCGATCGATCGCCGCCTGCACGAAGCCCGCGAACGACGCGGCGGCGGCGGGCTCGTCCTCGTAGTAACCGCTCGCTTCGTTGGCAAAGCCGAGCATGTACACGCCCCGGTCGACCATCGCCGGCACGATCGCCTCGAGCATGGCGCCGAATGGTCCGGTGATGCGCGGGTCGTCCCAACGGGCTCCCTGCGCAAGCAAGTCTTGCACGTACTGCGGCAACGCTTCCGGCCCGCCGGTGTCGATGACCGTGATGTTCACGAACTGCCGGGGCGCGCCCTGGTCGATGCGATGATCGAGCGCCTCGATGACGCCGGCCAGGTCGTACACGCCCGGCGAGGGCTCGAGGTCGGCCCAGTCCAGCAGGTGACGCGAGCAGTCCATCCCCGCGTCGACCAGCTCGGCGTAGCGATCCGCCACGGCGTCGGTGATCTGGGGCGAGAAGCCCTCGTACGCCTCTTGCACGTAGAAATGCACGCGTTGCTCGCCCAGCAGTGGCAAGGCCGTTGGGTCGGGCTCGGCGGCTTGGAACGACTGCAGCGACGCGGCCCCTCCGCCACTGGCGGAGCCCAACGCGACGAATAGTGCACAAGCGGTCAACGCAGGCATGGCATCCTCCTCAGGCGTGCGGCCAGCGATCGTCGCCGGGCCGCCTGCGATTCTTCGGCTTTGCATTCGCTGGCTTTCGCGGCGCTGCTTCGCGGCTGATCGTCTCGATCGTTCGACGCATAAGGGGAACCAAGACTCGGTTCGTGGTTTCCCGACGTCCGGTGGGCAGTCTCCGCGAGACAGTCGCACTTCGTACGGGACGCCGCATTGCGTTCACGCGTGGAGACATGAGAATGAGCCCCGATTCACTGGGACTTCACTGGATGGTCACCGCGTGCGCCGATCGTTCTTGTGCATCGCGACTCAAACTGAAAGGAACGATTCGAATGACCACCAGCAACGCCAAGCTCGACGGCAAGACCATCGCCATCCTCGCGACCGACGGCTTCGAGCAGAGCGAGCTCGTCCGCCCGATGGAAGCGCTGAAGGAAGCCGGCGCCGAAGTGCACGTCGTGACGCCGGACGGCAACGACATCAAGGGCTGGAACGATGGCAACTGGGGCGACACGGTCAAGGCCGACCGCGCCATCACGGACGCGAACGCCGATGCATATGACGCGCTCGTGCTGCCCGGGGGCGTCATGAACCCCGACACGCTCCGCATGCGTGAAGACGCGACGACGTTCGTGCGTGAGTTCTTCAAGGCCGGCAAGCCGGTCAGCGCCATCTGCCACGCTCCGTGGCTGCTCATCGACTGCGGCGTCGTCGAGGGTCGCGAGATCACGAGCTGGCCATCCCTCAAGAGCGACCTCAAGAACGCGGGGGCTCGGTGGGTCGATAAGGAAGTCGTCTGCGACCAGGCCCTGACGACGAGCCGTTCGCCCGACGACCTGCCCGCGTTCATCGACAAGACGATCGAAGAGATTCGTGAGGGCAAGCACGCCGGCCAGAAGACCGCGTAAGCACGCCCCGAGACGCAGAGCAATAAGCTACAGGAGGTATCCGATGAATCAGGACACCCTGCAAGGAAACTGGAAGCAGCTCAAAGGCAAGGCCAAAGAGCGGTGGGGGAAGCTGACCGACGACGAGCTCGACCAGGTCGAGGGCAAGCGTGATCAGCTCGCCGGCAAGATCCAGGAACGCTACGGCAAGTCCAAGGAAGAAGCCGAGAAGGAGATCGAAGAGTTCAAGCAGCAGTGCAACTGCTAGCACTGGTCGAGTGCGGTGGGAGAAAGAACGCGTGCGACCGAGAGGCGGCACGCGTTTCTGTATGCCCAATCGTTGCCACGTCTTCGAACGCTACGACTTCAGCGGATCGTGGCCCCAGTTCATGAGCGAGTAACGCCAGTCGCTCTCTTCAACGTCACCCTCGGGCCGCTGGCTGGTGTGACGCTTGATGCAATTCACGACCTTGTTCATGTGCTCGAAGTCCGAGTCGCTCAGGTCGTCCTTGTTCGTTCGCTTGATCTCGACGATGCGTCGGCCGGACCTGTGGCCCGTGGATTCTTCGCCGTCGGAGTCGCCAACCGACTTCGATTCATCGGTTTCGAGCCATTCCTCGAGTTCTTTAGGTTGCATGTTGACGCGGTCGTAGAACGACTCGTAGATGTTGTCCTTCTTGTCGTTGTCAAGGTCCATGTGGCGGCCTCAGTTGCTCGAGGTGTCCTTGGACACCTCGCTCTCGAGCTTCAAGACCTTCTGGCCGTCGTCCTGCTCGATGACGAGGGCGGCGTTGTCGTCGTCGCCCTTCCGCTTCACCGAGTTGCCGTCGATGGTCCGCTCGATGGTCTCGGTATGTCGCTCGACGACCTTGCCCCGGGCGTAGCCGTCGCCCCATTCCCACTTGACGTTGTCGCCCTTGCTATAGCTGGCACTCATGGCGGTTCCTCCGTTCGGTAGGGGTGATTGGGAACGCTACCACCGGTGGCGACGCAGCGGGGCGACTCGCCCCGCGTGCCGGGGGAGATGGAGCCCGGCTAAGGGATGACCCGGGGTCCCGTTCCATTCATTCATCCGGATGAACGGATATACTCCCCCATGACGGCGATCGATCCACTCTCTGACAGCCCCTTCGCCCGGGCCCTGGCCAGCCGCGTGCTGGTGCTCGACGGCGCGATGGGCACGAGCCTGTACAGCCGCGACCTTACCGTCGAGGGCGACTACTGCGGCTGCGAGAACTGCACCGACATCCTCGTGGACAGCCGGCCCGACGTGGTCGAGGAGATCCACAAGGAGTTCCTGGAGGCGGGGGCCGATTGCATTGAGACCAACAGCTTCGGCGCCAACACGCTGGTGCTGGGCGAATTTGATCTCGCCCAGAAGGCCACCGAGTTCAGCCGCAGGTCTGCCGAGATCGCCCGGTCCGCCGCCGATGCCTATTCGACCACCGACAAGCCCCGCTTCGTCATGGGCTCGATGGGTCCGGGAACCAAGCTCATCACGCTGGGCAACACCGACTGGCCCACGATGCTCGACAGCTACACGAACCAGGCCCTCGGCCTGATCGAGGGTGGCGTCGACGCGTTCCTGATCGAGACCTGCCAGGACCTCTTGCAGGTCAAGTGTGCGGTGAATGCCTGCCTGCGGGCGCTAGAACAAAAGGGCCGGTCGGTCGCCGACGTCCCGATCTGCGTGAGCGTCACCATCGAGCAGACCGGCACCATGCTCATGGGCACGAGCATCGAGGCCGCCGCCCATGCGCTGCGACGGTATCCGATCCTGAGCCTGGGCCTCAACTGCGCCACAGGCCCGACGGAGATGGCCGAGTACGTCCACTGGCTGGGCAAGCACTGGGACCGCCACGTGTCGGTCGTGCCCAACGCCGGGCTGCCCGTGCTGGTCGAGGGCCGCACGGAGTATCCCCTCAAGCCCGGCCCGTTCACCGAGGCGCTCGAGCGCTTCGTCGAGGGCAGCGGCGTGGGCCTCGTCGGCGGTTGCTGCGGCACGACGCCCCAGCACATCGAGACGCTGGCCAACATGGTCGGCGATCGCAAGCCCGAGCGCACCGAGCGAACCACCATGCTCCCGAGTTGCACGAGCCTGTACCAGCCGGTCGAGTACCGCCAGGACAACTCGTTCCTCATCGTGGGCGAGCGGTGCAACGCGTCGGGCAGCCGGAAGTTCAAGCGTTTGCTCGAGGAGGAAGACTGGGACGGCATCGTGGCCCTGGCCAAGCAGCAGGTCCGCGAGGGCAGCCACGTGCTGGACGTCAACGTGGACTATGCCGGTCGCGACAATGCCCGCGACATGCGCGAGGTCGTCCAGCGGCTGGTCCGCCAGGTCGACGCGCCGCTCATGATCGACAGCACCCAGGTTGCGACCATCGAGGCCGGCCTGCAGTGCGCGGGTGGCAAGTGCATCATCAATAGCGCCAATTTTGAGGACGGCGAGGAGAAGTTCGACGAGATCTGCCGCCTCGCCAAGACCTATGGCGCCGGGCTCGTCATCGGCACCATCGACGAGGATCCCGAGGCCGCCATGGCCCGGACGGCGGACCGCAAGTTCGCCATCGCCGAGCGTGCCATCAAGCGGGCGACCGAGGTGCACGGCCTGGACGAAACGGACATCTTCATCGACCCGCTCGTCCTGCCCATCTCGACCGGCATGGACGACGACCGCCGCAGCGCCCTGGCGCTGGTGGAGGGCACGAAGCGCATCGCCGAGGCGTTCCCGAACGTGCAGATCACCTGCGGCCTGAGCAACGTGAGCTTCGGGCTCAAGCCCGCTGCCCGGCAGGTGCTCAACAGCGTGTTCCTCGACGAGCTCGTCAAGGCCGGCATGACGAGCGCGATCGTGCACGCCAGCAAGATCCTGCCGCTGGCCAAGATCGAGCACGACCAGAAGCGCGTCGCGATGCACCTGGTCTACGACAAGCGCGACGTCGGCGTTGGCGGCACCGGCCTGCCCACCGATGACGAATCCCGGGAGCCGGAGGCCGCGCTTGCCTGACACCTACGACAAGACCTACGACCCGCTCCAGGCCTTCATCGACCTCTTCAAGGACGTCGACAGCGTCGGCTCGACAGCCGAGGAGAAGAAGGACCTCACGCTCGAGGAGCGTCTTCGCGCCCACATCATCGACGGCGAGAAGGAAGGGCTGCATGACGCCCTCGACGAGGCGATGCAGCAGTACAAGCCCCTGGAGATCGTCAACGATCACTTGCTGGACGGCATGAAGACCGTGGGCGAACTCTTTGGCAGCGGGCAGATGCAGCTTCCGTTCGTGCTGCAATCCGCCGAGGTCATGAAGATGGCCGTGGCGCACCTCGAGCCCCACATGGAGAAGGTGGAGGGCGAGGGCAAGGGCTCGATCGTGCTGGCGACCGTCAAGGGCGACGTGCACGACATCGGCAAGAACCTCGTCGACATCATCCTGAGCAACAACGGCTACACGGTCCACAACATCGGCATCAAGCAGACGCTGCCCCAGATCCTCGAGGCCTGGAAGCAGACCAAGGCCGACGCCATCGGGCTCAGCGGGCTGCTCGTCAAGTCCGTGACCGTGATGGAAGAGAACCTCAAGGAGATGACCGAGCAGGCCATCGACGTGCCGGTCATCCTCGGCGGGGCCGCTCTCACGCGGCACTACTGCGAGAGCCACCTGCGCGACCTCTACGCGGGCAAGGTCTTCTACGGCAAGGACGCGTTCGAGGGCTTGCGCACGATGGACATGCTCAAGGCCGGAAAGACCGACGTGCTCGATGGTGAGATCGCCGAGCGCCTGGGCAAGCGCAGCGATGCGCAGAAGGTCGTCGCCGAGGCGCGTGCGAAGAAGGCCGATCAGCAAGACGCGTTCGCGGCCTCGAAGAACGATGGTGGTACCGCCACCGCCGTGCGCAGCAGCGTCGCGACCGACGTCAACGTGCCCGAAGCGCCCTTCTGGGGCTCGCGCATCGTCGAGGGCCTGAGCCTCGACGAGATCTACCCCTTCATCAATACCACCGCGCTCTTCCGCGGCCAATGGCAGTTCAAGAAGGGCTCAATGAGCCCCGAGCAGTACGAGCAGTACCTCGAGGACACCGTCGAGCCCGTGTTCGATCGCCTCAAGGCCGAGCTGCGCGACAACGACGTGCTGCACCCGCGCGTGGTGTACGGCTACTGGCCCGTGCAGAGCGACGGCGACGACCTCATCGTGTTTGATCCGACCGACCACGACAAGGAGATCGAGCGCTTCCGCTTCCCGCGGCAGGCCTCGAGCAAGAAGCTGTGCATTGCCGACTTCTTCAAGGGCGTCGACAGCGGGCAGAAGGACGTGCTTGCCCTGACGTGCGTGACGATGGGCGACGAGGTCAGCCAGGTGGCCAAGAGGCTCTTCGACAACAACGACTTCACCGAATACCTCTACGTCCACGGCATGGGCGTCGAGTCGGCCGAGGCGCTGGCCGAGCTGTGGCACAAGCGCATCCGCGCGGAGTTGGGCATCGGCGGCGATGATTCGCCGCGCATTCCAGAACTCTTCCGCCAGAAGTACCGCGGCAGCCGCTACAGCCCGGGCTATCCGGCCTGCCCAGACATGAGCGACCAGGAGATCATCTGGCGGCTGCTCGACCCCGAGCGCATCGGCTGTCGGCTGACCGAGAACTGGCAGATCGACCCCGAGCAGAGCACCAGCGCCTTCGTCGTGCACCACCCCGCCGCGAAGTACTTCAACGTGTAGCGCGGCCATCGGGCTGATCAGGCCGGGCCAAGCTATTATGATCGACGGGCGCTTGGCCGCGGCCGTGGCCCTGGGGTGGCAATGGCAAGAGAGCCCGAGCATCCGGGGCAAGAACGCTCGCAAGACGCGTCCGAAGGTCACTCTGGCTCCGTCTCTTGGCCCGCCGGGGCGGAAGTCGAGGCGGAGGCTTCGGACGATTTCAGCGGGCTTTTTGCTGGCGAGTGGCAACTCTTCGAACGCATCGGCGGCGGCGCCATGGGCGTTGTTTACCGGGCTCGGCGCCGGGGTCGGCAGCGGGATCGGGCCGTGAAGGTGCTCCGGCCCTCCGATGGTGGGGGCGAGGGAGTGCTCCAGGAGGCCATCGATCACCCCAATGTGGCCGCCGTCGAAGACTTCGGCACGCTCCAGGATCGCGCCGGCCAAAGCCGTCCATACCTCGTGATGGATCACTACGGACCCAACGCGGCCCTCGACGCGTGGGTGCGTGAGCACCGGCCAGAACTCGATGATCGGCTCCGGCTCATCGAAGAAGCTGCCAGGGGTGTCGCATACGCACATGAGCTCGGCGTACTCCACCACGATCTGAAGCCAGCCAACATCCTCGTTGATCGCTTTGGCTCGGCGCACGTCGCTGACTTTGGGCTTGCGCAGATGCGCATCGATGCTGGCCATGCGCCCAGCGGTGGCACGCGAGCATTCCAGAGCCCCGAGCAATGCGGACGGCCCGCCAGCGAGCTCGACGCCCGCAGCGACGTATATGCACTCGGCGCGACGCTGTTTTCCATCTTGACCGATGGTGGCGTTCCTGTCACGCTGCCGCCGCAGTGCACGGCAGCGCAGGCCTACCAGATCAAGCAAGAGTGTGCACCCCTGCTCTCGCTGTTGCCGTCTGATCTGCCAACGTCGGTCACGTCGATCCTCAAACGCTCGCTCGACCCGCAGCGCGAGCATCGATTCGATTCGGCCTCGGAGTTTGCACGAGCGATCGCACGGGCGCGGGCGGAGCGCAAGAGCCCGGCCGGCCGCATTCGCTCGGCCGCGACGTCCTATGCCCGTCGTCGGCCACGAGTGGCATCGATGGCGACGGGCGTGCTGGTGGGCATGGTTCTCGCGTTCTTGCTGTCGTATCCGCTACGCTGGGTTCGACCCCTCGAAGACTGGTACCTCGCCCAGCTTCCCTCGCTCGATGCTCGGAGCGTTGAGTCGCTCGAAGACGTGCGCATCGTTCGGATGCCCGCGCCGCTCGAGATGGCAGAACTCGCTGCGGAGCTTGGCGTCGACGGCGTCAAGACTTCACCGACGCGCACCTGGCGTCCGATGCATGGTGCCTTCGTCGACGCGATGTCGCAGGCGGGCGCTCGGGTCATCGCGTTCGATCTGTACTTCCCGCAGGCGTGGCCGGAGTTAGACGCCCCGTTCGCTGCAGCGATCGAGCGAAGCACCAACCTCGGCACGCCCGTCGTGCTCGGTGCCCAGGGGTGGGTGGTCGACGAAGCAGATCGGCCCGTCATGCCCGAGGCTTACGATCGTGCCGGCGCGCGCTGCGGCTCGCTGCTGCTCGATCTTTCGGGCCCGCTCCCATTGATTCCGCTGGTCGCCCAACCCCCGGGGCGCGAGGGCCTGCCCGGCTTCGTGCTTGCGACGCACGCCGCGGCCATGAAGCCGCAGTTCAGGTTCTCGGCATGGACCGACGACGAAACCGTGCGGGTGCAGTACTGGAAGCCCGTGCCGGGCTCGACGCGACGCATGCGGGCTGGCGTCGATGCACGGCTGCCCGTCTTCAAGACCCAGTCGGCCGGACAAGTACCCGAGTGGTTTCGCAAGGGCCGCGGGCCCGACTGGACCATGGCCTATGGACAGCGCGCCGTGTTTGGTATCGAGGCGTTCGATGCCGCTACGCTCGATTACGCCCAGCTCCTTCGTGATGACCATGACTCTCGATCGGCAAGCGTGGGGGGCGAGATCCTGATCGTGCTCGACCCAGAGAACGACTTTCAGTTCGACCTCGGCTTGTCACGCGACGTCTTCGGCGGCGAGCTGCTGGCAGGTGCCGTGCAATCGCTGCTCGCCGAGCGTACTTCGCGTTGGATGCCCGACGGACATGCGCTCCTGCTGTGCCTGCCCGTCGCGATCCTCGGGGCGGCGATCGGTGCCTGTCTGTGGCCCGCCCGATCACAGGGCCCGCTACGCTTGATGATGCACGTGGCCCGGCTTGCGCTCCTTGCTCTGCTGCTTGTTGCGACCACGATCGCTTTGCTCTGGCTGTACGAGTACGGCGGCTTCATCACGTTGCCGGTGTTCTGGTGGCTGGCGGCCGTTCTGTCGTGCTTGATGTCGGCCGTGATGATGGACTGGTTCCTTGCCAGACGACCGAATCGAATCGCACGCTCGGCGGCGAGCGCATCGCTTCGTTGACCAGATCTTGCAAGTGTGGACAGAACGGAGGTAGACATCATGCGGGCGGCACGACTTGATCAGTGGTTGGTCTTGGTGGCGGTGGTGCTCGCGTGCACGTTCGCGAGCAAGGCCGGACAGAACCAGGAGTGGCGAACGTCTCTCAAGGCAGTTTCGTGGCAGGTTGGCGAAGGCCAGGAAGTCGCCACGATCCATGGAATCGCAGCGGAAGGCTTCTCCCTGGATGTCATGGGCGTTGAAGGCCCACGAGCCGTTCGTGCGTTGCTCATGCCCGTTGGCTGGACGGCCGAACCAAATCACGAGGATGCGATGCTCGAATTCTCGATCGGCCGCCGCCAGAACAGTTCCGGCGCGCACCAAGTCATCGATATCGAGTTTGGTGCGGCGTTGGTCGAGCTCCAACCAGCATCAGAAGCGCGCATCAAGGAACTCGCCCCTCAGATGCGCCAGGCGGCCCTGGACGTTGTGAGCCGCAAGGATGTTGCACTCAGTCTTCCCGTACCCAAGCTGGCCAAGAGCTTCGAGGCTGCGGTGTATGAGTTCGTCGCAACGAAGGGCGACGGCGAACCGCTGGATGCTCAAGCAGTGATCACCGGAGCGACCCCGCAAGAACTCTACGACGCACTCTTCAGCTTCTGGCCCATGATCATCACTCGGAGCATCACCGCCGGAGCCCAGGGTACCGATGCCCTCGTCCTCGCATTACCCGATGACGACGAGCACTCATTCGTGTGCTTCAGCAAGTTCCTGGGTGGCTCGAACTTCAAGATGTCGTCGGCCAACGTGAGCACTCCCATACCCACTCTCAATGCTGGCCAGCATCTACGCATCGAGATCGTGCAAGAGCCGAACCAGCCGATCGAGATCAACCCCGGCAATCCTCAGAACACGGATCCGAGCCTCCTAGCGTGGGCCCACGATGTCCTCTGTGAGGGGTGGAAGCAGGTCTTCGAGGAGCAAGACTGCCCTTCGCAAGGAGCAGTCGAGGCACACGGGGCGGAGAATAATGGGCCGTAGGGGGCAGAAGGGGGTCGCATGATCGACCGTTGTATTTCGTGGCCCGGTGGCGCGTGGCAGTCCTGCTTGATCGCCGTCGTGCTCGCTTGCCATGCAGACTCGTTAGACCCTGGATCGACCGCGTCCAGCGCGTCGTACGCAGCCGCGTACTCGGCGCCGGCACCGGTCCAGGCCGCGACCTACGGGCTGGACATCAAGAAGGTAGTCTGGACGATTCGTCGCGACGATGGTTCGGACGGGACCATCGAAGGCGTCGCTATTCGCGGTGTGACGCTGCACCCGACCGAGCCAGACTCGGCCCGGCCAATAAGGGTGCTGCTCATTCCAGACCCCAGTTCAGGCCGAAACCACGGATCGGTCGGCGAACTCGACTACGACGTCTTCGTGAGCAAGGCGGCATCCGGCCGATTCGAGGGCGTGAACCTTCGTCGCGGTGCTGCCCTCGTGGAGCTTCATCCAAAGGTAGGCAACGACCATCCTGCCGTGCGCGCCTCGTTAGATGCGGGGCGGTCGTCAGCAAGGGGTGATGGGCCCGAACGACACGATGCTGCCGTGAGCTTCTTTCCACGCTGGCCCATGATCATCACCCACGCAGTCGTCGCTGGCTCGGAAGGCACCCGACTGCTCGTGGTCAGCCGTCCGGGGACGAACGGCTCCGCGGAGGCCCTTGTGGGACTGATCGAGGGCTCATCAGCCGTTGTTGACTGGAAGACCAACACCGAAGGACCGGTGCAACTCCGAACACGAGAGCGGATTTGCATCGATGTTCAGGGCGAGCATCGCCGACGCGTTGCCCCGAATCAAGCCCAGCAACGCAGCATGGCCGAAGCGCGGCGATTGCTCGAAGCCGGATGGAAGACGGCGTTTCCGGACGAGGGCCGCTAGCGTCGACGCCATGCCGAGAAACCATCGTCCCTATCCCGCTCCGAGCGTTCCCTGGGTCATGGCAATGCGGTGGTCGCTGCTGCTCTTCATGCACTGGCCGGTGCCGGCAGAGGCGCTGCGGCCGCACGTACCGCCGATGCTGGAGGTCGACACGTTCGATGGATCGGCCTGGCTTGCGGTCGTGCCGTTTACCATGTCGGGCGTGCGGGCCCGTTTCACGCCTGCGCTTCCCGGACTGGGTGCGTTCCACGAGCTCAACCTACGAACGTACGTCACGCACGAGGGCAAGCCGGGCGTCTGGTTCTTCAGCCTCGATGCCGCGAGTTGGCCGGGCGTCGAGGTCGCACGCCGGACGTTTCATCTGGCGTATTTCAACGCCCGGATGTCGCTGGTCGAGCGCGACGGCGGAGTTGCGTACGAGAGCGAGCGGACGGACGCACGCGGCAAGACTGCCGCGCTCTCGTGCTGGTACAAGGGCGAGGGCTCGCCGAAGCACGCCGAGCCCGGCTCGCTCGAGTCGTTCCTGACCGACCGCTACCGGTTGTTTGCCAGCGACCTGCCGCCGAGGAAGCCCGAGCGTCTCTGGATCGGCGAGATCGACCACGATCCGTGGCTGCTGGCACCGGCGCGGTGCGAGGTCGAGCACAACGGCATGGCAGCGCCGATCGACGTGGCGACGCCGACGGACGAGGCCGTCCTGCACCTGGCCGAGCCGGTATCGGTTCGGGCGTGGTGGCCGAAGCGCGTGCTGTAAGCGTCAGCGCAGGGAGGGGACGGTCGGCGCCGGTCGACCTCGGGAGAGATCGAACACTGCACGGAACCGGCGGTCCGTGCCCTCACGCCGGAGGATGTACTGCATGACCGCACCAGGACGCAACTCGATCGTCCAGATGGTGTCCTCGGCGTCCTCGTCGAGCGAGATCGTGAACTCGTCGGCGTAGAAGTCTTGCGCGAACTCGGAGCCGACGCCGCGGGTCGGTCCGCCGTAGCCGCTCGGCGGGCTTTGTCCGTCGGTGCCCGGCTCGTGCAAATGCTCAAGATCGAGCGACTCTTCTTCGTTCCTGATGACGAGGGTGGCCCACGGACGGCCCTCGATCAGCAACGGCATCGCGACCGAGCTCTCGTCGCACTCGGCAACCTGGAGCATGAGCAGGCGGTCGCGGAAGATCGGGCTATTCGTCGAGTCCTCGACGACCCGACCCGGGTACGCCTTGCCGCACAGCTGCGTCAGGTTCGCCCAGAACGCATCCCTCGGCAGAACCTCGGGCTTGCTCGAGCATCCGACGCTGGCGATGACGCATGCGGCAAGGAGCAATGTGAGGCTGCAGCGAGCGAGCCGATCGACCATCTCAGGACCTCCACGCCATCGCATGCTAATACCCCAACGCTGCGGCACCCAGCCTTCGAACGCGTTCGCGCGACGGATCGATGCCCGTGGGTTCGATGCCAAAGCCCAGAGAGGTGTCGCCGGTAATGTCGTTGTACGTTAACCGAGCCGTGAGGATGGCGTGGGGCATCTCGCGACCGACCCGGAACGTCGCGCTCTGGAACTGCCCTGCCTTCTCGTTGTACACGCCCACGGCCCCGAGCGTATATCGGTCGCCCAACTGGTAGTCTGCTCCGGCGTTGACGTAGGTGTCGTCGCTGTATCCCAGGTGACGAAGTTCGGCGAAGAGCCGCATGTCGGGCGAATGGTCGATCGAGACGCCCGCGACACCCTCGGCCGTGCGGTCCTCCTCGAGGTCGTAGATCCACTCGCCGGTAATGCCCAGCGCGTCGGTGGGCCGCCACGCCGCCTCAACGTCGAAGGTATCGCCGAACTGGCTGCGCTCCGGATAAGCGTCGAAGAACCGCGGCGTGCGATCCGCGTCGATGCGGTCCTCGCCGGCGAACGTGAAGTGCGTCGCGAGCCGCAGCACGTCGACCGACTCGTACGTGCCGAGCGAGCCGCGCATGGTCTGGAAGGTCTGGTCGACGCCGAAGCGCACGGCGGGTCCTTCGGCGAAGGTTTCGACGTTCTCGTCGTACACAGGAATAGCACCCTGCGCGACCGTCGACTCGCCATACCAGAGCGTGGCATTGGGCTCGACGACGTGGCGGAGGCGGTGCAGGTCCAACGCTTCGACATCGACGCCGTCGTAGACGCGGGTGAGCTGGGTCGACAGCCGCGTGCCGATGGCGCCGCGGGCAACGAGCGAGTCGGCGTCCTCGCCCGTGACGGCCGAGAAGTCATCGAAGTCGGTGTCGTAGCCCGTCAGCCGGCCCGTGACGAAGGGCTGGATGCGCACCGGACCGGCCTCGAGCTGGCTGCTGAGCTCGTGCAGCGTGTCGAAGCGGAAGACGCTTGATTCGTCGAGCCCCTCGGCTCGCAGACGGTCGCCGGGGCTCTGGCCCGGGTTGATGCCCAGGGCCGCCTGCGCCCGCGACGTCGAGTCGAAACCGAGGTCGGACGCCGTCGGCTCGGTAAAGCTCAGCCGGAGTAATCCGACGCGGCTGTCGCTGCGATAGGTCACGAGGCCCGGCGAAGCGTCGGCGAGCAGGTCGTCGCCCGGCCGCACGTAGCGCAGCTCGGGCAGGCGCTCGGTCTCGTAACCGCGTGCGCGGAGCTGGTAGTCGGTGACGACGAAATCGTTGATCTGCGCGTTGACCCCCAGCAGCAGCATGCTGCGCTCGTCGATGCGCTGCAGCGACGCACCGCTCGAAGGCTCGCGGCGGGTGAAGGTCATATCCGGGAAGAAGGCTCCGACGACGTTTTCGTCGGAGAACCACGACGCCTCGGCCCGCAGCGTCCACTCGTCGTTCAGGCGGCCGAGGTGCTCGAGCATCGCGATGGTTCGGTTCTCGCCATCGCGATCGATGCGGGCGCCCGTAGGCAGCAGGTCGCGGCCGGTGTCGTTGAACAGGTTGTAGACGAATAAGCTGCCTCCGCCGCCGGCGTAGCCGTCCCAGCTCAGCTCGCCGCCCAGTGCCGCCCCGCGCTGGAAGTAGGCGTCGATGAGCAGGTCGAGATCGACGCCCGGCGGCGGCTCGTAGCCCGCCAGCGCAAACGCGTCCCAGGTCGTCCGCAGCACGTCGCCGTGGCGGTCGCTCGTCTCGATCTCGACGTCGCGTAGCGGAATCTTCGACGGGTCGCCCACGAAGATGGGCCAGTACAGGAAGGGGATGCCCATCGCCCGCGCCGTGATATTGCGCGCATCGGCGATCATCCGCGTGCCGCCCTGCGGGCCGTCGCCCGGCCGGTCATCGAGCCGCAGCGTCAGCGTGCTGGCGCCCAGCGCCAGGTGCGGACGGAAGAAGCCCGTCGTCGTGATCCGCGCCCGGTCGGCGACCATCTCGCCGAGCGATTGCTGGCGGATCTCGCGGGCCCGAACGTAGATCGGCGTCGCACTTCCCGCCGGCTCGGCCCGGAAGACGGCGTCGAGCAGCAGCGCGCGGTCCCCGGACAGGTCGTAGTACACCCTCGGCGAGCGCACGCGGTAGCGATCGATGCCCCGCCGGCCCCGGGCCCGCTCGATGTCGGCGACGACCGCCCCCTCGAGGTACAGGCCCATGACGTCGGCCGCGTCCAGCCGCGGCGCGCCGACGAGGTCGGCCTTGTGAAACAACACCGCGTCCTGCGCCGTGAGCTGCGCCCGTCGTCCGTTTGCCGCGTCGTCGAACAGGATCGTGACCGGCCCGCGCATCACGACCGCGTAGGGCGGCGAACCATCGGTGCCGTCGCCCAGCCGGACCTGCTCGATGCCGGCGGCCGAGAAGCTCACGCGACCACGCGTCGGCAGGATGGGGTCTCGCACGTCTCCGGAGCCAAGCCGCTCGCGCGCGGTCTGCAGCACGCTTCGAAGCGCCGCATCCGCTGCGGCGAGCTGCTCGCCCGTCACGCGCGGCAGGGCAAGGCCGACGGCCTCGCGCAGCCGATCCGCGAACACCGCCTCGGCGACGGCGACCGCGCGGAACTCGCGTCGCTCGGCCACCGACGTCTCGAAGGTCGGTGGTCCCGGCCGAGAGACGATGGAGGAAAGCTGGATCTCACCCCCCGGCGCCAGGCGGCCCTCGATGGGGACCAGCGGCCCGGCGATGCCCGCGCCCGGCGCACTCGTCGGCATGATGGCCTCTTCGAGCAGCAGGTAGAACTGCTCGCTGCCCTCTTGCGGAAACGAGCCATCGAGCGACTGCACCCAGCCGTGCAGCCGGTCGGCCCGCAGCTCGAGCGTACCGATCGTCACGCGCACGTCACCCTCGATGAGCACGCGGCGCGTCGGCTTCACGCCGGTGGTCAGGGGCGCATCGCTCCACGTCCAGGCCCGCCGGCCCGCCATCTCGATCGTGCGCACGGCCGCCTGCTCGCCCGTGCCGATCGGCAGCCGCACGGGCCCGAAGCCCTCGCCCGTGATGGCCAGCGGATCGATCTGGATGGGCCGCGGATCGTCGCCCGCGGGCTGGGCGTGTGCCGCGCTCCCGAGCCCGACTGCGCACGCCAGCCCGAGCGAGATCGTCCATCGGGCGAGCTGGTGGTGGGGCGTGCTGGTCGGCATCGGCCGAGTCTAGCCGCGTCGGGCTTGGTCGCCGCCGTGAAACCAGCCTGTCGCGCGCATGAATCGTTGCTCAGGGCCGGGTGGTGTTTGCCAAGGTTCACCCGCGCCACGCGAACGAGGCAGGACGCACGCCGCCTTACCGGTAGCGTGACGCGATCCAATCTCTTGAGGAGGACTCCATTCCATGATCCGCCACGCCCGCACCCCTGCAACCGCCGCCCTGACCATCGCAGCGCTCGCCGCCACGGCGCACGCCGACCCGCTCGTCTCCGTCCGCGTGCTCGAGGGCGGCGACTACGTCATCAATCCAAGCGCCATGGCCGAGGGCGCCATCGCCTTCGACTCCGAGGACGGCCGCTACCGCGACGTGCCGGGCCTCCTCGCCGGCGGCGACCTGCTAGTCACCGACGCCGACGACAAGGACGACGCCGACATCGAGCTTCGCCTGACCGTCCGGGCCCCGGCCACGATCTACGTGCTGCACGCCGACGCCGCCGGCCTGCCCGGCTGGATCGCCGCGGACTACGCCGACACGGGCGAGGGCCTGACGCTCGACACCGACGACGACACCTGGGCCTACTCGATCTACCGCCGCGATATCGACGGCGCGGGCGAGGTCGAGCTCTCGCTCTTCAACAACAGCACGTTCGACCTGGACGACGACATCATGTACGGCGTCGTCGGCGTGTCGAGCGCCGCCGAGCCCTGCCGCCCCGACATCGACGGCGACGGCGAGCTCACGCTCTTCGACTTCCTGGCCTTCCAGAATCTCTTCGACGCCGGCGATCCCGCGGCCGACTTCGATAGCGACGGCGAGCTGACGCTGTTCGACTTCCTGGCGTTCCAGAACGCGTTTGATGTGGGGTGTTGAGGAGGTCAGTGAAGGAGCCGGGAGGTGGCGACCGACGCCGATGTTCCAGGAGAACGAAAGGCAACCCTCCAGGCTGCCTCCCGTTCACGTGAGTCAATCGACAGCCTTTTCGAACCACATGGGTGTCGGGTTGCTCAACGACGATTTGGGTACACGTACGCGCCTCGCTCCCGGGGTACACTCTCTGAAGAAAACTTGAACAAACGCTCGCTCCGATCGGGAGGCATGGATGCGTCACGCAACGGGACGGCTCGGCGGTCTGCTCCTCGTAATCTCGGGAGTGGTGGGGGCTGTGGCTTTTGCTTGGAGCCTGCGGATAGTGGGGCCAAGTGAGTCGGTGGCAGAGCAGCGTGACGGGAGCGATGCCGAGCAGAACCAAGAACTCACACCATCGCCCGCGGCGCCGCCCCTCACCCAACCGAGGCAACCCATCACCGGCGACGAGTGGCTGGCGGCTCAGCCCTTGGCGAACGATCCGCCCGCCGCGCTGCCGGCGGCGTTCTGGCGGGCGGGTGATGCCGAGCCCACACGCCCAACAGAACAAGCCCCGCGCCTCGAGATCGTTGGCGAGCGCGGGCGGCAGAACGTCGAAATGCACGACGCCAATGGCAACGTGCACGAGCTGACCGGCTTCACGCAGGCCCAGCACGTCTACGACGCGGCGATCTCGGCCGATGGCACGCTTGCGTACGTCTGGCACATGGCCTTCACGCCGCGGCAGGTCAGCACCTACGACGTCGCCACACGCGAGCTCTTGCACCGCTTCAAGCCGGGCTCGGGCGGCCGCCTGCGATGGGCCGCGAGCGACCCGGTGCTCTTGCTGCAGACCGGCGGCATGGGCATGGGCGGCAGCCGTGTTACCGTGTTCGCCCCCGATGGGACGAGGCTGGTGCAGACCGGCATCGGCTCGCAGGCCTTGAGCCCGGACGATGGCTGGGTGCTGTCGACGTCGTGGCAGCGCGGCGCGGGACGCGTCGAGGTGTTCCAAGTCGCCACCGGCAAACGCGTGTTTGGCGCACTGCTCCCGGTGAGCATGACGGCGACCATGATCGAGCCGCAGTGGGACGCCGATCACGGCCCGATGCTGAGCGTCGTGACCGATCCGGAGTACCACTCGGCCGATGTATTCGAGTTGGCCCAACTCGTCTCGATCCTCGAACGCGACGCCGAGCCGTGATCGGTCGCCGTGCGCCTACGCCCACCCAATCTGTCTGAAGCTGTGCCCGTCGTTCCACACCTTCGTCATGTGCCGCACGCGGCCCGCGTCAAACGCCATGACGTAGACGTACTCGGCCTCGACCTTCTTGCCCGTGGGCGGCACCGGGCCGCCCTCGCCGGTGTGCGTGGCGCGGAACGTGCCGAAGCCCATGACGCGGCTTGCGCCCTCGTCGGCGGCGAAGGCGTGGACCTCGTAGCTCGCGTCGGGCGCGAAGGCGTACAGGCCGGCCATCCATTCGGTGTACTGTTCGAGCGTGGTGATCTCGGCGAGCGCGTCGGCCTGGGCGCTGAAGGTCGCGCCCTCGTGGCAATATTGCTTGCACGCCGCCCAGCCCTTGCCCGACTCGCAGGCGTCGAAGAGGGCGCGGGCGGTTTCGGTCATGGACGCGGTCTTGGTGGTGGTCTTGATGGTCATGGTGGGCCTCCCCGGGAAACGGCTCAGGACACCCACGGACCCGCACGAGCGACCCCCGGCGCCGTCGGACGGTACGCCGGATCGCCGGGCGGGGCCTTCCGCCCGCTCACAGCGACGCGATCACCAGCACCAGAAACGCCAGAACGTGTACGCCCCAACTCATCGCCGCGAGCTTCATTTGCGTGCCCACGGGACGAGCCATGAGCCCCTGGCGGGAGAGCGCCATCGCCACTGCGCTGGCGCCGCTGGCCAGGCCGAAGAGCGCGAGCAGGATGATGCCCGGCGGGGGCAGGTCGTTCTCAACAAGGGCGACGTACGCGATGAGCGACGACAACAGCAGCCCGGCCAGCCCCGAGAACATGCCCGGTACGAGCGCCACCAGCAGCCAGCCGAAGCGCGGCCGGGCAAGGCCCACGGTCAGCACGAGCTCGTGCTCGCACTCTGGGCAGACCGGCCGCGTCAGGCCGCGCAGGTCGTAGCCGCAGGCCGGGCACGGCGCCGAGTGGTCGCGGAGGAAGTCGAGCAACGGGTCGACTGGAGCATCAGCCGTTCCCGCGGCGGGATGGGCATCGTCGGCGGACATCGAGCGTGGTATGCCGGCGCGCGGGTGCGGGTTCGGGGAGAGACCTTCAAAACACCGGCTGGTCATCGGGATCCGGCTTGTCTTGCGGCTCGCGCCGAACTCGATCCGGCTCGAGTTCGTCAACGGCTCGCTGGGCGCGGATTTCCTTGGCCCGGGCGTTGAGCATCTCCGCCCGGGCCTCCATCTCGGCCGCCTCGGCCTCCAGCACGCGGGTGCGAGACAGCGCGTTCTTGGCGCGTTCTTTGGCGAAGAGCGGCTGCCACGCCGACTGACCGCTTTCGAGGAGGCTCTCAAGTTGCTCGTTCTGCTTGCTGACGGCGTAGAGCGTGCCCTTGACGCTGTAGGTAAAGGCGTACTCGTTGGCCAGCTCGAGCACGCGCTGCACGGCGCGGCTGCCGGGCTCGGCCCCGCTGGTCTGCGCGTCGATGCGTAGCCGGATGGCCTTGCGATACGTTGCGGCGGCCTCGCGGATGGTCGCGTAGTCGTTGGCGTCGAACCCATCGAGGTAGCGGTCGGTGTAGACGTCCACGAGCAAGCCCGCGCCGGCCAGGCTGGCGCCCACGATGGGCGAAACGAACGAGCCGGGGATCGCGCCGCCGATGAGCCCGTCGCTGAGCCCCTCGAAGGCGTCCAGCGTCTCGAGCTCCCCGATCATGATCCGCCAGTAGGTCTCGCCGTTGTGGTCGGCGGCGATGAGCAGCAGCTCGGCGATGGCCTTGAGCTTCTCCTCGAACTCCGTGCCCGTCGCGCCACCGAGCGAGAGGTCGCGGTAGAGATTGGTCACGTCGATGATCATGTAGGCCGTGCCGACGTTGCTGGTGGTCTTGGGATCCTGCAGGGCGCGATGCCAGCCGAAGAAGCCGGTCTTCGGCCGCCAGAACGCGATGCGGACCAGCGACGATGCCGCAGGCTCCTGTTCATCGGGTGTCTGCGAAGACGATGGCTCTGCTGCGAGCGTGCGAAGGAGGAGGACCGCTTGTGCCCGCTGTCGCACGAGCTCATCCTCGGGATCCGCGCTGGAACTCGGCAATGAAAGACGTTCGTCCAAGGGTTCAAGGACCCTGGACTCCCCGGTGCCGAGCACGCCGGTCACGGGGATGAAGCCGAGCTGATGAGCGCTTGCCGACATCCAGCAGCCCGATCCGCACGCGGCGGCTGATACGAGACATGCGAACGCAGCGAGCCGTGCGATGACGCCGGTCATGATGCACCCCCAACGATCAGCCATCCCCCACGGGACGGCGAGCATGCCGCTCGGGCAACGTTAGTTTCGATCCGGGGCGGCGGCAATCCCCCGACTACGGGGATATCAGCCGGATAGCCGCTCGATGTGCTCATGTGCGGAGGGTTTGGTGAGAGCGCGTGAGTGCTCGATGGCGTTGACGCTCCTGCTCTTGGAGCCACCCGAACTCGGCATCGCGCCCGCACCCAACCCCCGTGGGCCGTCGGCATCGATTCCCCGCGACACGCGTGCGAGCGAGACGGGCCTCCACATCGCGGCGCCCTTGCCGCTGCTCGTTCGCGACGGCGGCGGGGGCGTTGCACCGTCGCAGGGCCTCATGCGCTGCGTAGGAATCCGACCGAGAGTCGTACGAGATCGTGTTCCAATCGTGTCATCGAGCCGCCCGCGGCCGACGCGTGCGGCCACGTGGCGAACAGGATGCGGTCGCGGCAGATAGCGGAGACGAAGTACGCCAGGCTGATGAGCCGCGCCTCGCCGCCCGCGATCTCGGGCAGGCTGGGGCGCAGCACTTCGACCATGTGCCTGGTTGCCATCGCGTTCAGTTCGCGCATCTGCGGATGGAATCGCTCGGGGTGCAGCCGCAGATCGAGCACCACCGCCCGCAGCGTGCCCTTCCGCGCGCGATACCGGCGGATGCGCGACCGCACGAAGGCTCGCACGCGATCCTCGAGCGTCGCGTCTGCCGGCACGCTCGGGGGCGGCTTCTCGAGCGACTCGACGAGCTCGGCCTGGTAGCGGTGGTAGAGCGCCGCCAGCAGCGCCGCCTTGCCCTCGAAGCGCGCGTAGAACGAGCCGGCCGAGACCTCGGCGGCCGACAACAAGTCCTCGATGCGCAGCGCGTCGAAGCTCTGCTCGGCCAGCAAGCGGTCGGCGGCATCGAGGATCTTCTCGTAGGTTTCCTTGCTGCGCTTCTGCAGGGGAGGCGCGACGCCGGCCGGAGCCGCCAGCGGCGTTCGGAGTGGTCCTTCCGACGAGGCCTTCCTGGGCACAACGACTCCCCCGCGGGCCGCTCGATGGCGACCGCTCGTCAGACCGCAGCCAACTCCAGCCCCATCGCCTTGGCCATGGCCTGGCCCATCTCGGCCGGGCTGCGCGCCACGGTAATGCCGGCGTCCTCCATCGCGGCGATCTTGGCCGCCGCCGTGCCCTCGCCGCCGCTGATGATCGCGCCGGCGTGGCCCATGCGCTTGCCGGGGGGCGCGGTCTGGCCGGCGATGAAGCCGGCGACGGGCTTGGTCACGTGCTCGCGGACGTAGCGCGCGGCGTCTTCCTCGTCGCTGCCGCCGATCTCGCCGATCATGAGGATGCCGTGCGTGTCGGGATCGTTCTGGAAGAGCCGCAGGCAGTCGACGTGGCTCAGCCCGCGGACCGGATCGCCGCCGATGCCGATGCACGTGCTCTGGGCAATGCCCAATTGCGAGCACTGCCAGACGGCTTCATAGGTCAGCGTGCCCGAGCGGCTGACGATGCCGACCGCCTTGCCCGTCGTGCACTTCTCTTCGCTGATGTGCGTGTTGATGTAGCCGGGCATGATGCCGATCTTGCAGCCGGCGTTCGTGTATGGATCGCTCGCGCTCTCGCCGCTGCCCGTCTTGGGCCCGGGCGTAATGACGCCGGGGCAGTTTGGTCCGATCAGCGTGAAGAGGTCTTGCGTCGGATGGACGTCGGCGCCACGGGCAGCAACGTTCATCGAATCGAGCGCGGCGCGCACGCGGACCATGTCATGGACCGGCACGCCTTCGGTAATGCAGCAGATCAGGCGCAGTCCTGCGTCGGCGGCCTCCAAGATGGCGTCGCCCGCGAAGGGCGGGGGCACGAAGATCATCGTCGCGGTGGCGCCCGTCGCGTCGGTCGCCTGCTTCACGGTGTCGAAGATGGGCAGCCCGTTGTCGTCCTTCGTGCCGCCCTTGCCGGGCGTCACACCGCCGACGAGCTTGGTGCCGTAGTGCAGGCAGCCCTTGGTGTGGACGGCACCGAATGCTCCGGTGATGCCTTGGCAGATGACCTGGGTTTCAGCGTCGACGAGCACGGCCATGGGGCGCCTCCGAAGGTAGGTTTCGCGGGTTCAGGCCAGCGTAGGCCCCGGCGGTCGGGGCGGTCGCCGAACCCCGGCCGTCGACGCGCGTAGTACGGGTCGTCCTGCCCCCGTCGAGGGGGCAATCCCACACGAGTCGTGCCTCGCTCGACGAGGCTCGAGGTACCGGCGTCGGGCCGGTGGGGGGTATCCGTGCGCGTGCTGTTCGTGCTGCCGGCGTTGACCGAGGCCACGGGGCCGTTCTTCCGTCCCATCAAGTACGCCCTGTTTCCGCCGCTGGGCATGGCCCAGCTCGCGGCGTTCCTCGATGCGGGCGACGAGGCCATGATCATCGACGAGCACGTCATGCCCGGCGTGCTCACCAGCTACGACGATGGTCGTGGCGTGCTCGGCAAGCGTTGGCGAGGCACCCTCGCCGAGCGCCCCGACATGGTGGTCATCCAGGCATACATCACCAACGCCCACCGGGCGTATGCCATCGCTCGACATTACAAGGAGATGGGCGTGCGCGTGTGCCTGGGCGGATTGCACGTGACCAGCCTGCCAGACGAAGCCGACGGCCTCTGCGATCACCTCTTCATCGGCGTTGGCGACGCGACGTGGCCCGCGTTCCTGGAAGACCTTCGCAAGGGCGAAGCGAAGCCGCGATACGACTCCAAGGACTTCGTTCGCACGCTCGAGAGCCTCCCACCGACGCGGCGAGACCTGATCGATCGCCGGCTGTACCTCGTGCCCAACTCCATCGTCGTCAGCCGGGGCTGCCCGCACCGCTGCACGTTCTGCTACAACAGCGGCTTCTACAAGGGCGGGCGGCGGTTCTACACGCAAGCCGTCGACGACGCGCTGGCGGAGATCGAATGCTTGCCCGGCAAGCACCTGTACTTCCTCGACGACCACCTGCTCGGCGACCCGCACTTTGCACGGGCGCTCTTCGACGGCATGAAGGGCATGGGCCGCGTCTTCCAGGGCGCCGCCACCATCGACTCGATCCTGCGGGGCGATCTCGTCGAGCGTGCCGTCGACGCCGGCCTTCGAAGCATCTTCATCGGCTTCGAGAGCGTCAACGAGGCGAGCCTCGTCCAGAGCAAGAAGACCCAGAACCTCAAGAGCGACGCCGACGCGGCCATCCGCCGGCTCGACTCCCTGGGCGTCATGGTCAACGGCTCGTTCGTCTTCGGCCTCGATGGCGACGGGCCGGACGTGTTCGATCGCACCGTCGCCTGGGCGGTCGAGCGCGGCATCACCACCGCCACCTTCCACGTCGCCACGCCCTACCCAGGCACGGCCTACTGGGACGAGATCGAGGGGCAGGGCCGCATCCTGCACCGAGATTGGCGGCTGTACGACACGCGGCACGCGGTGTTCGAGCCCAGGCACATGACGCCCGCGCAGCTCGAGGCCGGCTACTGGCGGGCGTACGAGCACTTCTATCGCTGGACGAACATCGCGCGGGCGGCAGCCAACCACGAGCGTGTCCTCTCGCGATGCAAGCACTTCGGCTACAGCGCCGCGTGGCGGAAGCTCGGTCCCGTGTGGGACCTGGCCATCCGCGCCAAGCGGCTGAACATCACGCGCCCCGTCATCGAAACGGGCCTGGGCGTGCTCGGGCGTCGAAGGAAGGCAGAGCCGTCGCCGCGGCCGAAATCGGTCTCGCTGCCGGTGCTAGAGGGCTAGCGTCTCGCTCGCACGCGCGAGGAGGCTCCATGATTCGCACGCTCACGATCGGGTTGCCGGCGGTCTTGCTCGGGCTCCTGCTGCCCGCGTGCCAGCAGGTGCAGCCCAGCGCGTCCGAGCCGCTCGAGGCACGCACCACGGCCGTGGACTTCCCCGCCGACCGCCTCGAGTCGGTCCACCAGGTCGTGGGCTTCCAGTGGACGGGCGTGGCCGCAACCAACGACGGCCGCGTGTTCGTAAGCTTTCCGAATTGGAGCGGGCCGTATCGCTATGCCGTCGTCGAGCTCATCGACGGCGTGCAGCGGCCGTACCCCGACGGGCAGTGGAACCGCTGGCCCCCCGCGCCAACCGATCTCGATCCCGACCCTGGCTACCGCTTCGTGTGCGTGCAGAGCGTGCACGTCGACGCGAAGGGCCGCCTGTGGATCCTCGACCCGGCCAGCCCGAGGTTCGAGGGCGTCGTACCGGGCGCGGCCAAGCTCGTCGAGGTCGACCTGGAGACCGATCGCGTCGTTCGCGTCATTCGTTTCGATGAACGGATTGCGCCCGAGCGGAGCTACCTCAATGACGTCCGCATCGACGTCGAACGCAACGTCGCGTTCATCACGGATTCGGGCCTGGGTGCGATCGTCGTCGTCGATCTCGATACCAATCAATCCCGCCGCGTGCTGGCGAACCACCCGAGCACGAAGGCCGAGCGCGGCGTCGTTCCGAAGATCGGCGGCCGCGAGCTCCGCGCCGGCCAGACGCCCGACGGCCCGGTCCCCCAGATCCACGCCGACGGCATCGCCTACAACCCGGCCGACGACTTCGTGTACTACCAGGCCCTGACCGCTCGCACCCTGTACCGCGTTCCCGCGGGCGTGCTCGCCGACTTCGACGCTCGTGGATTCGAGATCGCCGCGGCGGTCGAGGACCTGGGCCCCAGCGTCATGACCGACGGCATGGACGCCGACGCGGCGGGCAAAATCTACTTCACCGCCCTCGAGCGCGACGCCATCGTGTACCGCACCCCCGGCGGCAACTATCGCACGCTCATCGAGGACGACCGCCTCGCCTGGCCCGACAGCCTCGCCATCACGCCCGATGGCGTCTACGTCTCGACCAGCCGCATCCACCAGACCAAGGCCTACAGCTTCGACGGCCTGATGCCGAGCGAGCCCTACGGCCTGTGGCGGGCGCCACTCCCGGAATAGGGCCTTGGGCGGGTGATTGGAACAGAGCGCGTGGGTCGCGAGCCAACTCGATTGTGCACGCCCTGTCCGCAACCGCCCGCCCCAAAACACCTATAACCCCCTAGCCGGTGCTCGCCGGCAGGAAGGGGCGTGGGATGGATGCGAAGTGGATGTTGGCGGCGATCGTGGGTCTTGGCGTGACGCTGGTAGCGCCGGGCACGCTACCCGGTGCGGCCCTCGTGTTGGCCCAAGAATCCGAAGCACGGGCCGAAGCACAGGCCGACGAAGACGACGAGATGCTGCAGGAGATGATGGTCTTCAGCATCCCGCGCGAGTCTGCAAACTTCTACGCCGATCTGATGGACCTCGACGAACTGCAGCGTGAAGTCGCCCTCGAGATGCATCGAGAGTACTTCGGCTCCTACCGCGACGCAGCCGTCAAGATGCGCGACGTCGTCCGTTCCATCGAAGAGTCGATGAGCGACGGCGAGACCGACTGGGAGAAGGTCGAGGCCATGATGGCCGACATGATGAAGGTCGCCGTCGGCTTCATCGAGCGCTCGGTGAACCTGGGCAATCAGTACGTCGACGACCTTGGCGCCCTTGCCGCGACCGAGGCCCAGCAGGCCGGCCATCAGCGCGTCGTCCGTACGCGGGCCCGCGAGATGGCCGTCGCGATGAGCTCGATGAACGGTGGCCTCGATAGCGGCATGATCGACCTCGTCGCGATCGGGCGCGGCATGGATCCGCCCGTGCTGCCGGCCGAGAACGCCACCGGCGATGCCGCCGCAGCACAACAAGCGTTGTACGAGTACGAGGTGGAGCTTGGCGAGCAGAGCGCCGCGTTCGTCGAACGCGCACTGACGGCGTTTCGCGAGATGGCCAAGGCGATGAGCGAGGGCAGCGAAGACGCCACGCTCGAGAGTCGCTTCGAGGACGAGCTCGAGGCAATGGCCAAGGGCATCTCGGCCGTCAACGAGCGGTATGCCCGCCGCGTGCACGCCATGCTGCCCAACGAACTCCGGGAGGCGTGGGATGCCGCCTACAAGCAGGCCCGCTGGCCCGAGGTGTACGCGCCGGGCGACGTCGACCGCGCCTTCGACGCGGCCCTCGCGCTGAGCGACCTGACCGAAGACCAGCGGGGCGCCATCGAGGCCACGATGAGCCAGTATGTACGAGAGGTCGAGCCGGCCAACAAGGCCTGGATCGACGCCGTCGCCGATCTCGATGAAGCGCGACAGGCACTGGGCGAGGACTCCGACCAGGACGACTGGATGGCGTACCAGGCTAAGAACGAGGCCGTGCAGCAGCGGCGGAGCGATCGCATGGCACTCGACGAGCGCTTCGTCGAGCGCGTGCTGGCCGTCCTGACGCCCGAGCAGCAAGAGGCCATGCCCGACGCCGCCGGCGGCGCCGTAGATGCCGACGCGGTGATTCGTGAGATGGGCGGGGGATGATCCATGCGATCGCTGTGTTCGGCCATCGTCGTCATCGCATCCAGCATCGCTGCCTTCGCCCAGGGCCTGGCCACCATCGATGCGAACGACGTTCGCCACTACGCCGAACTCCTCTCGCTCGACGAAGAGCAGGAGGCCGCCGCCATCGAGCACTACCGGGCGTATCGCGAAGAGATGCGAGCGGTGAGCGCGGCGCTGGAAGAGCGGCTCATGGATACGGCGGCCGCCGGCGCCCGGGATATCCGCGAGGGCCGGATCGCGACCGCGTATCTCAGGTCTTTCATGCGAGCAACCGCGGGCGGGGACGAGATCAACGAGCTCTTCGCCAGGCCGCAGCGACTCGAGCGCGAGCTCCTCGACGACGTCCTCGCACTCGCAACGACGCCCCAGCAGCGCGCGGGCATCGAACGGGTCGAGCGGGCGTGGTGGCGGAATCGCGCGGCCGCAGTCGACAGTCGGCGCGGCGATGGGGCCGACGTCATCGAGATGGCCCGACGATTGCGCTACGACGAGATCGAGCCCATCGCCGAAATCTTGCTCGAGTACGAGAACGCGATCGATCCGATTCGTCGTGCGCAGATCCTCGAAGTCCCGGATGAACTCCCCGAGGATCTCGCGGACCTCGAGCTCCAAGAGTCTGAGGAGAGCATGGACGTGCTCCAGCTTCGCGCCAAGAAGATCAACATCGAATTCGCCTCGCGGATCAAGGAAGCCCTGCCCGCCGACGATCACGACCGGTGGGATCGTGCCGTCCGCGAGGCGTTCTGGCCCGAGCCCTACCGGCGCAGCGGTCCGCAGATGGTCGTCAGGGCCCTGAGACTGAACCGCCGGCTCACGGACGAAGATCGCAATGAGCTCGAGTCCATCAGCACGCGGTACGAAGAGCAGGCCGCGTCGATCAATCGCGAATGGGCCTCCGCGATCGATGCCCAATTCGAGGCCTCGGCTGCCCTCGACTGGAGAGCCGAGCGCCGGGCCAGCGAGGCGATCTACGAGCACACGGAAGCACGCCGCGTCCTCGACGATGCCTTCGAACGCGAGCTCGCAGCGTTCGGCCGCGAGATCCGATCACGCCAATGAAAAACCGCCGGAAATTCCGGCGGTTGACGGCTGCTCGAGGGGAACCCGTGCCTACGCGACGGCCTTCTTGGCCATCCGCTCGGCGCTGGGCACCTTGACGTCCCAGGCGAGCCCCACCTTTTCCATTGCTTTGATGATCAGGTAGCTGCTGTCGAACTGCCACCACTTCAGCCCGTGCCGCGCGCTCGTGGGGAACGCGTGGTGGTTGTTGTGCCAGCCCTCGCCGAGCGCCAGCACGCCCACGATGGGGTTGTTGCGGCTCTCGTCGTGGCTCTGGAACGGCCGCGTGCCCCAGATGTGGCACACGCTGTTGACGCTCCACGTGATGTGATGCACGACGGCGATGCGGATAAGCCCGCCCCACACGAAGCCCAGGAACGCGCCCCACCAGCTCATCGTGATGAGCCCGCCGAGCACCGCCGGCAGCAGCAGGCTGACCGCCATCCACACCAGGAACATCCTGCTGAGCTTGCTAATGAGCGGATCGGCCTCGAGATCGGGAACGTACTTGCGCAGGTCGCGCCGCCCGCCAACCACCATCCAGCCCACGTGGCTCATGAAGAAGCCCTTGACGAGCCCCTTGAACCCCGAGCCGTGGCCGTGGGGAGAGTGGGGGTCGTGCTCGGCGTCGCTGTGCTGGTGGTGGCAGCGATGGTGGGCCACCCACGTGATGATCGGCCCCTCGCTGGCCATCGAGCCCAGCACGCCCAGGATGGTGGTCATGATGGGGCCGGTGCGGAACGACTTGTGCGTAAACAGCCGGTGATACCCGATGGTCACGCCAAAGCCCGTCAACAAGTAGAGCCCGGTCATGAGACCGAGCTCCGTCCAGCCCACCCCGCGACCCCAGGCGTACACGATCGCCCAAACGAGCATGCACAGCGGCACGAGTATGAAGATCAGGTTTGCGATGCGCTGCCCGAGCGGCAGCGGGCCGTAGTCCTCGACTTCGCGGACTCTGGCTGGGGCTGTAGCCCCGGCCGCGGCGTCTCGGCGGACGACCGCGGGGGTCGGAGATGGAATGGTTGTCATAAGTTCCCTTGTTTCGGGCGAGCCGCCCGATGGTCTTTAGCGACGGCCCCAGCCGCCGCCACCACCGCCGCCGCCGCCACGACCACCGCCGTAGCCGCCGCCACCGCCGCCGCCCCGGCCGCCGCCGAAGCCGCCGCGACCGCCGCCACCCTCGCGGGGCTTGGCCTCGTTCACGGTCAGCGGGCGTCCACCGAAGTCCTTGCCGTTGAGGCCCTCGAGCGCGTTGCGAGCCGCAGCATCGTCGTTCATCTCGACGAAGCCAAAGCCACGCGGGCGACCGGTCTCACGGTCCATGATGAGCGAGACGCTATCGACTTCGCCGAACTCGCCAAAAAGCTCCTGAAGAGCGCCCTCGGAGGTGTCATAGGGGAGGTTTCCAACATAAATCTTCACGGTTCCGACTCCTGCCCTGATGAGATGCATCCGAGAGAGACCTTCAGGGCAAGTCGCGTCGGAAGAGCGCGGCCGGCGATACCCCCAGGTTCGCCGCGCAGCGATCCAGTTCCAAGAGTAGCGACACCCTCAGGAGTGATCCAGTTGGGTCAAGCCCGGCCCCCGTCGGCGAATAGACTTGACAGTCGGGTTCCCCCGTGCGGCGCTCGAACGACCATCGAAAACCCACCTCACAGCGTTGGAGGGCGGCATGCGGGCCATCGTCACCGGCCAGATTGGGCTCGACAAGAAAAACTACCTCGACGAGGTCGCCGCCTTCGCGGGCCAGCAGGGGGAGAGCATCGAGCTCTTCAACGTCGGCGACCGGATGTACGCCGAAGCGCCCGACGTGCGCCCGGGCCGAATCCTCGACCTGCCGCTCAGCCGCCTGCACTCGCTCCGCCGCGCAGCGTTCAAGGACGTCATCAGCGAGAGCCGCGACCATCCCAACGTGCTCGTCAACACGCACGCGACCTTCCGCTGGCGGCACGGCCTGTTCAGCGCCTTCGACTTCGACCAGATCAACAAGCTCAAGCCCGACCTGTTCATCTGCCTGGTCGACAACATCGAGACCGTGCACGAGCGGCTGCACCGCGATCACGAGATCGACGCCACCATGAAGGACTGCATGGTCTGGCGAGAGGAAGAATTGCTCGCCACCGAACTCATGAGCCAGGCCGTCCCGGGCAGCGACTTCTACATCGTCAGCCGGGGCCGCCACGCCAGCACCGTGCGGACGATGTTCCGCCTGGTCTGCCGGCCCGACATGCGCAAGGTCTACCCCAGCTTCCCCATGAGCCACGTCGTCGACATGCCCGAGGTGCTGGCCGAGATCGACGCGTTCCGCGCCAAGCTGGCCGAGCAGTTCATCACCTTCGATCCGGGCGACGTCGACGAGAAGCTGCTGCTCGACCGAGCGCTCGAGGCCGCCCGCCAGGGCCAGGAGTTCTTCGACCACAAGCCCCACAGCTTCGGCGGCGGCAAGGCCAACGACAAGCCGCTCCGCGTCCGGACGCGTGAGGTCCTCGACATCGCCGGCGACATCGACGGCCAGATCTACATGCGCGACTTCAAGCTCATCGACCAGAGCGACATGATCGTGAGCTACATCCCCGAGCTGCCGGGCGGCATCCCGGGCCTCAGCAGCGGCGTCGAGCGAGAACTGCAGCACGCCTGGGAGCACACCAAGGAGGTCTACGTCGTCTGGCGGCCAGCCAAGGCCCCCAGCCCCTTCATCACCGAGACCGCCACCAGGATCTTCTCGACGGTCGAGGAAGCCGTCGCCCACTTCGACGAGGCGGGCATGTTTGCGCAGACGAACCTGTTCGGGCACTAGCAATGGACCAGCCCGACACGCGATCGCAATCATGGACCCCCGCGCTCGCCGCGACGATGATCGTGCGATTCGCCGGCGCCGCAAGCATCGTCCTCGCCGCGTTCTGGCTCTTGAGCTGGGGCCTCTATCGCATCGAGTACATGGCCGCCCGCATGCCAACCGACCAGGACTGGTACTACGGTCTCATGGTTCTGCGATATCTCGTGTTGGGCGGTCTGCTTTTGCTCTTCGAGCCCTCGTTCGCGCGGTGGCTCACCGGCGGTCCGCTGGGTAGCGGAGCGTCTCCGTGATCGGGCCCTCGGCCAACGACATCATCGCCGCGCGCTGGCGTGTGCGGATCGTGCTCCGCATGGCGACGCTGTTGCTCACGATCGTGGCGCTCGCGTGGATCGCCCTGCAGCTGCGAGAATTCCTCGAGGTCAGGCAAGTGGCGTCCGCCGGCTTCGGGCAGATGCCCCATCCGCTCGACTTCGAGTGGTTTGCCATCCCCGTCGTGCTCCTGATCGTCGCCGTGGTCTTCGCGCTCGTCGCCCGCTTCGGCCTCGCGATGATCGTCGACGTGCCGCGACCGAAGTGTCCGAAGTGCGGCTACGACCTGGACAAGCCGACGAGCGACAAGTGCCCCGAGTGCGGACTGCGGCTCGGCGCTTTGCGCGCCAACGATCCCGCGTGACCCAGCAGTCCCCCTACGAACGCATCGGTGCCGAGGGCTTCGACCGCCTTACCCGCGGCTTCTACGACGCCGTGCCATCGGACGACGTCCTCGGCCCGATGTACCGCCAGCACCTGGGAGACCAGCACGGCGTCGACCCCAACGACGATACCGCGCTCGAGCCATTCATGGAAGAGGCCCGCGTTCGGCTCCGCGACTTTCTGATTCAGCGATTCGGCGGGCCAACCACGTACAGCGACCAACGCGGCCATCCGCGCCTGCGCATGCGTCACATGCCGTTTGCCATCGACCACGCCGCCGCCGAGCGATGGCTCGAACTCATGTTCGCCTCGCTCGACGAACTGAGTCTTGAACCCGACCTCTACCGAGAGCTCCGCGTGTTCTTCACGCAAACGGCCCTCTTCATGGTCAACCGCTAGCGATGCGATCTGCGATGTTCCGCATTCGCGCACAAACAAGGGAGCGGTGAATGACGCTCGTTGCCATCGTGTACCACAGCGCCTTCGGTCACACGAAGAAGCAGGCCGAAGCCGTTGCCCAGGGCGTGAGGGACGCCGGCGCCGAAGTGGCGCTGCACTCGGCCGAGGAGTTCCCCGCCCCGGCAAAGAACGAGTATGCAGCGCCTTGGGATACTCTGGAACGTGCCGACGCCATCGTCTTTGGCTGCCCGACCTACATGGGCTCGGTCACGGCCGAGTTGAAGGTGTTCATGGAGAACAGCAGCGGCATCTGGTTCCAGCAGGGCTGGAAGGACAAGCTCGCGGGCGGCTTCAGCAACAGCGGCAGCCTCGCCGGAGATAAGCTCAACACCCTCCAGGACCTCATCTGCTTCGCGGGCCAGCACAGCATGCTGTGGGTGTCGCTTGGCATGATGCCGCCCGGAGATGCGACAGGCCGTCGACCGGACACGCCCAATCGCATGGGCGGCTTCCTCGGCGCCTACGCCCAGTCGGACAACCTTCCACCCGAGCAGTCACCGCCCTCGGGCGACCTCGAGACGGCGCGATTCTACGGATCGCGCATCGCGTCGCTGGCCGCTCGCATGGCCGAGACCTGATCGGCGAGCCGGCAAAACGCCTCCAGCGAGAGCTCCTCGGCTCGCTGGTCGGGCGAGACGCCCTCGGGTGGCTCCCGATCGCCGATCAACTCGCGCAATGGCTTGGCGATGCGCTTGCGGCGCTGCTGGAACAGCGCGGCGCACACGCCACTCAGTGCGTGAAGATCGCACATCGGCGCTGCACGCCGCCGCAGCACGAGCATCGAGCTGTCCACCTGCGGGCGCGGCCAGAAGCACGCCGGCGGAAGGTGGGCGATCTTCTCGACCTCGCACGCGGCCTGGGCGATGACCGAGATCGGGCCATAGTCCCGCGAGCCCGGCCCGGCCAGCAGTCGATCGCCCAGTTCCTTCTGGATCGTCACGCCCAGCACGTCGCAGCCCGGGTATTGCAGCAGCAGCGTCGACATCAACGGCGTTGCGCAGCCGTACGGCAGGTTCGCCACGAGCTTGATCGGTTCGTTACCAATCCACTCAACGATCGCCGGGTTGAGAGCCCGCTTGCCATCCAGGCAATCTCCGTGCACTAGCGACCAGTTCTCCCGACCGCCAAGCCGCTCGCGGAGAAGCTCCGAGAGCGCATCGTCGAGTTCGCACGACAGCACCCGCGCGCCCGTGTCGAGCAACGCCTCGGTCAGCGTCCCAGTTCCCGGCCCGACCTCCAGCACGCGATCGGCAGAGCCAACACCGCACGCCGCGACGAGCTTGAGGATCAGATTGTGGTCGGTCAGGAAGTTCTGCCCGAGAGATCGTTTCGGCCGAAGGCCACGCGATTCCATGAGCGCCTTGATCTCCGCGAGCGTCTGCACGCGATCACCACTCGCCGCTCAGGATGCGGTCGATGGTCAGCGCTACGCCGTGCTCGGCGCACGGCTCGGCGATGCGGTCGGCCTTGGCCTTCACGAAGTCCGGCGCCTCGCCCATCGCCACGCCCAGGGCCGCACCCTCGAGCATGTGCAGGTCGTTGGCCTGGTCTCCGATCGCCGCGATCCGATCGTGGGACACGCCCACGCGGTCGACCAGCTTCTGGAGCGCGCTCCACTTGTCGGCGCTGTGCGGGAAGACCTCCAGCACGTGCGGCGGCTCGGCGTCCTCGGGTACGTGCGTGCTCAGCGGAAACGCGTGGAACATCGCCAGCCCTGCGAGTTCGTTCGCGAGCGCCTCGCTCAGCTTGGCGACCTCCGACGCGGAACCCGACGCCACCGCCCGCACGCTGGGGATGTGGTGCATCGGACCTTCGCGACCGATGCAATAGGAGACGCCCATCGCTTCGTTCTTGTTCTTGTCGACCTTCCAGAGCTTCAGCACCGGGTGCAGCTCAGCGTCCGGGTCATCGCTTGCGGGCAAGATGACGTAGTCGTATCCCGCGTGGTCGCGTTCCTTCTGGATCATCATCGCCAGGTCGAGCCCGCTGGCGAGCTCGGTCACGCGGTCGATCAGCGAGCTCTCAAGAGACAGTCCATCCAGCGTCCGACGCTCCCGGCCGCAGGCGATCTGCGCGCCCCCCGACACCACCACCGGATCGAGCTGCTCGAGCATGTCGAGCACGGCGTGGCACTCGCTCAGTACCCGGCCCGTGCAGATCGTGACCCCGATGCCCGCCCGCCGCGCACGCCAGACGGCCTCCAGGTTCTCCTGCGAGACCGCGCCCGTCCGGCCCACGAGCGTGCCGTCCAGGTCGATGGCGATGAGGTCATAGTGCGATGGCATCGAGCAATCGTTGGCGCGCGGCCGACGACCTGCCCGTGTGCGCTGGGAGCCCCGAAGTAACCGATGGTGGGGTGTGCTCGCCCGCGACGACACGCCCGCCATGCTCATCGCCATGCCCCAGGGGCTGGGCGTCAACGGCGTGGTGAGCTGGGCCCTACGCCTCGCTGGCGTCATGGCCGATCGAGGCTGGCGAGTCGTCATCGCCGCGCACCGCGAGCCCAAGGGCCATGCCCGCGTCGACCATGCGCTCCACGCGGGCGTCGAGCTTGCCGATCTCCGCCACCTTCCGCCCATCGACACGCCCGGCATCTCCCTCGCACCCTTCGTCGAGGAATATCGAACCGCCCTCGAATCGCTCGGCTGGTCAAGGCAGCGGCCGGCCATCGTGCTGCCCAGCCTCGAGGCGAACTGCTACGCCGCCGCCGCGGCGCTCGCCTCCACGCACGGCGACCGCCTCCGCGTCATCGGCTGGCAGCACAGCGACAACCCGTTCGACGCATCGATGCTGCAGAACTACGAGCCGATGTTCTCGGCCGTCGCCTGCGTCAGCCAGCACATCACCACGAAGCTGCGACAACGCCTGCCCTGGAGATCGGCCGACGTCCACCGCATCCCGTACGGCGTCGAGCTTGGCGAGCCACCCGAGACCCGCGAGCAGCGTCCCATCGAGCTCATCTACCCCGGCCGCATGGAGCACGAGGCCCGCCGCGTCGGCGTGCTGTGCGAGGTCGCCCGGCTCCTGCACGACGACGGCGTGCCACACCGGCTCACGCTCGTTGGCGATGGTCCAGCCGCTGCCGAGGTCGACCAGCGGCTCGATGGCCTGCCGAATGCGCGCCGGCTCGACGGCCTGCCCCGGAGCGAGCTGCGTCCCAAGATCGCCGCCGCCGACGCACTGCTACTGACCTCACGCTACGAGGGGCTCAACGTCGCGATGCTGGAAGCAATGGCCAGCGGCGTCGCGCCCATCGTCACGCGCGTCGAGTCGGGCGCCGCCGAGGCCATCGAGCACGGCGTCTCGGGCCTGCTCATCGAGGCCGGCTATCACGAGGGCGAGCACGCCATCGCCCGACGCATGACCGACGCCATCGCGTTGCTCGCTACTGATCGGAACATGCTCGACGCCATGCGCGCCGCGGCCTACGAGCGGGCGGCCCAGCGATACAGCCTCGGCGTCCACGGCGAGGCCTGCGAAGAGCTCTTCACGAGCACCCTCGCCGCCGAGCCCCGCTGGTGGCCGCTCGACCGCCCATGCACGCTCGTATCCGATCACGCCGCGTCGCCCAGCAGCAGCGTGCCCCCCGATGCAACCGAGCGCGCCGCCAGGGCCATCGCCGCCATCGAAGGTCCCATCGCCATCTACGGCGCCGGCCGCCACACCCTGGCCCTCGCCGAGGTGCTCGCACGCGCCAACGTCGTCTGCATCATCGACGACGACCCGAAGAACCACGGCACCACGCTGTGGGGCTGGCCGGTGGTGGGGCTAGATCAGGTTTCTCCCGGCACGAGCGTCCTGGTTTCATCCTTCATCCATCAAGACGCGATGGAACAACGACTCCACACGCGCGGCCTGGAAGCGATCACGCTCTACGAACTCGCCGACGGCGCGGGATCCTGTTCGTCGTAGCCCGGCTCCGTCCCGTAGAGCGCGTTCATGCCACGCTCGGTCAGCGTCCGCGGATCGGACATGAACCAGAACACGAGGCCGTGCAGGAAGCTCACGACCCCCAGCATGCCGAGCCAGCCCCACCACGGCACCGGCGGCCTGAAGATGAGCAGCACGAGTAGCGTGCCGAACACGAAGACCTGGAGCAGGCGGATGAGCTGCATCGTCTTCGACGCGTTGCGCACGAACAAGCCCAGCAAGAGCAGCGGCGCGCACATGCCGACGATGATCGGCACGCTCACCATCGCGAGGGCGAAGACGGTGACGAGCGTGTTGCCCGCCGCCATCGACCCCTTGACGACGATGTACACGAAGATGCAAAGCAGCGCCGTGTTCGAGATGGCCCGGGCCGGGCCCACGTTGCGAATGTAGTGGCGATACCGCGTGATCAACCAAGGCCCCCCGATCGCCGGCTCAATACACCCGATCTTCCTTGCCGATCCCAAGCGCCGGCCGCACGTCGACCTGCACGAGCGTCTCTTCCTGGATCTTCTTCGCGTCCTCGTCGTCCACGTAATCGCTGTGGCACGCGGCCTTGCCGTCGTCATCGCCGGGCTTCACGCCCTTCTTGACCTTGCTGGCCAGCTTGTGGATCTCCTCGGGCTTGAGGTAGCCGCGCTGCTCGAGGATCTTCTGCTGCTCCTCGCTCAGCGCCGCGCTCTTGACCGGCTTGCCGCGCTCGAAGCCCTCGGCCTTGCCGCTGGCGAACTCCTGGATCTCCTTGCTGATGCGCACCGAGCACCAGTCGTGGCCGCACATGGCGCAGAAGTCGGTGTCGACGTCCAGGTCCTCATCGTGGTACGCCCGGGCGGTGTCGGTGTCGAAGGCAAGCTCGAAGTGCTTTTCCCAGTTGAGCGCGGCGCGGGCCCGCGTCAGCTCGTCGTCCCACACGCGCGACTCTGGGATGCCCAGCGCCACGTCGGCGGCGTGCGCGGCGATCTTGTACGCCACGCAGCCCTCCTTCACGTCGCCCTTCTTGGGCAGGCCAAGGTGCTCCTTGGGCGTCACGTAGCACAGCATGCTCGCGCCGTGGTACGCCGCGTTGGTTGCGCCGATGCAGCTCGTGATGTGGTCGTACCCCGGGAACACGTCGGTCACCAGCGGCCCGAGCACGTAGAACGGCGCGCCGTGGCACAGCCGCCGCTGCAGCTTCATGTTGTACTCGATCTGGTCGAGCGGCACGTGGCCCGGCCCCTCGACCATCACCTGCACGCCGTGCCGCCACGCGCGCTCGGTCAGCTCCCCGATGGTCTCCAGCTCGGCCAGCTGCGCGTCGTCGGTCGCGTCGGCCAGCCCGCCGGGCCGCATGCCGTCGCCGATCGAGAACGTCACGTCGTGGCGACGCATCAGTTCGCAGATGTCATCCCACATCGTGTACATCAGGTTGTCGCGGTTCTTCTCGAGCATCCACTTGGCCAGCAGGCTGCCGCCGCGAGACACGATGCCGATGAGCCGGTTCTTGACGTACTTGAGGTCCTTCTTCCGCACCCCGGCGTGGATCGTGAAGTAATCGACGCCCTGCTTGGCCTGGTGCTCGAGCGTCTCGAGGACCACCTGCTCGTCCAGATCGGTCAGCTTCCGGCCGATGATCATGCTGTAGATTGGCACGGTGCCGATCGGCACGGTCGAGTTCCGCAGGATCGCTTTGCGGCACTCGTCCAGGTCGCCGCCGGTGGACAGATCCATCACCGTGTCAGCGCCCCACTTCTCGGCCCACTTGAGCTTCTCGACCTCCTCGTCGGTGCCGCTCGACACGGGCGACGCGCCCATGTTCGCATTGATCTTGGTCTTCGTCGCCCGGCCAATGGCCATCGGGTCGAGGTTGTACTTCAGGTGCGTCAGGTTCGCGGGAATCACGAGCCGACCGACGGCCACCTCGTCGCGCACCTGCTCGGGCGTCAGGTGCCCCTCACGCTCGGCCACGCGCCGCATCTGCTCCGTCACCGTGCCCAGCCGCGCATGCTCGAGCTGCGTGATGGGCTCGAAGCCCTCGGGCGCGACGCACCTGACATACACGCCAACATCGGGCTTGTTATGCCCGCCGCAGCCGGTCTCGTGATCGCCCGCCGCCTCGATCGTCCAGCCATCGGGCAGGAAGTTCCACGCCGTAAACGGACTCGCCTCGGGCATGCCCGGCGTGTCGGGCGAGCTGAACGTCAGCGGCTTGCCGACTTCCGCCTTGTTTGCGAAGCTTCCCGGCGTGGTGACGCCGGCGTCCCCCGGGTTGCCCGCCCCGCGCGTCGGCACGGCAAACCGTGCGGTGGGGGTGTCCGCCTGCGGGTTGGCTCCCAGGCCGTACACGCGTGCATCGTCGCCGCTGGTCTTCGATGTGCTGCTGGTATCGAACGTCGTCATGGCGCATTCCCTCCGCCGGCATGACCCGGATCAGGTGGTGCGGGTGCATCTCAGCCCCATAGCCGATGGGGCGCCCCGAGCGAGCAGGATGGTAGCTGGCCCCCGGGCCTCGCCGCCCTACGGGAAGACCGCCGCGTCGACCCAGTGCATTACGCTGCCCGTTGGCAGGTCCGCGACCCCCACGTGCCGCAGCATGTTGATCATCTGGGCCCGGTGGTGCATGCTGTGCGTCGTCACGTGCACCAGGATGTGGGCCCGCGTGAACCGCCGCACCGAGTCGCCCCGCGGCCGCTCGATGACCTCGTCGAGCGGGAACTTGCCGGCAATCTCGGCCCAGTCGTCGTGCAGCTCCGTTGTGAGTGCTCCGAGCTGGTCCATCGTGTACGGCCCCTCGTCGGGCAGCCACGCCCGCCTGGGCCGGTTCGCGTAGACGTCGGCCCAGCCACGCAGGGCGCCAAGATCGTGCTCGTACGTCGCACGGATCGAACCCAGGCCCATCTCGAACTGCCGGTCGAGCTGCTCGGGCGTGAGCCCACGCATCGCGTTGAGGATTTCAATGTCGGCCGACCGGCAGTGTGCGAGGAGGATGCCGATGGCGTCGGCCTTGACGTCGCTGGCGTCGATCACCGCGCGATCTCCACCGCGCGCGTCTCGCGCAGCACCGTCACCCGAATCTCGCCGGGGAAGGTCATCTCGTCGGCCACCCGCTTGGCGATCTGCGTGGCGATGTAGTGCGCCTCGTCGTCGCTCACCTTCTTGGCGTCCACCATCACGCGGACCTCACGCCCCGCCTGCACGGCATACGCCTCCACCACGCCCTTGTGACCCTTGGCGATGTCCTGCAGGTCGTTCAATCGCTGGATGTACAGCTCCATCGACTCGCGCCGCGCGCCGGGCCGGGCGCCACTGAGCGCGTCGGCCGCCATCACGATGGGCGTGTAGAAGCTCGTCGAGGGGATGTCGCCGTGGTGCCCGCCGATGGCGTTGAGCACGGGCTCCTTCTCGCCGTACCGCTTGGCGAAGTCCATGCCGATCTTGGGGTGCCCGCCCTCCATCTCGTGGTCCATCGCCTTGCCGATGTCGTGCAGGAAGCCACACCGGCGAGCCAGCTTGCCATTCAACCCGAGTTGGTCGGCGATGATCTGGCTGAACGTCGCGACCTCGATGGAGTGGGCCAGCACGTTCTGGCCATAGCTCGTGCGGTAGTGCAGCTTGCCCATGGCCTCGATGACCTTGGCGTGCAGCCCGCCGATCTTGACCTCCATCTGCGCATCCTTGCCGTGCTTGCGGATGCGCTCGTCGAACTCGGCCCGGACCTTCTCGACCGTCTCCTCGATCCGCGTGGGATGCATCCGCCCGTCGGCGATCAGCCGCTCGAGTGCCTCCACCGCGATCGACTGCCGCACCTTGTCGAAGCACGACACCGTGATGACGCCCGGCGTGTCGTCCACGATGATGTCCACTCCGGTCATCTTCTCGATGGCCCGGATGTTCCGGCCCTCGCGGCCGATGATCCGGCCCTTCATCTGGTCGTTGGGGATGGCCACCGATCGCACCAGGTGCTCGCTCGCGAACTCGCCGGCAAACCGCTGGGCCGCCTGCAGCAGGATCTCCGTCGACCGCTCGCGGGCCTGGTTCTCGGCTTCTTCGGTGATCTTCCGGGCCACCGCCGCCGCCTCGTGCCGCGAGTCTTCCGAGACCCGGTCGATGTACGCCTCGCGGGCCTCCTCGGGCGTCATGCCGGCCACCTCGGCCAGCGCCCTGGTCTGCCGCTCGATGAGCGTCTCCAACTCGCCCGCACGCGCCTCGAGCTTCTCGTCGCGATCGCGCAGCTCGCGGTCGCGCTTGTCGGCCTGCTTCTCGCGATCGCCCAGCCGAGACTCGGCCTTGTCGAGCGAGGACTCGCGCTTCGAGAGCTCCTTGTCCTCCTGCCGCAGCCGCTTGCGCTCGGCGTCGAGCTCTTCGTCGACCTCGCGGAGCCGCTGGTGCACGCGTTTCTCGGCGTCGGCCTCGGCCTTGCTCAGGATCGCCTCGGACTCGGTCTGTGCCCGCTCGGTGATGGAGCCGGCTTCCGTGCGCGCCTGCGACAGGGTCCTGGAGATCAACCGGCCGTGCGCGAACACGCCCAGTATGACGCCAAGCACCACGCCGCCGAGTCCGATCAGGATGGAAACGAGTTCGGGCATCGCGGCGGCTCAAGCAAACAGGCGTACGTCGCACGCCCGAGCCGGCACGGTGTCTCACGAACAATCGCCCTACGACGCAACCGCCGAACGGGCGGCGTCGCGTCTGCTGGCCTTGTTGGCACCACCGTCGGTCCGGTGGCCGTGAACGCGGGGAACGACAATCGCCGGTCGCCGCGAAAGATCAGGGTGATGTTCGAACCGCGTCGGTCGAGCGTCGGACGGGTCTTCCCCGGCCGTCCGAGTATAGCAGAACCCCAACCGCACGGTTGCGATCTGTACGCAGGCTCCACGCCGCCCTTGCCATAAGAACGATTCTAAAGAAGTGGGATTAGCCGGCCTGCCGGGCACGTTGCATGCCCGTGACGCGCGCCACGTACCCGGTAATCTGCCGAACGATGAAGTCGCGATGCTCCGCGTGCAGCGAGAAGTCGAACGCGAAACCAAGGTGCAGGTTCTGCGAGCTGTCCAGGTGCTGGTGCACGCATCGGGCCGTTACCGCCAGCGGCCCGGGCATGTCGCTGCCCAGCGACAATCGCAGCCAGTAGCGGCCGCTCGAATCGAAGCTCGGCCGAGACGCCGGCGGCACCAACAACCCCGCGCCGCCGCCGCCCACGTTCACCAGTTGTCCCTGGAACGCGCCCGCGACCTCGGGCATCAGCGCGACCGGTGCCTCCAGCCCGCCCGATGATCCGGTCGGCGCGCCGTCCTCGAACGGAATCCGACTGGCAACCTCGGCCGCCACCGAGGTCTCGGCATCGACCAGGCGCCAGCCCTGCACCAGCGGCAGACTGAAGCCAGCCGTGCTCGCGCGATAGAAGTTGCGGCGCAGGCAACGCTCGACCAGCGTCGGCGCTGCAACGTGCAGCAGGCCCCGCATGTCGCCGGCCGACGGCTCGATCGACCGCGTGCGGAACATCCAGCGGTTCTGGCCGATCGACATCCCCACGATCAAGCCGAGCCCGGGCTCCAGACGCATGGTCTGCCCGAGCGCCACGGGCTGCTCCAGCACGAGCCGCTCGTCGTCGATGCCCAGCAACCGGACGCGCCACACGAGGTTGGCCATGCCCACCGCCGACGAATCGCCAACGTCGACGCTCACCTCGAGCGAACCGCCACGGTCACGGATCTGGCACAGGCAATCACGCCAACGCTCGGTGCGGGATCGGTTCGTGTTCATGGATCGGGCCTCCGGCTCCGGCCTGCGACCGGCCACCACGACCCATATCGAGCGATTCCCGGCGCGACTTCAGCCCGCCCCGGTCCCCGATTCCCCGACGCCTTCCAGGTGCTCGCTCGCGCGGACGATGTCCCGCCGAAGGTCCTGAGCCTCCTGGGCGGTGAGCGCTTGCCCCCCGAACCGGGCCTGGTACAGCCGATCGACGACGTCCGAGAAGCCCTCGCCCGCCTTGCCCGGCACCCCCTGCACGTGGGCCAGCAGCGGCTTCCAGCCCGGCTTGGGGTGTCCGGCCTTGTCCAGCACCCGCAGCAAGTACTCGCCCACGTCGCGCGTGCCGCCGAGGATGCGTACCCGCGGCCCGCGTCCGCCGCCGATCCCCAGGTTGCGGAAGAAGGACTGCGCCAGGATCGTGATGACCAGAACGCCCGTGAACGCCATCGCACCCGCCAGCACCGCTTGGATGATGCCCGCCGTGCCCGACGCGCGTGCCCGCTCGAGGAACGCCGCGATCGACTCGAGCGCCGCGATTTGCGGCTCGTCGTTGGTTTCCTCCGACCCGAGCACGCGGCGCTGCGAGCCGCGGTCGAAGCTCACGACCGAGTCGACCCAGAAGAACTCGAGCGCATCGACCCACCGCCGCGCCATCGACGCCAGGCTGGTATCGGGCGCGTGCACACGCTCGAGGTCGGCCGGTGGCGTCGGGTCGTGCCGGCGCCACTGTCCCGGTGCGTGCTCGACCTCGACCCACGCATGGGCGTTGCTCTCGCGCACCGTGTACTGCGACGTCGCCTCGTTGTACTCGATCGCGACGTAGCCCGTCACCATCCGCGCGTTGATGCCCACGCTCCGGCACATCGCGACCATCGCCGAGGCGAAGTACTCGCAGTGCCCACGCCGCCCCTCCTCGAGAAACCACTCGATCGGGTCGCCATCGGCCCGCAAGATGTCGAGCGTGTACTCGAAGCCTCCGAGATAGTCGCGGATCGCCCGCGTCGCGCCGGCGATCTCCGTCGGGCTGCGCGGCACGCGATCGGCCACGAGTCCCTCCGCGCTCAGGATCTCTTGCGTCTTGGTGCGGATCTTCTCGCTGTCGAAGTCGACCAGATTGTCCGGATCGATCGCCACCGGAGGTCGGTTGCTCGCTACGCGCGCCCCCGGCAGGCCCGACAGCACCGTGTAGCTCTGGGCCTTTGCAGTATCTTCGAGGCGCAGCGTGCCGTGGTCCCGGTGCAGCACGAACTCGAGCTGCTCGGCAAACTCCCACAGGAACGGCTCCTGGATCGCGAACAGCACCGACCCACGCCCTGGCGGTTCGCGCAGCGAGATCTCCTGGCGGATCACCGCCCTCGAACTCGACGAGCCGGTCGGCAGCGTCAGGTCGGGCGTGGTCCGCATCCGCTGGAATCCCTGCTGCTGGCGACGCTCCCGCGTCCAGCGGCCGCCCTCGTAGCGATCCAGCACCGCCCCCCGCAGGTAATAGACCCGCCCGGCGCCGCCCATGTTGCCGCCGGAGCGATCGGTGACCCGCATGTCGAGCACCTTCTCCTGGCTCTCGGAGATCAGGCCCGGCCGCCCGAGTTCCACGGTGTCGGTGTAGCCCGTGACCGAGCCGCGCTCGCCGCCGAAGTCTCCCAGGAAGCTCGGCGCCAGCCCGCGCGGCACCAGCACGAACACGGCCGCGGCGATCAGCGAGGCCGAGATCGTCAGCATGCCCGTCATCCGGCGCAAGCCGCGCGACATCGCACCGCCTTGGCGCACGCGTCGCCGCGTCACGCCGATGGATTCCTGGTACGACGAGACCCGCTCGTCGGTCGCCACGACCTGCTGTACCAGCGCCGCCCACACAAGCAAGGGGCAGAACACCAGCAGCGTGACGCCCACGCTCAGCTTCAGGCTCGTCAGGATCGCCCCGAAGACGAGGAATACCGACAGCGCCAGCACCTCGGCCGCATCGCGGGCCGTCCGCCGGTCGAAGAGCTTGATGACCAGCAGCGACGCGAGCATCTCGGCGATGCGCTCGACGTTGAACTGGCCGTCGAGCGACGCGAGGCCCAGCCCGAGCGCCACCACGATCAGCAGCACCGCGTTGATGAGCATCCGCGGCACGCGAGGGCCCCAGGGCTGGTTGGCCGCCCACCAGCACAACCATGCGCTGGGCATGCCCAGGATCGCAACCATCAGCGATTCGGCCGCGATGGCATAGATCGCGATGGCCAGCAGGGCCGTCCAGATCAACGCCAGTCGCAGGGATCGTTCGAGGGTCATGGGCGAGTGCAGGGGGCCGCGCGCCGTCGCGGGTCCGCTCTAGGTGGTTCGGTTCGGATCCTTGTGCGGTTCGGCTCGCAGGCGGGGCAGGTCTTCCCCGCTCAGCGTGTGCACGCCACCGGCCGTCGGTCCGCGGGTCAACGTGAGCACCACCGCCCCGAACCGCGCGACCGGCGTTGGGCCTTCGTGCGTGGTTACGTTCGAGAACCCGAACGACCCGAGCCGGCGGAGCAGGCCCGCCCTGCCCGCGGGCGTGGTCACCGCGCCGCTGGACATCCCCACGCTGGGAATGCTCAGCCGCACCGCGATGGCCCTTCGTCCGGCTTCCACGATGAGCGAAGCGGCCAGCACCAGCAGTTGTTCCGCCGGCGGCTCACGGTTGGCCGCCAACTCGGGTTCCAGGTCGAGGTGCAGCACCAGGTGCCGCGGCGCCCGGGCCGAACGCTGCGTGACCACGAGCGTGTCGCTCCGCGCCGAGAGCCGCCAGCTCACGTCGCGTACGCGATCGCCCATGCGATACTCGCGCACGCCGTAGAACTCCTCGCCCGCGCCCGGGCTGGCGATGGCTTCGGAACCGTCATGCGTGGGCTGGAGGATCGTCTCGACGACGTTACTCCGCAGCCGGTGGACGGCCGGCGTCGCCAGCGCGGGCTGGGTCAGGTCGAAGGTCACGCTCTTTCGCGCCACGCCGAAGGGAAACGTCGTACTCACCCGCACGCGCGAGAGCTCGAACGGCCCGCGCTGCTCGACGAGCGCGCTGGTCTCGCAGCGAACCGTCCGACGTGGCGGCACCCGCCCGATGCTCGCCACGGGCTTGCCAACCAGCACGCCGTCCTTCCGCGAAACGCCCTTGGGCGGGAGTTCCTCGACCAGCAGCGCATACGCGGGTATCAGCCGGTTGCGATTCCGAACGCGGTAGCGGATCTGGAACGGCCGCCCGACCTGCGCCTCGGGCACGACCTCACGCTCGACCGCCACCCCCAGCAGCGACGCGCCGCTCACGAAGCCCGAGGCCAGCAGCCCCCCAATCGCGAGCCCAAGCGCCCAGAAGAGCAGGTTGTTCTGGCTGTTGATCGCCCCCAGCAGCACGAACGCCGTCACGATGACGTACGCCACGCCCGGCAGGTGCAGGTGGTAGCGCCGGGTCGGTCGGGCAGGCTTGGCGTTCTGCGTGCTCAGCCGGGCGTCTCCGCGTCGCCGGCGTCGTCGTCGGCTCGAGACGCTCCGGCGTGCTCCACCATCGTGATGTACAGCGAGCGGTAGAAACTCCGAAGCGGCACCTGCCGATCGATGCGGGCGTAGCCGTCGGCTTCCACGATCACCCGCACCGTGCCGCGGGCCATCTGTTCGCCGCTGGTCGGCACGCTGAAGCGTCCCTCTTCGTCGGTCGTCGTATCGACCAGCATGCGCCCGTTGCCGGTGAGCCGAACGCGGACGCGTGCATCGGGTATGCCGACCTGGTCGAGCCGCGCGTCGTCGTCGTCGATCACCGCCACCACACCCAGCCGACCGGGCACCACCACGCCCTCGAGCCTGGGCGTCTGACAACCCGGCAGCAACACGGCGGCGATCGCGAGGGCACTCAGCAAGATCGCGCGGGTTCGGAGGGTCATGGTCGGTCTCCTTCGTGGAGGGCGTGCGTCGCGTCCGTGCGCGCCGTTAGGACTCGTTGGTCTTCATCGCACCGGCCGCCCCGGGAAGGTCCTTCAGGCTCGCCAGCCCGAAGAGCTCGAGGAACTGCGGCGTCGTGCCGTACAGGATGGGCCGGCCGACCTCTTCGGCCCGGCCCTTGATGACGATCAGCTTGCGCTCCAGCAGGCTGCGGAGCACCTCGCCGCACGCCACGCCTCGGATGGCCTCGATCTGGGCCCGCGTGATCGGCTGGCGGTACGCGATGATCGAGAGCGTCTCGATGCTCGCCCGGCTGAGCTTCGTGCTCTGGCGGTTGCGGTCGAACGTTGCCACCACCGAACCGAATTCGGGCGCGACCATCAGGCGATACCCACCCGCCAGCCGCTCGGCCCGCGCCGGCCGGCCGGCGGCCTCGAGCTCGTCATTCAACTGCGTGGCGAGCGCCGCGACGACGTCCTTTGCCGACGCCTCGCCCGCGAAGTCGGCGGCGCCTTCTCGGAGCGAGAGTGCCTCCCAGGCTGCGTCCGCCGGTACGGCCCGCCCGGCCGCGAGGAGGATGGCCTCGAACGCCGCCGCCAATCCCTCAGGGGCGGGCCCGAACTCGGGCGCGGCCTTGGCGTCCTTCGCAGCGGTCTGGGCGTGGTCGGCAGTGGTGCTCACGCCGCGATGCTAGGCGGATGGGGTTTGTGCCTGCCCTTCGGGCGTGCCGACGTCCGGGCCATTCGGTGTTTGCTATCGTCCCACGTCATGGCGACGCCCGACGAAACCCGCGCCACGCTGCCCAGCCACCAGCACGGCTATGACGGGCTGGCCGAGCTGGACGAGGCCACGCTGTACCGCCGGCGCGAGGGCGTGTTCCTGGTGTTGGCCGGATTGTTCCTCGCGTCCCTGGCCATGCTGAACATCCTGGGCATCAGCCGCTTCATCAAGCTGGGCGAGGTCAGCGTCGGCTCGGGCCCCGACCCGCTCACGCTCACCTTCGCCGTCGCGGTGGGCGTGCTGCCCTACCCCATCACCTTCTTGTGCACCGACTTCATCAGCGAGCTCTACGGCCGACGCCGCGCCAATGACGTCGTCTGGATGGGGCTGGTGGTCAACCTGTGGGTCATCGGTGTGCTCTGGTTCGGAGGCGTGCTCCCCGGCTTCGAGGCGGTCGATCCCGAGAAGGGCGAGCTGGCGAGGGACGCCGCCGGGCGCCTGCCGGTCTTCTTCGAGGTCCGCTCGCTGGCGTTCGCGGCCGTGCTTGCATCCATGATCGCCTACCTCGTGGCCCAGCTCGTCGACGTCCAGGTCTTCCACTTCTGGAAGCGGCTGACCAACGGCAAGCACCTGTGGCTACGCAACAACGGCAGCACGCTGGTCAGCCAGCTCGTCGACACCGTCGCGGTCATCCTCATCACCTACTTCATCGCCAACGGGTTACCGGTCGATGAGAGCCGCGCCATCGCCCCGCAATTGCTGCTGTTCGTGGCCACGGGGTACGCTTTCAAGCTGGTGGCGGCGCTGGTGGACACCGTGCCGTTCTATATTGGTTCCAGGTGGCTGGCCCGGTACCTCCGGCTGCCGCCCGCCGATGGCCCGCCATCGCCGCCCGTGGGCGCAGCGGTCGAGGCCGGAGTGGGCTGACGATTCGTGACGAGCCAGTGGCGCTGGCGTGAGGAGATTCGGATGCGTGCAATCGCCGCTAGTGTGCTGGGTCTTTCTGCGTGCGTGCTGGCCCCGCTGGCCATCACACCCAACGCCATCGCGCAGGGAACGCTCGGCGCCAGCGACGTCTCGCCCAACCCCGACGTGCCCTACGAGTACTTCGGCGGGCTGCGGTTCGACCCGGCCATCCCCACGCCCGAGGGCACCCTGGGCTACAAGGTCGGCGAACGCTTCACGCGCCACCACGACCGCGTCGCCTTCTCGAAGGCGCTCGCCGAAGCCAGCGATCGCGTGCGGTTCACCGAGTACGGCCGGTCTCACCAGGACCGCCCGCTCATCACGCTCACGATCTCGAGCCCGGAGAACCTTCAGCGCCTCGACGAGATCCTGGCCGCCAACGCCGAGCTGCGCGAAGCCGACACGCTCAGCGCCGCCCGCCGCGACGAAATCATCGAGAGCAACCCAGCCATCATCTTCTACAGCTTCGGCGTGCACGGCAACGAAGCAAGCTGCGGCGAGATCTCGATGCAGTTTGCCTACACCCTCGCCGCCGCGACCAACGACGAGGTCAGCGACATCCTCGACAACTGCGTGATCGTCATCGATCCGCAGGTGAACCCCGACGGCCAGAGCCGCTACGTTGCGTGGTACGAGAACGCGATGGGCATCGAGCCCGACCCCAACCCCGACGCCTTCGAGCATCAGGAGCCCTGGCCCAGCGGCCGGAGCAACCACTACCTGTTCGACCTCAACCGCGACCTCGTCTGGGGCGTGCATCCCGAGAGTCGGGGCCGTCTGGCCGCCATGCGTCGCTACCTGCCGCAGCTCCACCTGGACTACCACGAGCAGGGCTTCACCAGCCCCTACTTCTTCGGCGAGGGCGACACGCCCTACAACAAGAACATCTCCCAGGAAACCAAGGACTGGATCGCTTTGTACGGCCGCGCCAACGCCGAGGCCTTCGACGAGGGCGGCATCGTCTACGCCACCCGCGAGCGCTTCGACTACCTCTATCCCGGTTACGGCAAGGTGCTGCCGGTCTACCACGGCGCCATCGGCCTCTTGCTCGAGAAGGCCGGCCACGGGCGCGCCGGGCTGGGCATCCGCGTGAGCGACCAGTACATCCTCACGCTGCCCGAGCGCGTACGCGATCACTTCGTGACGGCGATGAACTACGCCGAGGTCACCGCCGAGAACCGCCAGGGCCAACTCGAGCGCTTCGCCAGGTTCTGGGCCGAGGGCGCCGTCGGCGACGGCCCAGGCCCGCGCGCCTTCGCCATCTCGGCGGGCAACGACCCGGCCGTGCTCAAGAAGGTCTGGGACTTCTGCCTCATGCACGGCATCGAGGTCGAGCGGCTGACCGAGGGCCTGACCACCAGCGCCTTCATGACGTACGACACGGGCGAGATCGTCGAAGATCTCGAATTGCCCGAGGGCACCTGGATCATCGACGCCCGCCAGCCCATGTCCGCCCTCGTGCGCACCATGTTCGAGCGCGTCACCGAGGTCGAGAACCCCGACACGTACGACATCACCGCATGGAGCCTGCCGATCAGCTTCGGCGTGCACGCCTGGCTGAGCGATGACTTCCTCGACGCAAGCACCGAGCCCGTGACCCGCTACGCGCCGCCCACGGCTCGCCTTACTGGCAACGGCGGCGTCGCGCTGCTCATCGACTCGAGCCACCACAACTTCCCCGTCGCGGTGGGGCATGCCGTCGAGCACGACATCTTCTGTCGCGTGCTCGGAGATGCCGTCGAGGTCGACGGCAATACCTTCGCCCGCGGCAGCCTGCTGGTACACCTCATCCGCAACCCCGACCGCGACCTCGAGGCCTTCGTGCGCGACGTGCTCGCAAGCGGTGTCAGCGTGCACCGTGCCAGCGAGGGCTTCACCACCAGCGGCCCCATGCTGGGCAACAACGCCAACCCCATCTTGCGGCTGCCCAAGGTGCTGCTGGCCACCGGCCCGGGCACGAGCAGCCTGAGCGCGGGCCAGCACTGGCACATGCTCGACATCACCTTCCCCTTCCCCTACTCGCGCGTCGACACGAGCGACCTCGGCCGCGTCGACCTGAGCGACTACAGCGTCATCGTGCTGCCATCGATGGGCGGGCTCTCGAACAGCGCTGCCGAGAACATCGGCCGCTGGATCCGCGGTGGTGGGGCCGTGGTGGCCAGCGACGGCGCCGCGGGCTGGGCGCTCCGTGAGATCGCCGGCGCCGAGCGAGACGATCGCGACGACGATGACGACGAGGCTAAGGCCAATACCAAGACCTGGGCCGAGCGCGAGGACGCGTCGGTTGCCCGCCGAGTCGCCGGTGCGATGGCGCTGACGCGGCTCGACCGCACCCACCCGCTCACCTCGGGCCTGCGAGACCACCAGAGCTGGATGGGCGTGCTCGTCCGCGGCATGAGCGACCTGCCCATGCGAGACAGTGCCTACGTCGTAGCCCGCTACGACGAGACCAACCCCATCATCTCGGGCCCCGTGAGCCAAGAGAACCAGGACCGCATGGCCGGCGAGCCGTTCATCATCCATCACCGCGTCGGCAGCGGGTCGGTCATCGTCTTCGCCGACGACGTCACCATCCGAGGATTCCACCACGCCGGCATGCGGCTGCTGATGAACGCGATCATCTACGGGCCGACGCTCTCGAGGTTCTGAGCGGCACCCGCATCAACGTCTTCTGATTCGTTGATCGCCCGGTAGATCGCCGTGGTGATCGCGCCCGGGTCTGCATGCACGGTATTGCTCATGACGACCACGCCGTGGCGCAGCTCGGGATAGAACATCATCCGCGTGCGGGCCTTCTCTTGCGATCCGTTGTGGGCGATGCGCAGGTTGCCGTTGGGGCGCGAGACGTTCAGCCCCAGCCCGTAGTTTCGCGACGCACCCTCGCGATCGAGCCGCTCGGTCCACATGTCCTGGCTCGTCGCTTCGCCGACCAGCTCGTGGTTCATGAGCGCCGCGGCGAAGCGTGCCAGGTCGTGCACGTTGGAGATGAACCCGCCCCCGCCGAGCTTCCAGCTCACGTCGGTGTTCGTGCTCCTGAAGACGTGGTCGCCGATCTTGCGATAGCCGACCGCCCGATTGGGGATGTCGACCCACTGGTAGTCGGGCTGCAGCGTCTGAAGCCCCAGCGGCTCGCAGATGCGGCTTTGCACCTGCTCCCAGAACGTCCCCTCGCCCGCCCGCTCGACCACCGCGCTCGCCAGGATGTACGCGTGCGTGCTGTAGTTGTACCGCTCGCCCGGCTCGCTCACCAGCGGCGACAGTGCAAAGCGATCCAGCGCCAGGATCACGCTCTCGTACGGGTTGGCTGAGTCGTACTCCCGAGGCCGGCGGATCACCGGCCCGTTGCTGTAGTGCACGATGCCGCTAAGGTGGCTGAGCAACTGCTCGGTCGTGATCGCCGTGCCCTTGTCCGGAAACGCGAGCACGTGGTCACGCACGTCGGCGCGTAGGTCGAGCTCGCCGCGCTCGACGAGCTGCATCGCCGCCACCGCCGTCACGGGCTTCGAGATCGACGCCCAGCGGAACATCGTGTCCTCGGTGACCGGCACTTCGTTCTCGCGATCCGCCAGCCCGTAGCCCGCGGTGTACGCGATGCGTCCCTCGCGGATGACACCGATGGCGACGCCCACGAGCTCCTGCCGCTCCATCTCGTCGCGGACGGCTTGATCGACCGCCGCATGCCACGCCGGCGCCTCGGCAACGACCGGGGCCTCCTGCGACCACGCGACCGCCGGCGTCGCCAGGCCAACGCCGACAGCGACACAACACCCTGCAAGCAGCTTCAGCATGCGTCGATCCCCCGGTTGCGAATCACGCAAGCCTACCGCCGTCGCCGGCTCTCGGTCGTCATGCGCTCTTCCTCGACCCAGATGATCGGGTTCACCCCGTCGCCGGTGTAGTCGAGCAACTGCATCTGGAAGATGTACGAGACCTGCAAATCGCGGCCGCTCTCGGCCACGTCCTCGTAGATCTTGGTGTTCAAGACGTACGAGCGCTCGGGCAGCCGGCCGCGCGTGACCAGCGTCTCGAAGTCGGCCGGCGTGTAGCCCACCGCCTGGCCGCTGTTGATGAACGTCTGCATGATGATGTTGGTCACGCGGTCGCGGTCGATGTTGATCTGGCTCGAGTTGTTGACGAACCGATTGACGGCGATGGCCGCCCGGTCGCCGTCCTGCGTGATGTAGTTCGAGCGGATCAGGCTCTGGCTCAGTTCCTCGGCCACGCGTTCGATGTCCTGGACGTCCAGGCCGTGCGTGGTCACCTCGGTGCCGCGGGCCTGCTCGCGCGGGCCGAAGGCGTCCGTCCGGCAAGCGGGCAGCGTGGCCATGGCGGCAACGCCCGCCAGCGCGATGAATGTCTTGGTGTACATGGGTCAGTCCTTTCCTCGGAACAGTCTTTACGGGGCGCCGATGATCTCGAGCTCGAAGTCGACCGCCTGGGCGTTGGGCGCCACGGCGGTGATGCGCGTGCGCTCGCCCGACAGCAGCGCACGATCACGGAATCCATCCATGGGCGCGGCGACGGCGAAGCCCTCCGCGTCGAACCACTCGAAGCGGTACCGGATCGCCATCCGCTGCCGCGTCGCGTTGAACAGCTCGGCCTCGATCTTCTTGAAGCCGTTCGGTGCCGTGCCCTCGATCAGCCCGACGAGCTGCACGGCCCTGGCCAGGTCCTTGTCCCAGATCAGCCGGGCGTCCTCGATTTGCTGGGGCTTGCCCTCGCGTTCGGCCTCTTGCGTGGTGTTCACGCGCGGCTGCCACCGCGCGCAGCCCGAGGCCAGCAGCGCACCGACGAGGCACGCCGCGAGCAAGGCTCGGTTCATGGATAGCTTCGTTGTCATGGCATTGGCTCCCTTCCAGGGGTTCACTGCGTCTCCAGCGGCTCGAGCGTCCACGGCTCGGGCTCGAGGTTAATGGTGGTGATCAGCACCGGCGCGCCCGGTCGCACCGAGCGCACGGTGATGAGCGTGATGCCTTTGGGCTCGACCGCGACCGAGTAGCGGCGTCCGCCCACGTCGAGCGACACGCGGCCATCCGATGGCGCATCGAGCCGGACGTACTCGACGTGCTTGGGAGGCGTCGCCCACGTCCGCAGGTCGGCCTCGTTCGTCGATGCCGCCCAGATCGCGCCGCCGAGCATCGCGACAATGCGGATAATCGGGTCCGAGCGCCGCGTGGCTGCATACAGCCCGGCCTGCACGCCCACCTTGAACGCCGCCGCCGCGATCATCCGCGTCTGCAGGCCCGGGAGCTGGGCGGCGAATTCGGCAGCCACGATGCGGTCGACGCTCGCCAGCAACGACGACTCGTGCACGCCCTCGGGCGTGCTGGCCTGCAGCGCGGGCACGTACGTGCCGTCGAACACGATGTACGGCATCGCGATCGGCACGATCTGCACGACGTCGGTGACGAGGAACGTCGGCACCGAGATCTTCGTCTGCTCGCGGCGTGGGGCGAGCCCGGTTTCGAAGAATACGTAGACCAGATCGGGCCGATCGAGGTCGCCCTGCGCCAGCCGATCGGCCAGGTCGAGGTCCCGCTTCACGTACGGGTTGTCGGGGGCCATGCCGGCGACGCGGCGGAGCAGGTTGCGCGCCACGTCGTAGTCGCTCGCGCTCTCGGCCACGCCCATCAGGTACACGGCCCGAAGCATGTCGACGTAGGGGTTGGCAAACTCGGCGTAGGCCTCGTACTGCGAGAGATCGCCGTACTTCTCGCGCGTCGCCTCGTCCAGGCGCGCATCGGCGGCGACGCGGTCGAACGAGCCGAAGCGGCTGCGGGCGGCGGCCTGCTCTTCGCGCACGCGTTCGGCCCGGTTGCGATTCTCGACGATGGCGTACGTCTGCCAGCGATCCGCGCGCACGAAGTGCTGCCGCGCGTCCTCGACGTCGCCCATGGCCATCGCGTTGAGCGCCCGGTACGCCGCGACGAACTGGCGGTCGTAGAAGAATCCCTCGTAGGCGATGCGGTCGGGCGTACGCGCCAGGACCGAGAGCCGCTCGCCCGCGCTGATGCCCGGTCGCTCGTCGAGCTCGGCCATCCGAGCCTCGGCCATCGCGAACGCGCGGTCGCTCTCTTCGAACCGGCCGACCATGCGTGCCATGGAGCCGTGCTCGATGTGGGCGATCACGGTCTGGGGCGTCCCGCCGTCGTGCCGCCGGGCGTAGGAGCGGATGTCGTCGGCCGCTCCCGTGAAGTCGCCCTGCCGGAAAGTCTGCTGGATCGGCCGGAGCCCGCTCGCGCAGCCGGCCAGCAGGCACGCAAGGCACAGGCAGTGGGCGATCGGGATGGTTCGGTTCGGGGCAGGCATCGGGATTTGCTAGTAATCACTATACTCGGATTCGCAGGCGCCGGTTTACGAGCGCAGAACGAGCCACGCGAGCGCAGCCACCCCGAGCACGCCCGCCCGCAGGTCGATCGCCCTCCGCAGCGTGGGGGCGACCACGAGGGCGGCGGCCGTCAGTGGCATCCCGTATGCAAAGGCCCTTCCCGAGCCGGTTCCGAGAACCCCCCACAGCAGGGCCGCGACGCCGTGGAGGGCCAGGCCGATGCAGGTCGCCCATCGCCGGCCCGCGAGCACCGAGACCGTGCGCGTGCCGAAGGTCGCGTCGGCGGGCGTGTCGTCGATGTCGCTGAGCATCGCGTCGGCCGCAACCAGCAGGGCGACCATCGCCAGCGAGACCCAGAGCCCGGCCCGCTCGGGCAGCACCGCCCACAGCACGCACCCCACGAGCGTGGCGTACGCCAGCCCGGTCAGCGCGTTCTTGAAGATCAGCACGTCCTTGGGCCGGGTGCGTCGGCTCTCGCTCGTTCGCGCGCCATAGATCAGGACCGACGCGGCGCCGATGGGCACGAGCACGACGAGCCACGGCTCGATGACGAGCGCGAGCACGCACGCGCTCGCCCCCGACGCCATCGCCGCGGCGTTCAGCCAGCGACGCCGACGCACCACCCACGCGTCGCGCGCGGCGTCGGCCATGCGGTCGGCCGGGTCGTGCCACCGAGCCAGCGGCTTGGCTCGGTCGAGCAGGTGCGCCATCCATGCGATGCACGTGACCAGGGCGATGCCAAGAACCTGCGTCCCCGTGCCTGCGGCGCCCACCATCGCCAGCGTGCCCGCCGACACCCCGGCCGCGTACGCCGCCGACGGCACGCACGCGTAGTCCAGCCGGGCCAGCGTCGACGGAGCGGCACGCTCGATGCCTCAGCCCTCCGGCTCGGTCATGCTCCGGGCGTCCAGTAGCTTGTCGAGTTCGTCCTGGGGCAGCACGTTCTTCTCGGTGGCGATCTGCCGCACGGTCTTGCCGGAAGCGAAGGCCTCCTTGGCGATGGCGGCGGCCTGGTCGTAGCCGATGACGGGCGCCAGGCTCGTGCACATCGCCAGGCTGCCCTCGATCAGGGCCGCGCACCGCTCTTCATCCGGCTCGAGGCCCTCGACGAGCTTCTCGCGGAACACGTCGCTGCCGTTGGCCAGCAGTTCGACCGAATCGAGCACGTTGGCGGCCATCATCGGCATCGCGACGTTGAGGTCCAGCAGGCTGCCGACGCCGCCTAGCCCGCCCAAGGCGACCGCCGCGTCGTTGCCCACCACCTGGCAGCACACCATCACGACCGCTTCGCAGATCACCGGATTGACCTTGCCGGGCATGATGCTCGAGCCCGGCTGCACGGCCGGCAGCTTCAGCTCGCCGATGCCGCAGCGCGGCCCGCTGCCGAGCCAGCGCACGTCGTTGGCGATCTTGCTCATGCTGACCGCGATGGTGCGCAGGTGGCCGGACGTCTCGACGAACGCGTCCTTGGCGTGCTGGGCCTCGAAGTGGTTCTCGGCTTCGCGGAAGTCGCAGCCGGTCGCCTTGCTCAGTTCCTTGGCGACGAGCGAGCCGAAGCGTGCGTGGGTATTGATGCCCGTGCCGACGGCCGTGCCGCCCAGTGGCAGCTCGGCCAGCGTCTCGAGGGCGCGCTCGAGCCGGGTGATGCCCTGGCGCACCTGCCGCGCATAGCCGCTGAACTCCTGGCCCAGTCGGATGGGCGTGGCGTCCTGCAGGTGCGTGCGGCCGATCTTGACGACGCCGTCCCAGGCCTTGGCCTTGGCCTCGAGCGCGCTTGCAAGGCGGTCGAGCGCGGGCAGCAGGTCATCCTTGATCGCGACCGCGGCGGCCACGTGCATGGCGGTGGGGAAGGTGTCGTTGGACGACTGCCCGTAGTTGGCGTGGTCGTTGGGGTGCACGCCGCCGGCGTCGAGGTAGGCCTGGTCCTTCGAGCTGCCGATGGGCGCGCCGCGCTCCAGGCACACGAGGTTGGCGATCACCTCGTTGGCGTTCATGTTGGTGCTGGTGCCGCTGCCGGTCTGGAAGACGTCGACGGGGAAGTGTCGCTCGAGCCCGCCGTGGTCCTTCAGCCCGCCGACGATGGCCTCGCACGCGCGCTCGATGGCGGTGGAGCGGTCCTGATCGACCAGGCCGAGCTCCGCGTTAGCGCGCGCACAGGCGGCCTTGAGCATGCCGTAGGCCCGGACGATCGGCATCGGCACGGGTCGGCCGCTGATCGGGAAGTTGAGCACGGCCCGCTGCGTGCTGGCGCCGTAGAGCACGTCGCCCGGCACCTCCATCGTGCCCATGGAGTCCTTCTCGGTGCGGGTCTTCGAAGCGGTCAGCGTGCTCGATGCGGTCATGGGGTCTCCTGGCAGGGCTGCGGGACGGGGTGGCCTAATTCCGGGCTGCGTTCGCATCGTATGGGCGACCCGCGGACCCGGGTGCCACGGCGGCGCTCCCCGCAACCCGGGCTCGGCCCGTCCGTACAGTGTTCGGACCCGCGGCTCGACACGCCGTCACGCCCAAACGCCCGTCACCAAGGGGGCCCCTTCCCATGTTCGCATCGTTCTCATCGATCCGCTTCGTCGCCGCGGTTGCCGGCATGACCGTCGCCAGCAGCGTGCTGGCCCAGGGCGTGCTCCGCCAGGGCGAGAGCCGCGACTGGACGATCCGCTTCCGCGTCAACATCCGCGCGTGGCAAGACTTTGGCAGCGTCGAGCAGCAGCGCGGCGCCTCGCGCGACACCTGGGCGTTCGACCAGGCGACCGTGGTCGTGCCCGTGCTCGAGCGGACGAGCCTGCACCGCGTGCACGAGAACCGCGTCGACATGAAGGTCCGCGTCGACGACCGAGACGCGACCCCCGCGAGCACCGACCCGTTCGTCCGCCTGAACAACAAGCACGCCGGCTCGCGCTACCTGGGCTTCGCCATCGCCGAGGGCACGGCCCGCGACATCTCGGTGGTCACCGAAATCGGCATCACCTCGTACGACGTGACGGTGAACGACGAGCGCGCCATCGCGGTCGAGTGGCCGGTTGGCGACTGGCCCGAAGATGCGCTCAGCGCCCTCGACCCCCAGGTCGGCATCGAGCTGGGTTTGGACGGCGAGGAATACCGCGGCCTCGACCGCGTCTCGGGGTCGATCGACAACCTCATCGAGCGCCTGGGCACGAGCCCGAGGAACGTGCCGCCCTATCTCGTCGCGAAGTACCTGACCGGCGCGGTGTGGGCCCACATCCGCTCGCGGACGGGCAACGGCTTGAACACGGCGCGTACCGGCGAGATCGAGGGCCTGGAGGTCCACGGCGTGCCCACCACGTTCGTCCGCCGCCGCGGCAACCAGTTCGATACGTGCGCGGTGCTCGTGTACGCGATGCGGCGGGCCGGGCTGCCGGCGCGCATGGTCATCGGCATCATCGCCGATGCACGGGCCGACGACGAAGACGTGCTCACGCAGCGCAACGACCGCGAGGGCGAGATCATCTCGTGGGTCGAGTTCGCGCTGGTCGAGAACGGGCGGACGACGTGGATCCCCGTCGACTTCAACGGCATGATGCGCTCGTCCAGCCGCGCGCCCGACATCTCCGACGTCGAGGTGCTGCGCAAGCCCTGGGACGGCTTCGGCACCATCGACGACACGCGTTACTGGGCGCCCTTCGCCCACCACGTGCACCCGCCGGTGACGGTCAAGGCCTACGGCAGCCCGGGCTTCTGGGGCATCTTCGCCGAGCCGGCCGAGCCCAGCCGGGCCGAGCAGATGATCATGTTCGACGTGACGAGCACGCCCAAGACGGCCGAGTCCCGCCGCGAGACGCGCGAGCAGGGCGGCGGCGGCGACACGCCCCGACGCCGCCGTCGCTAGGGCCCGGTTGATGTTTGGAGCACGGCGTACGCTCGCGGCATGGAGTTCACGCCCGAGGACCTGGCCGCGAGCGACCGTTACAAGCTGCTGATCGGCCTGATCGTGCCGAGGCCGATCGCCTTCGTCTCGACGGTGTCGGTCGATGGCAAGCCGAACCTCGCGCCCTTCAGCTTCTTCTGCGGCGTGGGCAGCGAGCCCATGATGCTCGCGTTCTGCCCGGCGAGCGATGGTGCGGGCAAGGACAAGGACACGCTCAAGAATTGCCTGCCGGAGCGCGACGGCGGCACGGGCGAGTTCGTCGTCAACGTCGTCACCGAAGCCATTGCCCGCCAGATGGCCGCGTGCGCCGAGCCCTTGCCGCACGGCGAGAGCGAGTTCGAGCTGTCGGGCCTGACGCCGATCGCCAGCAGCGTCGTCAAGCCGCCCAGGGTCGCCGAGTGCCCGGCGGCATTCGAGTGCGTCACGCGACAGGTCGTGCGCACGAACCCGGGCGTTCCCTCCTCTGGCAACCTCGTGCTGGGCGAGGTCGTCCGCGTGCACGCGACCGACGGGCTCGTCAACGAGCGGCACCACGCCGACCCGGCGAGGCTCGCCGCGTTCGGACGCATGGGCGGGCCGGGTTATTGCACGACGCGGGACCGGTTCGAGCTGCCGTGGGGCAAGAAGGCGCTCGAGTAGCGTGCGTCAGTGATTCCGGAGCGCCTCGATCAGCTCGTCCTTGGTCATGTCGCTGCGCCCGTCGATGCCGATCTCGCGGGCCCGCTCCAGCAGCTCGTCCTTGGTGCGGTCCTCGTACTTCTCGGCCTTGCCGCCCTTCTCGCCGGGGTTGTCGGCGTTGGCGATGCGGGCGGCCTTCTCCTTGCTCATCCCCTCGTCGCGCAGGGCCTCATACTTCTCGTCGTCCTTGATGCTCGGGCCGTGGTCCTTGCTGGCTGCCATGGTCGGGCCTCCCTTTTCGCTCGGCGTGCTCCAGTGTGATCAAGGAAGGTCTATGCGTTCGGCCGCGGCCATCGATCGCACCGCGACCAACCCCGGGTGAACCACGCGTCAGCCGGGGTCGTCCCCATCGCCCTGCGGCCACGGCTCCCACAGCCCGTGCTCGATGCCGCCCAGGATGTAGATCGCGATGCTGCCTCGGCCGGGCAGCGGCATGCGCTCGATGGCGATCTCGGCCCCCGCGTTGCGCGCCGCCGCGACGGCCGCGTCGAGGTCGTCGACCAGCAGGTACGGCCGCACGACCGGCGCTTCGTCGGGGCGCAGCGGCCCGCGGACGGCGATGCTCCCGCCGCCGGCCATCGGCGAGAGCCGCGCCCCGCCCAGCTCGGCGACGGGCTCGCCGAACTCGACGCCGCGGATCTCGGCCAACACGTCGCAGGTCGCGTCGACCTGCGGCGTCACGATCTCGAGGTACTCCACGCGCGGGGCGTCGGTCGCCGTGTGCGTCGCCGTGCAGGCGGCCAGCAGGGCCAGCGTCGCGAGCATGATCGTCAGCGTGCGGCGGGTGCGGGTCGGGTGCATGGTTCTGCTCCTTCCTGTGTCCTCGCCGGGCATGCTAGCGGCCGGGCCCGGCGCGGCGCACGGGCCGTGCGCGCACGAAGGCACCGCCGCGGGCCGGAGAACGCACGGCCCGCCGCGGTGGCTCGGGGCGAAGAAAACAACCTCGGCTTACGCGGCCTCGGTCGAGATGACCTCGGCCGAGTTGCCCGCGCCGAAGCTGACCAGGAACACGGCCGGGTTGCCGCGGCCGGTGCGCCGGCTGCGGCTACGTGCTGTCGAGGCTGGATCGATGCCCGGAGTGCGGCGAGTTCGCGGCCTCGTGCCACGCTTACCAGCCCTTTCGCGCCCCCAACTCGCGGCGGATGGCGGCGGCCATGGCCAGCACGCCGGGGCGGATGAGCGTGCGGTCGTCCAGCATCCTCCCCGGGGCGACCATCTCGACGATCCGCTCGTCGACGGGCTCGAGGCCCACGCCCTGGCAGCGGACCCGGAGGCTCGTATCGCGGCCGGGGCGGCCCAGGTCGATGCGCAGCTCCCCGTTCGCCTCGGCGAACTCGTACGCGTCGAGCGTGAAGATGCCGCCGACCTCGGGGCGCGGCCGGTCGATGGCGAACGAGCGGACCTTGAGGAACCGCACGAAGTAGTAGCGCTCGACGGCGTCGACGGCCTCGACCAGCAGTGCGACCTCGCCATCGTCGCGCGATAGGTCGATGTCCACCACCGTCGCGTCGGCGAAGACGTCATCGAAGAGCTGGCGGTCGTGGGGCTTCATGGCGGGGCCTCGGTGGCGGGAGCGTACGCGCGGGCGTGGCTCGCGCGGTGCTACGCCTCGTCGGTGCGCGCGGGTGCCCAGCTCTGAAGCAGTGCGAGCGCCTGATCGAGCCGCATGATCGGCGGGGTCTCGCGACCAAGGCGGACCTCCGCGAGGCGGTACAGATACGAGCAGCCCCGTCTAATTGGGTCTTCCGGGTGGTAGTTGGTCCGGAATCCGTGCACCGATGGGTTGTTTATGTTGATCGACCGGCGGGTGTCGAGGTCCCAACGCAGGGCTGGCTCCTTGCGGATGAGCGTCTCACAGCAGAAGATGCCCAGGTCGGCCCCGATGGATCCGGCCCGCTTGGTCAATTCGAATAACCGGCCTTCTGTGTCGATCGAAACACGGAGCATCGGATCCTGGCGATCGAGCGCCGTTTGCTCGTCTGAGTGCCAGCGAATCCTTGCCTGGGTCTGGCACCATGGGTGCAACTCGCGCAGCGAACGCTTGGTGTACGACAACTCCAGCCCGGTGTCGGCGTGCACCAGCTCGCGCAGCATCTCGATGCGCTTGTCCTTCACGGACATGAAGAAGTCGAAGTGCTCGCGCGCCTCCGCCTTGGTCATGGCGTAGCGCTCGTCGACGTCGGGCCAGTCTTGCACTGTGTACGCGGGCATGCGGGCTCCGGGGCGATCCATTCTATAAACGACGTGGCATCGTTGGCCGTGTGCTCACGCCCGCGGCCCGGACGATCTCGCGGCGTTCCCGCCTTCGAGCCCTTGGCGACCTCCGCGTTCAATGCTCCCGCTCCGCCCGGCCAGCCGCAACCCGATGCAGCCGCGCGGGTACGAGCGCGGCCGGACGCTCCCGCCCCCGCGACCGTGGAGGAACGCATGTCGATTCGTTCGTTGATCCGCCCCATCACCCGTCGCCCCATGCTCGCCATCGCCATGCTCCTCGGTGCGCTCGGCCTCGCCCTGCTGCCCGCCTGCGCCTCTCCGCCCGTGCAGCGGGGTTCGCCCGACTGGACCCCCGACATTCCGCCCCTGGGCGTCGGCGACCCCGCCCCCGCGTTCGAGGTCGACCACTGGATCCGCGAGCCGCACGCGATGCCGTTCGATGGCGAGTCGATCTACGTCGTCGAGTTCTGGGCGACGTGGTGCGGCTCGTGCATCGCCGGCTTCCCCGAGCTGGCCGAGCTGCAGGCCGAGCACGCCGACGAGGGCGTGGTCGTCATCGCGGCGACGAACGCCGACGATTGGGGCTGCACGCTCGAGTCGGCGACGGCCATGGCGATGGACCCAGAGCGCCGCATGGAGTTCGGCGTCGCGTTCCTGGACGACAAGCGGCTGTACGACGCGTGGGCCGGGGCGGCCGGGCACCGCGGCATCCCCACGGCCCTGGTCGTCGACCGCTCGGGCCGGCTGGTGTACGTGGGCTACGAGCGGCCCGCGCACGAGGTCGTCGAGGAATTGCTCGCCGGCACGTTCGACATGCAAGCGGCCATCGAGAGGCACGAGAAGGTCATGATCACGTCGGCCACCATCGAGCGCTACGAGGCGCTGCTCGAGGCCGGCGACCCCGGCGCGAGCGCCTTTGCGTGGGCCGCGCTCGAGGGACCGACCGGCGAGGTCTCCAGCGGCCCGATGGCCATCGCCGAGCTCGCGCTCGACTTTACGCCCGACGGGATGGAGCCCAACCTCGAACTCGCGCTCGCCGCCGCACGCCGCGGGTATGCGCTGCGCACCGACGAGACCGACCTGTGGTACGACGGCACGCTGGCCGAGGCCGAGTTCCGAGCGGGAAACGTCGGGCGGGCGATCGAGGTCATCGAGCTGGCCCTCCGCCAGGAAGACGCCGACGGCGCCTGGGCCCTGCGGGAGAAGCTCGCCGCGTATCGCCGGGCCGCGGCACGCGAGGGGTGATGGCGGGGCGTGCGAGCGGCCCGCCGGCCCTACGCTGCCAGCGTCCACGCCCGCACCCGCACGGAGGCACTCCTTATGAAGATCCACGAGTACCAGGCCCGCGACATCCTCAGCCAGGCGGGCGTGCCCGTGCCGCCGGCGGTCGTGATCGAGGACGCGAGCCGGGCCGCGGCCGTGTTCGACGAGGTCACCAAGGGCATGACGGGCGTCAAGCTCGCCGTCGTGAAGGCCCAGGTGCACGCCGGCGGGCGGGGAAAGGCGGGGTTCGTCAAGCTCGTCAAGACCGCCGAGGCGGCGACCGAAGCGGCCGAGTTCATGCTCTCCAATAAGATGGTCAGCGTGCAGACCGGGCCCGAGGGGCTCGAGGTCACCAAATTGCTCATGGCGGCGGGCGTCGACATCGCCCACGAGTACTACATGGCCATCACCACCGACCGCAAGACGCGGCGGCACGTGCTGATCGCGAGTAGCGAGGGCGGCGTCGAGATCGAGAAGGTCGCCGAGGAGAACCCCGACGCCATCGTGCGGGAGCGGCTGCACCCGCTGCTGGGGCTGCAGCCCTACCAGGCCCGCAAGGTCGCGTTCGCGCTGGGCTTCAAGGGCAAGCTGGTGGGCCAGGCCGTCAAGACGATGATGGCGCTGTCGAAGACCTTCCTCGAGAAGGACTGCTCGATCGCCGAGATCAACCCCCTCATCGTCACCAAGCCAACGAGCGAGCACCCCGACGGCGAGCTGCTGGCCATCGACGCCAAGTTCAACTTCGACGACAACGCGCTCTTCCGCCACAAGGACCTGCAGGCCATGTTCGACCCCGCCGAGGAGAACCAGAGCGAGCTGCGCGCGCAGGAAGCCGGCCTGAGCTACATCGCGCTGGACGGCAACATCGGCTGCCTGGTGAACGGCGCGGGGTTGGCGATGGCGACCATGGACACGATCGCGCTCGAGGGCGGCACGCCGGCGAACTTCCTGGACGTGGGCGGCAGCGCCTCGGAGGAGGCCGTGACCGAGGCGTTCCGGATCATCCTCGAGGACGACGCCGTGAAGGGCGTGCTCGTCAACATCTTCGGCGGCATCATGGACTGCGCCGTGATTGCGCAGGGCATCGTCAACGCCGCGACCGAGATCGGCTTCGAGGTGCCCTTAGTCGTCCGGCTCGAGGGCACGAACGTCGACGCGGGCCGCAAGATCCTCGAGGAAGCCAGCGGCAAGCTCACGACGCTGCAGGCCGCCAGCGACCTGGGCGACGCCGCCAAGAAGGTCGCCGCAGCGGTGGCCTAGCCATGTTCGAGGTCAAGAAAGACGTCGCGCCCGAGGTCCGCAAGCGCCTGAAGCTGGCGCTCGAGGCCGCACACGCGGCCGGCGAGGTCACGCTGGGCTACTTCCAGGGCGACCAGCTCGGCACGCGGCGGAAGGAAGACGGCAGCCCGGTCACCAGGGCCGATACCGAGGCCGAGCAGACGCTTCGCACGGCGATCGCCGAGGCCTTCCCGCGCGACGACATCGTGGGCGAGGAGTTCGGCCAGACGCTGGGCAAGGCCGGCGGCCGCAGCACCGGCGGCGACGCCTTCCGCTGGGTGCTCGACCCCATCGACGGCACCGTCAGCTTCGTGCACGGCGTGCCGCTGTACGGCGTGCTCGTTGGCGTCTTCCAGGGCGAGTCGCCCGTGGCCGGCGTGGTGCACATGCCGGCGCTGGGCGAGACGGTGTACGCCGCGCTCGACGGCGGCGCCTGGTGGGTGCCCGGGCCCAAGCAGAAGCCGCGGCCGGCGCGCGTCAGCGATACCGATCGATTGCGCGACGCCATGGTGGTGACGACGGGCCTGGAGTACTTCGCGCAGATCGGCGCCGAGAAGCTCTACGCCGGGCTCTCGACGAGCTGCGGGCGCATCCGCGGCTGGAGCGACTGCTACGCCCACGTGCTCTTGGCGACCGGCCGCTGCGATGCGGTGGTCGAGCCGAGCATCAAGGTCTGGGACATCGCGCCGCTGCCGTCGATCCTGGGCGAGCTCGGCGGGGTCGTCAGCGACTGGCACGGCGAGCACCACCTCGATAGCGGCCACGCCATCGCGAGCAACGGCCACGTGCACGGGGAGCTGCTCTCGGTCGTGCGCGGGGCCGTGCCGCGGACCGACCGCGACGAGGCGATCTAGGATCCACCCGTCATGGCAACCAAGGCCGAACACCCCGAACCTGGAACGCCCGAGTCCGAGCTCGAGCGGCGGCGGAAGCTTGCCGGCTGGCAGATCGGGCTGCTGATCGTCTCGGTGCTGGTGATGTTCGCGGGCGTCGCCCTGGGCATTACCGGCACGCTCTCGGGCGATGCTGCCCAGGGCGAGCAGGAGCTCCGGCAGGCCGAGGCGGCCCAGGGAGACGGGCGCGAGGTGCCGGCATCCGGATTCGTGGGCGGTCCGGGCGACGTGACGCTGCCCTTCCCGGTGCCGGGCGTGCCGGGTAGCACGCCACCGACCGAGGGCGGCAGCGATCGCGAGCCTGGCTCGACCGTGCCGGCAGAACAAGCGTCCGAGCCGCCGGCCGACCCGTGGTCGCCGGCGATCTTCCGCATGGGCTTCGGCTTCTTTGTGGGCTTTGCGATGGCCTACGCGTTCCGCGCATTCGCGAAGTTCGCCGTCGTTTCGCTGGGCGTGTTCTTCCTGCTGCTGTTCGGCCTGCAATATGCCGGCCTGATCGAGGTGCAGTGGGGCGCGATGGCCGATCGCTACGACGGCCTCAAGAGCTGGCTCGGCGCGCAATTCGAGGGCTTTACGGCATTCGTGACGGGCGCTCTGCCGTCGGCCGGCGCGGCGCTGGCGGGCCTGGGGCTGGGCTTCCTCCGCAAGTAGCGTCGGCGAGCCGGCGTCACGCTATGGTTGACGCCAGCCCCGGAGGAAGACGATGGCCGCCGACGAAAACCACCCAGAGCCCGTGATCATCGCCCAGTACGCCACCGAGATCCAGGCGACATTCGCGGCCAACATGCTCCGCGAGGCGGGCATTCGCTGCGAGATGGTGGGCGGGGCTAGCTCGGGCTTCAAGGCCGAGAGCCCGGGCCACGTACGGCTGCTGGTTTCCGCGAACGATGCGAACAAGGCGCGCGTGCTGCTCGAAGAGTTCGATGCCCAGAAGTCGTCCGACGCCGACGAAGGCTGACCAGTCCGAGGCGGATCGAATTGAGAACGAGAGGACCGCTGCCGATGACCACCCGCTCGCGCGTTGCCGCCGTGCTGTTCTGCATGCCCCTCGTGGCGACGCTGCCGGGTTGCCTCGCGTACGAGGTGCGCAACGAGCTCCGCCGCGCCAACGAGTCGCTCGAAGAGATCGAACTGCGGCTCAGCTCGCTCAACGACAGCCTCCTGAAGATCGAGCGCACCAATACGCTGCTGTCGGACCTGGACATCACGCTCCAGAGCCTCGAGGCGACCAATTCATCGCTGGCCGCCATCGAGCAGCACCTGTCCGTGATCCGCGAGAACGGCGACGGCATGCAATCGGACGAGCCGTCGACCTCGCAGCAGGGCGAGCTACGGGACGAGCCACCCGTCGCATCGGGCGACGATCCCGGCTGAGGCTCAGCCGCCCGGGATGCGAACGGTGTCGAACTCGCGCCGGCTGGCGAGCTGGGCGGGCAGTTCCAGCATCCGCCGGCCGCGCCGCACGCTCAGGACCACGGTGTCGCCCGGCAGGTAGCGACCGATGACGCGGTAGAGCTCGTTGATGTCGCGCGTGCCTTGGCCGTTGACGGCAACCAGGACGTCGCGCGGTCGCAGGCCGGCTTTTCGTCCGGGCGAGTTGCGTGCGATACGCAGCACCGCCAGCCCCTCGCCGCGCTCGCCGTCGACGTCGATGCCCAGCGTGGCGGTCGGCGGGTGGTTCTGCTCGGGCGCGACGGGCAGGCGTTCGATCCAGCGGCGGAAGCTGAGCTCGATCTGGTCGATCTCGGCGCCGAACGTGCGCTCCAGCGCCTGGATGCCCGTGCGATCGCGGTCCCAGGTGTCGACGTAGTTGTCGTAGAACGCCTCGAGCTTACCGTCGGCAACGAGGTAGAGCATGACGGTGCGCGCGTGCCCGTAGTGCAGCAATTGCGACGTACCGACGAAGAGGTGGTCGGGGGTCTGGGCGAGCTGCTCGAGGGTCTTCAGTCCGTTGCCGCGGTGGGCCTTGCGGACGAGGTTGCTGCGCCACGACGGCGCGAACGCCGGCGTGCCATCGGGGTTGACGTCGACGTCTTCGACGAGCGAGGCCATGCCCTCCATGATCCACGACGCGTGTCGTTGGCCCAGCAGGCTCTGGCTGCGGTAGTGCAGCGCGTGGAAGACCTCGTGCCGCAGCGTGGCGCCCAGGTCCTTGCAGACGAGTTCCTTGCGGTCATGGTCGTAGGTGCCGGCGATCTGCCGCGTGGCGCCCCGGGCCGCCGCGCCGTGCCGCCGGGCGGCCCATCGAGCAAAGTCGCCGTCGGTCGGAATCACGACGCTGACCCACGGCACCGATGCGTCTTCGGCCTCGGATAGATTCTCGAACAGGTGGGCCACGGCCCACCGGCTGACCAGATCGAGTTCTTCGCGCGCCATCGCGAAGCTCTGCTGGGGGAGGCCAACGGCGAATCGCAGGCGGAGGAAGGCGTCCTCTTCCGTCGCGTAGTTGCCACCAAACCGCTTCGTCAGCGCGTCGAAGCGTGCCTGGGCGAGGGCTTCCATCCGCTGCGGCCATGCCTCGATGATCGCCCGGAACCGTTCGGTCTCGCGGATGGACTCCAGGTCGGGGTCGTGCCGCAGGTGGGCCAGGTCGTCGAAGCCCAGCTCGAGCGCGCGGTCGAGGGCGTCGAGCGATTCGTCGCTGCGGCCGAGCTGTGCGAGGGCGCTGGCGATGTTGTACGGCGGCACGAACGACTCGGGATCGCGACGTGCCATCTCTTCGAAGAGTGGCAGCGCACCGGCGTAGTCGCCATCGGTCGCGAGCGCATATGCCTCGGTCTCGAGCTGCGCATCGGACATCGGTCGCACGCGACCGTCCTGCGCGACAGCAGCGATGCACGCGACCAGGAGCACGGAGAGCGTCAGTGGCATTTTCATCGCGTCGCCTCCTTGGCGGCTTCGTCGCGGGCCAGCAGCATCGTCAAAGCCTCGGGATAAGCCCGACACTCCGCCTCGAACACGCGGGCGGCGAGCGTGGCGACCGTGTCGCCGGGCAGCACGGGGCATCTCGCTTGAAGCACGATGGGGCCGCTGTCGTACTCGGCGTCGCACAGGTGCACGGTGCAGCCGCTCTCGGCCTCGCCCGCCTCGAGCACGGCCCGGTGCACGCGGTCGCCGTACATGCCCGGCCCGCCGAACTTGGGCAGCAGGGCGGGATGGATGTTCACGATGCGTCCTTCGAGCGAGGCGGGGATCTCGAGGCGCTGCAGGTAGCCGCATAGGACGATCCACGACGCGTCGTGCTCGCGCGCGATTGCCTCGAGTTCGGCGGCGGGGATCATGCCGCGCACGATCCGCGTCGGCAGGCCGCGCGCCTCGGCCCGCTGCACGCCCGGGCACGGCCGCGAGGCGAGAGCGCCCGAGATGCGGGCGCGCAAACGTCCCGCCTCGATCTCGTCGAGCAGGTTCATGAGAGTCCGGCCGCCGCCGCTCAGCATCGCCAGCAGCCGGGGTGGCTCGGGTTGGTCGCCCATGGGCGTCACTCCTGCAAGCTTCTACGGGCCGGGCGGCCGATCGGTTGAGGCGGCGACCGTTGGCAGGTGGGCGGTTGCCGGGCTGGTCATGGGCACGGGGCGTCCGTCGGGCCCGATCGCCACCATCGTGAGCTGGGCCCGAGTGACGCGGACCGTATCGCCGCCCTCGTACCGCTCGGCATCGACGCACACCTCGACGGTCACGCTGCTGGTGCCCCTTCGGGTCGTGCGCGTCATGCAGCTCACCAGGTCTCCCACGTGCACGGGCTGGCTGAATTCGACCCGATCGACGCTCGCGGTCACCCAGCGGTGCACGCCGTGGCGGCGGGCCTCGACGAAGGCGGCCTGGTCGATCGCGCTGAGGATGACGCCGCCGAAGATCGTGCCGTACTGGTTGGTGTCCCGCGGCATGGTCATGACGCGGAGGCTGCAGGCCCAGTCGCCGTCCTCGCTGCAGGGGCCGTCCGCCGGGTCGCTGGTGGGGGGAGGGTTCGTCACGACCGAGAGGTTAGGGAGGCGGCGGGCCCTTACCATGCGGGCATGACGCAAGCCCCGACCAACGCCCAAGCCTGCGGCCCGCTCAGCACCCGACTCGACGTCGCCCCCATCGAGGCCCTGGCGGCCATGGACTGGCCAGACCTCGTCCGGCGGTATGCCGTGGGCGTCGAGTGGTTCGATCCTCGGCTGTTCCACCTGCCCGAGGGCGAGCTCGACACGCCCTTCAAGCCCGACTCGGGCGCGGGGCAGCTGCCCATCCGGGCCCTCGTCACGCACCTAGCCGACTGCGAACTCGTGTACCTGCACCGCATCCGCCGGGCCGTGGCCGAGCAGACGCCCGTGCTCAACGTGTTCGACGAGCAGGCATTCTTCGATGGACCGCTCTACGGCCGGGGCACCCGCAGCGGCGTGACGAGTGCGCCGCCGGTGGCCGGCTCGGTGGCCGTGGTGCACACGCTGCGGCGCTGGTCGCTCGACTGGCTCTTCGACATGGACGAGGCCGCCCAGAACCGCTCGGCCATGCACCCCGAACGGGGATCCATGACGGTGCGCGACATGCTGGCGTTCGCCACCTGGCACCTGGAGCACCACGCGAGGTTCCTCAATGCCAAGATCGAGCTGCTCGCAGGCCCGATGCCCGAGGCGCAGGCGATGCCCGCCGGCGGGTGCGGCCCGGGCTGCGGCTGCGCGGCGAAGGCCGACCAGGGCGATGCCGAGCAGTAGGGCGAGCATGATCTGCGTCCTGCTGGGGCTGCTCGCGGGGAGCCAGTCGGGCTGCCAGGAGGTCGTGCTCGACGAGCGACCGAAGAACGACCTGTTCGGTCGGCTGAGCGGCGCACCCAGAGAGCGGTCCGACGCGGTCTCGCCCCGCCGCGGCGTCGATCCGGCGAGCCTGCCGCCCATCCGCGAGGAGCTGCCCGACGGCGAGATCGTGCTCCGGGCCCGGACGGGCCGAGACCTGATGGCCCACCTCCAGCACGCCCTGATCCACGACGACGAGCCACTGGAGCGCGAGCTCTTCACCGAGCACCTGCTGAGCGAGGCGACGAGGGCCGAGTACGAGGCCCGCAGCCTGCCGCCGGACCAGGCCTATTACACGCTCCTGAGGCGACGGGACGACGTGCTGCTGCTGTTCAACCGCATCGGGCCGCTGGCCGAGAACTCGCCCCAGGTCATCATGAAATCGCTGGGGAACAACGTGATCCGCCTCCAGGTGACCGGGCTGGCCCGCGAGGGCCTCCGCTGGAGCTTCATGGACATGATCTTCGAGGACGGCAACTGGCGGCTGCGGTGGTTCGGGTAGGGGCGTCTGCCCTGTCCGCCGATCCGGGGGCTGGACCCGGGAACGGCCTCCGGGCTATCATTCGGGCTGTGGCGGACGCCGGGGTGGCCGGCGGCCGGGTGGTCGTATCGAGTTCCTTCTGAGAGTAAAGAGGCCAGGGTTTATGGCAATCGAACCGGCGGTGAAGCAAGAGGTCATTGGCGAGCACGCGAGGCACGAGGGCGATACGGGCTCTCCGGAGGTGCAGATCGCCATCCTGACCAGCCGCATCAAGGAACTCTCGGGCCACCTGCGCGAGCATCGCCACGACTTCCACAGCCGTCGTGGGCTGATCCTGATGGTCGGCAAGCGCAACCGCCTGCTCCGCTACCTGAGCAGGACGAACAACGACAGCTACAAGGCCCTCATCCAGAAGCTCGGCCTGCGCAAGTAACGGTTTTCTGCGTACAAAGCCCCACGAGGGGGCTTTTTTGTTTCGTTTTGTTTCGAGGCATTTCCGGGTCGGGCCCGGCGCATGGGCGTCGGGGAAAGAGGCCGTCCCGTTCCACATCCGGACCGCAAGTCACGGGCGATTCGCGCCCGGTCGGTCCATCTTCATGCGAGGGTTCCGGAAGGCCGAAGGAGCAGTCGGCGCGACGCAGTGCGGGTGCAACATCTTGCAGCGACACTGCCTTACGTCCTCTGCCCCTTCCACCTCCTCGTCCCTCTCTCCCTCGCGGCCGGCGTCACCCTGCTGATGCCGGTGTTCGCTGATAGCCGAGCCCGCGGACCGAGTTCGCCCGGCTCCTGGTGATAGAGGTACTTTCATATGGCAGACGTTCTGATTTCCGAGCAGATCAAGGTCGAACGAGAGATCGCCGGCCGCACCATGTCGATCGAGACCGGCGTCGTCGCACGCCTGGCCTCGGCGGCTGTCATCCTCCGGTACGGTGGCAGCGCCGTGATGGCGACGGTCGTCCGGGCCAACCCAAGGCCCGGGCTCGACTTCTTCCCGATGCAGGTCGACTACCGCGAGAAGCTGCCCGCGGCGGGCAAGTTCCCCGGCGGGTTCCGCAAGCGTGAGGGCGCTCCCAACGAGAAGGAAATCCTCACGATGCGGATGATCGACCGGCCCATCCGCCCCTTGTTCCCCGATGGCTTCATCGACGAGGTGCAGATCCAGTGCTGGGTCATGAGCCACGACGGCGAGAACGACACCGACGTGCTGGCCTCGGTCGCCGCGTCGGCGGCGCTCACCTTGAGCGACGCGCCCTTCGAGGGCCCGATCGCCACCGTTCGCGTTGGCCGCGTGCACACCGATGACGGTCCCGTGCTGGTCGCCAACCCGACGGCCAGCCAGATGGACTACAGCGACCTGGACATGGTGCTCAGCGGCCACGCCGACGGCATCAACATGATCGAGGTCGGCGCCGCTGAAGTGCCCGACGACGACGTGCTCGATGCCATCGAGTTCGGCCAGGACGTGATCGGCGAGATCCTCGAGCTCATCGAAGACCTTGCCGCCGAGGCGGGCCAGGAGAAGCGTCTGGGCGACAACATCAACCTGCCGGCCGACGACGTCGTGCAGGAAGTGAGCAAGGCCGCCAAGACCAAGCTGATGAAGGCCCGGCAGATCCCCGGCAAGCACGAACGCGGCCAGGCCGTGGGCGAAATCCGCGACGAGGTGCTCGACGCGCACTTCCCGATCATCGAGGACGGCACGCCGGGCGAGCACCTGGAGAGCACCAAGCGCCGCGCGATGGCCCGGGAGGCCTTCCGCACGCTCGAGAAGAAGGTGTCGCGTCAGCTCCTGGTGGAGAAGGGCGTGCGCGCCGACGGCCGCAAGCCCGCCGAGTTGCGTCCGATCTTCGGGCAGGTCGGCTACTTCGAGCGCACGCATGGTTCGGCGCTCTTCCAGCGCGGCGAGACGCAGAGCCTGGTGAGCTGCACGCTGGGCACCGGCAAGGACGCGCAGATCGTCGACGGGCTCATGCCCGAGTACAGCAAGAAGTTCACGCTGCACTACAACTTCCCGCCCTTCTGCGTTGGCGAGGCCGGCCGCATCATGGGGCCCGGCCGCCGCGAGATCGGCCACGGCGCGCTCGCCGAGCGCAGCCTGCTGGGCATCCTGCCCGGACCCGACGAGTTCCCCTACACCATCCGCCTTGTCAGCGACATCACCGAGAGCAACGGCTCGTCGTCGATGGCGTCGATCTGCGGCGGGTGTCTGGCGCTCATGGATGCCGGCGTGCCGATCCGTGCGACGTGCGCGGGCATCTCGGTCGGCCGCATGACCGACGAGAACGGCGAGAACGAGGTCTACATCACCGACATCATCGGTGAGGAAGACTTCTTCGGCGATATGGACTTCAAGATCGCCGGCACGCGCGACGGCATCACCGGCATCCAGCTCGACCTCAAGGCCCGCGGCCTGGAGATGGACCAGATCGAGCTGATCTTCGACCAGGCCCGCGAGGGACGGCTCGAGATCATCGACATCATGGAGCAGGTGATCGAAGCGCCCCGGGACGACATCTCGCGCTACGCGCCGCGCATCGAGACCATCAAGATCAACCCCGAGAAGATCGGCAAGCTCATCGGCCCCGGCGGCAAGACCATCCGCGCCATCCAGGAGCGGTGGGGCGTGCAGATCGACGTCGAGGAGGACGGCACCGTGTCGGTCGCCTCGACCGACGGCGACAGCCTCGCCGGCGCCAAGCAGGAAATCGAGGCGCTGGGCGAGGAGATCAAGGTCGGCTCGATCTACACCGGCAAGGTCGTGAGCGTTCGCGACTTCGGCGCGTTCATCGAGATCGCCGCGGGCACCGATGGCATGTGCCACATCAGCGAGCTCAAGGACGGCTACGTCGAGAAGGTGACCGACGTCGTCAACGTGGGCGACGAGGTGACGGTCAAGGTCATCCTGGTCGACGACCAGGGCCGCATCAAGCTCAGCCGCAAGCAGGCGTTGCCGCCCGAGGAACGCGGCGGTGACGAGGATGGCGATCGCGAGGAACGCGGTTCACGCGGTGATCGCGGCTCGCGTGGCCGCGGCCGGGGGCGTGATCGCGGCGGCGATCGCGACCGTGGTGGCGACCGAGACCGAGACCGTGACGGTGATCGTGACCGCGAAGGCGGCCGCGACGGGCGTCGCTCCAAGCGGCGTGGCGGACGCCGACCGGCAGCGGTCGATTGATCGCCTCGCACGCCAAGATTTGAGTTTTCACCAGACCCGCATCACTGCGGGTCTTTTTGATGACCGGATGCGGCGGGCGGTTCCCCGAAACGAGGGGTATCCGCCTGCTGTTTTGGCGAGTTTGCGACACTTTTGGTGTCGATTCGGCGAAGATTGCACCAAAGTGGCCTCTGGTGGCCAATTTCGCGTTACGCTCGCCTCGCCGAATTGATAACCTAGGAAAGCCCAGCGTGGATCGGCCCGACCGATCCGATTGCGGGCCGTCCAAGGCACTCGCGGCGTGGGGCTGTTCGCGGGCTTGGACGGCGGAGCAGCGCTCATGACCGAGCAGCCGACCGACCTGCTGGAAGGCATCGAGGGCGAGGTGAAGTGGTTCGATGCCCGTAAGGGGTACGGCTTCATCATCGGTCCGCAGGGCCAGGACGTCATGGTGCACTACTCGGTCATCAAGGGCGCGGGCTATCGCTCGCTGCGCGATGGCTCCACCGTGGAGTACGACGCGAAGAAGACCGACAAGGGCTGGAAGGCCACGCGCGTCGAACGGACGGGCGTCGTCGAGACCAGGCCCGATCCCGACAGCGTCAAGCGTTCGCCGCGTCGGTAGTTCGGGCGGGCCACTACCCTGAGCACATGTCGGTCGAGGCCTGGGGCACCCCATTCACGAACATGCTCGCGGGATTCGGAGCCGGGCTGCTGGTCGCGGCCGGCGCCGGTTGGTGGGCCACGCGCGTGTTGATGCGTCGAGCGCGGCAGGCCGAGGGTCGCGCTCGGGCCGCCGAGCACCTGGCCGAGATCGGCTCGATGACCGGCGGGTTGGCCCACGAGATCAAGAACCCGCTCTCGACCATCGGCATGAACGCGCAGCTCTTGGCCGAAGCCGTAGGCGACCTGCCCTCGGTTGACGAGCAGCAGCGTGGCCGCCTCGTCCGCCGGGCGGGCACGCTCAAGCGCGAGGTCGAGCGGCTCGGGGACATCCTGAGCGACTTCCTCGACTTCGCGGGCGAGCTTCGGCTGAGCCCGACGCGCGTCGACGTCAATCGCCTCGTCGAAGAACTCGCCGACTTCTTCCTGCCTCAGGCCGAGAGCCGAGGCGTGCGCATCCGCGTGGAACTTGCCGGGGAGCCTGCCTGGGTGAGCGTCGATGCGCCGCGCCTGAAGCAGGCCGTGTTGAATCTGATGCTCAACGCGACGCAGGCGATGGCTGAAGTCTCAGGCACTCTGCCGAAGGAACTTATGCTGCGTGTTCGTCGCCGACCGCGCGACGGGTGGATCGAAGTCCACGTGACGGACACGGGTCCGGGCATGCCCGACGATACCGCCGATCGGGTGTTCCACCCCTACTTCACGACGAAGCAGGGCGGAACGGGCCTGGGCCTGCCGACGAGCCGACGGATCATCCAGGCGAGCGGCGGCGTATTGAGTTTCACCAGCGAAGAAGGACGCGGCACCGACTTCGTCATCGAGTTGCCAGCCGGCGACGCCTGATCGACTCCGCCGGGACATGCTCGCAGTTTCGAGCCGATGGCGTGCATCTGGCGCTTGGATTCAGGGGGGATGCACGATGAGAAAGCACGTCGCACGCACCGTGCTCGCTTCGGTTCTCGCTCTTACGAGCATTGCGTCGGCGCAGGACGCGACGTTCCGGGGCATGGGATACAGCGGCATGGGGGCGTCGCTCGTCGGCAGCCGCGCGGACGCCTTGAGCCCGGACGGCCTGGTCGCGACCGGCGGTGACGATACCGACATGGGTACGCTCGTCGCGTCGTGGGACGAGTTTGCGTTCTTTCCCGAGTTCCTTCGGGATCCGGATGGCAACTTCACGCCCGGTCGCGGCGTGGCCGTGAGCGAGCTCGGACTCGTGACCGTCGGCGGATGGAACACGTTCCGGGACGGCACGTTCGTCCGGCTGTCGATGGCCTGGCAGTTGGGCCAGCTGGGCGTCGAACTCCAGCCGTTGCCCGATGCGTTGCCGCTCTCGGGCACCTACACGGTCGTCGGCGACCTGAACGGTCATGGTTCACTCGCCGTGGGCGTTTCTTTCGACGAAGCCCGGCGCCGACAGCCCGTTTCGTGGGATCCGGCCAGCGGCGCGGTCGATCGCCTCCCGCTGCTGCAGGGGCGTACCGGCGGACAGGCGAATCGGATCAGCACCGATGGACGCATCATCTTCGGCAGCCAGTTCGGCGGGCCCGGCGGCGTCGACCGCATCGTGTTGTGGACGGATGGCGTGCCGCAGGCCGCCGACGCGACGCTGCCCGACGGTTACGCGGACTTCACCATCCTCGGCATTTCTCCGGATGCGTCTGTCGTGACGGGGACGCTGCTACCCATCGACTACGACCCCTTTACGAATCCTGCGAAGCCTGCGGTGTGGCGCGAGGACACGGGCATCGAGATCCTGGACACCATCGGTCCGGCTGGCTTCAGGCTCATCGATGATGCGGTCAACGATGCCTCGGAGCACGGCGGCTTGATGGTTGGAACGGTCGGCGTTTTCGTCGTCGGTGGGCCCTACGCCGCGGCCGTGTGGTTCGAGGACGGCAGCGTGCGGCTGCTCCAGGAGTGGCTGGTCGATGAGTTTGGCCTGTTCGAGGCCGGCGAATGGCGCGGCCTGCTCGAGGCGACGTCGATCTCCGACGACGGCACGATCATCGTTGGCTACGGCATCAACCAGTTTGGCATCAAGGAAGCCTTCCGTGTCACCCTGCCCCGCCTGGGGTGCGAGGTAGACTTCGACGAAGACGGATCGCTAACGATCTTCGACTTCCTGGCTTTCCAGAACCTCTTCGATGACCGCCACCCGCGCGCCGATATGGACGGCGACGGGCAATTCACGCTGTTTGATTTCCTGGCGTTCCAGACGCAGTTCGACGCCGGGTGCGAGTAGCAAGCCGAGTCGACGGGGATCCTTACAGCTCTTCGATCCGCGTGCGCACCTCCCACAGCTCCGGGAAGAACTGGTGGTCGATCATCTGGCGAAGGAATGGCACGCCGCTGGATCCGCCGGTGCCGCGCTTCATGCCGATGATGCGGTGCACCGTGCGCAGGTGGCGGTAGCGCCACTGGCCGAACTGGTCGTCGACGTCGACGAGCTTCTCGGCCATCTCGTAGCTGGCCCAGTGCTCGTGGGGGTTCTCGTAGACCGTCTTGAGCACGGCGATCACGCGTTCGTCCATCTCTCGCGGCTCGCTGAAGTCGCGCTCCACGACGTCCTTGGGAACGGGCAGGCCCTGGCCGTGCATGTACGCGAGAAAGGCGTCGTAGATGCTCGGCGCTTCGAGGGCGGCCTTGAGCTCCGCGTGGTTGGCCTGGTCGTGCTCGTGCACCTTGAGCATCCGCCGGTCCTTGTTGCCCAGCAGGAACTCGACGAGCCGGTACTGGAAGCTCTGGAAGCCGCTGGCGTTGCCCAGCACGCCTCGGAACTGGGCGTACTCGGTCGGCGTGAGCGTCGCGAGCACGCTCCATTGGTTCAAGAGCTGCTGGAGGACGTGCTTGACGCGAGCGAGGATCTTGAAGGACGGCTCGAGGTCGCCCCGCTGCACGGCCACGATTGCGGCCCGCAGCTCGTGGATCATCAGCTTCAGCCACAGCTCGGTGGTCTGGTGCTGGATGACGAAGAGCATCTCGTCGTGGTGCGGCGGATTGCTCAACGGCTGCTGGGCCGTGAGGATCTTCTCGAGATGTAGATAGCCGCCGTAGGTCATACGGTCGGCCAGATCGGTGTGGAGCGTCGACTCGAACTCGCGCTGGGACATGTGGCGGTCTTAGCCGTTCCACTTGCGCAGGTCGGGACCCACGTAGTTGGCCCGCGGGCGGATGAGGCGGTTGTTGGCGTGCTGCTCCATGATGTGGGCGGCCCAGCCGGTGATGCGTGCGGCCACGAAGATGGGCGTGTACTGCGGCACGGGGATGCCGAGCGCGTAGTACGTCATGCCGCAGGGGAAGTCGACGTTGGGGTGGATGCTCTTCTCATCGAGCATGATCTGCTGGACGATCTCGCCCAGGTCGAACCACTTGACGAACTCGGCCCCACGCTTCTCGGCGGCGGCGCGGCCAAGCTTGTGGAGGATCGGGGCGCGGTGGTCGCCGTTCTTGTAGACGCGGTGGCCGAAGCCCATGAGCTTGCGCTTCTCGGTGAACGCCTTGCGCATCCAGTCTTCGACGGCGGGCTTCTCGATCTTTCCATCGAGGTCGCTCATGATCTCGCGGAGCATGTCCATGGCGGCTTCGTTGGCGCCGCCGTGCAGCGGGCCCTTGAGGGCGGCGATGGCGCCCGTGACCGCGCCATGCATGTCGCTCAGCGTGCCGGCGATGACGCGGCTTGTGAACGTGCTGGCGTTGTAATCGTGCTCGGCGTAGAGCGTGAGCGAGACGTCGACGACCTTGTCGGCCTCGGCATCGGGCCGCTCGCCGCTCATGAGGTAGAGCATGTTGGCGGCGTGGCTCAGGTTGGCGTCCCCGCCGGTGTCGGGCGCGACGATCTCGCGGCCGTCGATGACGTTCTGCATGTGCCCGATGATGGTGGGGATCTTCGCGGTCAGCCGCTTGGCCTTGCGCAGGTTGGCCTCGGCGGAGATGTCCTGGCACTCCTTGTCGAGGTTGGCCAGCATGCTGACGGCCGTCCGCAGGATGTCCATCGGCACCGCGCTGCCGGCGATGACCATGGGCTTGACGGTCTTGAGGTAGTCGATGACCTGCGTGGGCAGGGCACGGTTGGCGATGAGCTCGTCCTTGAAGAACTGGAGCTGCTCTCCGGTCGGCTTCTCGCCCTCGAGCAGGAGGTAGGCGACCTCCTCGAAGCTGGCGTTGTCGGCCAGGTCGTGGATCTCGTAGCCGCGATAGATCAGGGCGTCTTGCTCGACGTTGCAGATCGCGGTGTCGCCGGCGACGACGCCTTCGAGGCCGGCCTTCTGGGCGGGTGCGGCGGTGGTCATAAGAAGAGCCTCCGATCGGGAAGTTTTCGGGTGTCGCGACGATCGCGAAGGAAAAGAGGGCGCGGTGGGATTCGAACCCACGAACGGCTTTCGCCAAACGGATTTGCAATCCGCCCCATTAGTCCACTCTGGCACACGCCCGGGGCTGGTTCCGGCGGGTTCGTCCACCGGAAAGACATTATTGCGCGCTCGCAGACCAAAGGCCCGCGCGTGCGGCAATGACCCGCTCGTAATGCCTCAGAACGACCGATTCACGACCGCGTCGGCCATCGCCAGCATCGTGCGGCGGGAGGGTGAGTCGGCCAACTGCTCCAGACGCTCACGAGCCCGTCCCACGATGGCCTCCGAGGCGGCCTGGGCGTGCTGGACCGATGCGGTGCTCTCCAGGCGGCCGCGGAGTTCGGCCGGTGCGTCGCCCGAGTCATCGCCGGCCGCTTGCAGCGCCAACGCGAGGCTGTGGGCTCGCTCGGCGGGTTCGGCCTGGGAAAGGTGGTGGATGACCGGGAGCGTCAACTTGCCCTTTCGCGCGTCGCGGCCCACGCTCTTCCCGACGACCTCTTCGCGGCCGGTGAGATCGAGCAGGTCATCGCGAACCTGGAAGGCCGCCCCGATCTGGCGGCCGAAGGCCTCCAGCGCGGCGATGGCCTCGGCCGATCCGCCGCCCGCGGTCGCGCCGAGTTCGCACGCGGCGGCGATCAGCTCGGCCGTCTTGCGATCGATGATCTCGAAGTAGGTCGCCTCGTCGAGCGAAAGATCGTCGCGCCGGTCGAGCTGGAGCAGCTCGCCGCTGCACACCACCATGCTGGCGCGCGCCACGCGGAGCGCCGTGGCCTGCTCGTCGAGCGTCGAGCATAGGTGGTAGGCGCCGGCGATCAGGTAGTCGCCCAGGATGACCGCGGTCTCGTTGCCGCTCATGGCGTTCACGGTCCGGCCGCGGCGGCGCGTGTCGGCCTCGTCGAGCACATCGTCGTGCACGAGCGTGGCCATGTGCACCATCTCGCACACGGCGCCGATGATCTCGAGCGCGGCGCCCGGGGGGCCTTGCAGCACCGCGGCGAGATCGCCGTGGGCAGTCCCCGCCGAGAGCGCCACCAGCGCGGGGCGCAGCATCTTTCCGCGGTATCGCTCGACGTGCTGGGTCAGCCGCTGGACGGCGAGGATGTCGCTCTGGAGCGCTTCGTCGAATCGATCGACCACGCGGCCGAGGTACGAGGCAAGCTCGCCCTGGATGGGCTCGAGCGACGGGTCAAGATTGAGCAGGTTGTGCACGTCGACCTCCCCCCGCACGAGCGTTTCACGATAGGCTTGGGCCGGTCGGGCGGCCCCTCGCCGAGGCCACGTCCCGGTTTATGATGGGGCCATGAGCCTCAGCCCCGAACGATCGAGACAACTCGTCCAGCAGGCCCGCGAGGCCAATCTCCGCGGCGACTTTTCCCAGGCCTACGCCCTGGGACTCACGCTCCTGGAGAACCTGCCACGGGATCCCGACGTCCGCATGCTGATGGGCGAGGTCTGCCTGGCCACGGGCTTCATCGATCAGGCCCTCGAGCACCGGAAGTTCGTGGTCGAGAACGCGGCGCCCTCGCCGCTCAAGCAGGTCCAGCTTGCCGAGACGTACGTCCACGCGGGCCGCTTGGGCGACGCCCTCGCCCACTATGCCGACGCGATCAAGATCGACGCGGGCTTCCCGCCCGCCATCGCCGGTCGCGCCGAGGTGTACGAGATGCAGGGCAACTTCAAGCGCGCCTGGAAGACGCTCGAGCCCGCGCTGGCTGCGAACCCAACCAACCCGTCGCTGGCGGCGGTCGGGGTACGGGTGCTCATGGAGTTGAAGAGGATCGACGAGGCGATCACGCTGGGCGAGCGCGTGATGGGGGCCGACCTGCCCGAGGAACCGCAGCGGCGCAACCTCATGCTCACCATGGCCCGCGCTTATGAACGCAACAAGCAGTACGCCGAAGCGCTGGACGCCGCTCGCCGTGGGAATGACATGCTGCGCATGCCCTTTAGCATCGATCAGTACCGCGCCGAGAACGACCGCATCATCGAGACCTTCAGCGAAGCGTGGATGCGCTCGGCCCCGCGTGCCGCGTGCGACGGCTCGTGGGCCGTGTTCATCGTGGGCATGCCCCGCAGCGGTTCGACGCTCACCGAGCGGATCATCCACGCCCATCCCGATGCGTTCGGGGCCGACGAAGACTTCACGCTGCAACTCATCCTGCGCGGCGCGCAGACGGGATTCGCACCGACGGACTGGCCCGAATTCGTGCGTGACATGTCGCCCGAGCAACTCACCGCTGCCGGCGAACAGTACGAAAGGGCGATGCGGACCAAGGCACCGCGCGCCAAGATAATCTCCAACAAGGACCTGGCCAACATGCGACGGCTTGGCTTTGCCGACCGCATCCTGCCGGGCGCAAAGTTCATCCATACGCGGCGCGATCCGGCCGACAACTGCCTGTCGTGCTACTTTGAGCGTCTGCGACCATCGTCCATCCCGTACGCCGCCGACTTCGACGATCTCGCCGCGGTGTACGCCGAGAACGAACGCCTCGCCGCCCACTGGCAGCAGGCCTGCGGCAACGACTTCCTGACCATTCGGTACGAAGACATGGTCAGCGACCTGCCCGCCGTTGCTCGAAAGGTTATCGACTTCGTCGGCCTGCCGTGGGACGACCGATGCCTGCGTCCGCACGAGGCAAACCGGGCCGACCGCACGCTGAGCGTCACCCAGGTCCGCCGGCCGATCTACAAGTCGGCCAAGGGCCGTGCGGCGAAGTACGGCGACTTGATCGCCCCCCTGCGCGAGTCCCTGAAAGCCCACGCACTGGAAGCGTAATACCGGGGAGAGCCGTTTCGGCCTTGGCCAGACAGGAGCCCGCCCGTGAAGAGCACATGCAGAGCCGTCGTCACCTTGCTCGTCATTGCCCCCTTCGCGCTCGCCCAGCCGGCCGAACAGCACGATGCTGCGGAAGCCGCCCAGCCGCGGTTCGAGTTCATGAAGATCGATCCAGGGAGCTCCGGCTACCGGGGCTTCGAGCGCGCGATATTCGCCGACTTCGTCGATGCCGCCCAGGGCGATGCGGACGCGAAGCAGCGATTGGTCGACGCCTGCACACAAGCGATCGAGGTCGATTCGGAGAATGCCGAGGCCATCGCGTGGCGAGGTGCGGCCCGGATGTTTGACGCGGGGAGCGCCTCGGAAGCCGGCGACTTCATGGCCGCCATGCGGCACACCAACGAAGCGCTCGCCGATCTCGACAGGGCTCGCGACCTGGAGCCCGAGAATCCTGGCGTGCGGGTGGTCACGGCGACCACGCTGTTGAATCTGGCCGCGTACCACCCGATCGATCGCATGGCCAAGGGCTACGCCGCCAAGGGGGTCGAAGACGCCATCGCGGCGCTCTCGAAGCTCTACGAGAACTGGAACGAGCAGCCCATCGACCTCAAGGGCCAGCTCATGATCGGTGTCGCCTGGGGCTACGACCGCATGGGTGAGACGACCAAGGCCCGGGACTGGTTCAATAGGGTGATCGGCGCGGCCCCGGGCACGACGTGGGCCGAGCAGGCCCAGGCCTGGATCGATGCGGCCGACAAGCGTGCCAACGAGTTCTGACCGCTAGAACCCCACGGCCTGTCCATCCGCCCGCAGATCGCTCGCCGCGATGTAGCCGTCCTCGAGCTTGTAGATCACCTGGCCGCGCCCGAAGCTGGCGTTGCGCGTGCGGTAGCGTCGCATCGGGTGGCCCATCTTCTCGAGCTCGTCGTATACGCCCTCGCCGTCGATGGTCTCGAAGCCCGGCTCGATCATGACGCGGCCGTCCCGCTCGATCTGCCAACGCGGCGCATCGAGGCACGCCTGGGGGTTCTGCCCGTGGTCGGCCATGCGCACGAGCACCTGGGCGTGGCCCTGGGGCTGCATGAAGCCGCCCATGACGCCGTAGGCCATCGCGGGTTGTCCGTCGCGCGTCACGAACGCGGGGATGATCGTGTGGTACGGCAGCTTGCCGGGTGCGATCTCGTTGGCGTGGCCCGGCTCGAGCGAGAAGTTGCCGCCGCGGTTGTGCATCGCCACGCCGAAGCCCGGCACGACCATGCCCGATCCGAAGCCCGTGTAATTGCTCTGGATGAAGCTCACCATGTTGCCGTCGGCGTCGGCGGCGGTCAGCAGCACGGTACCGCCCTCCTTGGGCTCGCCGTAGCCGAAGTTGCCGGCCTTGCCGGGGTCGATCAGCTTCGCCCGTGCCTCCAGATAGCCGTCGTCGAGCAGGTCATCGACCGACACGCGCATGTGCTCGGGGTCGGCGACGTGCTGGTGCGCGTCGGCGAAGGCCAGCTTCATCGCCTCGATCTGCGGGTGCATCCAGGCGGCCGAATCGACGTCCATGCTCGCGACGTCGAAGTGCCTCAGGATGCCCAGCGCGATGAGCGCCGCAATCCCCTGGCCGTTCGGCGGGATCTCGTGCAGGCGCCAGCCGCGATAGTCGATCGAGATGGGCTCGACCCAGCGTGCTTCGTGAGTCGCCAGATCCGCGAGCCTGAGTGATCCGCCGTGCTTGACGCTTTCTGCCTCGATGGCCTCGGCGATCTCGCCCTCGTAGAACGCGCGGCCCTTGGTGCCGGCGATCGCCTCGAGCGTGCGCGCATGGCCGGGCATCGCGAAGAGCTCGCCGGGCTGCGGCGCTCGACCGCCGGGCGCAAAGGTCTGCTTCCAGCCCTCGAATCGGTCGAACCCGCGGTACCGCCGGCTCGACGCGTTCCAGCCAGATGCAACGCCGGGACTGACGAGGTAGCCCTCGCGTGCGTACCGGATGGCCGGCTCCAACACCTTCTCGAGCGGCAGCTTTCCGAACTTGTCGTTCACGGCGACCCAGCCCGACACGGCGCCGGGCGTCGTGACGGCGCGCCAGTCGTAGAGCGGCATGCGATCGAGCCCGTCGTAGTCCTCGCGCTTCAATCCCTTCGGTGATCGCCCCGAGGCGTTGAGCCCGTGCAGCTTCGCGTTGCCCTGCTCATCCTTCATCCAGAGCAGCGCGAAGTTGTCTCCGCCGATGCCGTTGGCGGTGGGCTCGACGACGGTGAGCGCGGCGGCCGTGGCGACGGCCGCGTCGGCGGCGTTGCCACCGAGACGCAGCATCTCGAGCCCGGCCTGGGCGGCGAGGGGTTGGCTCGTCGCCACGCAGTTGCGCGCCAGGACGGGCATGCGCTTGCTGCTATAGGGCAGGTCGTAGCCGAAGGGGCCCTCGCCCCACGAGCGGTCCTGCGGCAGCGACTCGGACTCTTCGACGACGCGGACTTCCACGCCCGCATCATTCGGCCGCGAGCCCCCCGACGCGGCCGACGCACGCGACGCGAGGTATCCGCCGCCCGCGGCCGCCGCCAGGCCGGCGGATGTCGTCCGCATGAAGTCCCGCCGGGTCAGGCCATCGTTGGGGTTCTGCCGCTCGTCTGGGGTGCTCGCCATAACATGCACGGTACACGCTCGGGACCGCCGATGCGCGGCAGCGAGCGACCATCTCGAGGGAGGCTGGAGCCATGCGAAACCGAATCGAACGCGTCCTTGGCCTGTGCGGGTGCCTCGTTGCGGTGCACGCCCAAGCGGGCACCGCCAGCGACCCCGTCACCGAGGCGTTTACCGCCGAGGGTGCGACGCTCAGCAGCGCCGTGGATTCGCTGGGCGCCCGCGTCGAAGGCGGAGACGCCGATGCGCGCACGCGGTTCGCTCACGCGCTGGCGGTCTTCTTCCGCAGCGGCGAGCACGCCGTCCAGCAGCTCTACGACTACGGCGCGGGCCAGCCCGTTCGCGCCGGCAGCATGATGATGTTCCGCGGCATGATGCAGGCCGGCATGAACCCCGAGCCCAAGGAAGTCACCGCGGGCGAGGTGCGCGGCATCATGCAGGGGTGGCTCGATGACTTGCGCGAGGCCGACGAACTGCTCAACGACGTGCCGGCCGATGGTGACTGGAAGCTCCGACTCGACATGGCCGAGATCCCGCTGGACTTCAACGGCGACGGCACTGCCTCGCGGCAGGAAGAACCGGCCCGCGCGTTTGCGATCGTGTTCCGCGACGGCGTCAACATTCCGCAAGAGCAGCAGTCGTTCGTGCTCGGGCTCGACGCCACGGACCTGCAATGGCTGCGCGCGTACAACGACGTGCTCATGGCGGCCGGCGAGATCATGCTGGCCTACGACAACCGCGAGATGTTCGATCGCTGCGCCCACCTCTTCTTTCCCAGGCCCAAGACGCCCTACCCGTTCCTCCAGCAGAACAAGCCGCTGGATCCCACCGGCATGGACATCGACGTCTCGGACATCCTCGCCTTCGTGGGCAGCCTTGATTTTCCGTTGGCCGACGACGGGGCGGAACGCATGTCCCGCGCCCGGCAGCACCTGCTCAAGGCGATCGGCCACAGCCGCGAGATGTGGGAGAGCGCTCGGGCCGAGACCGACGACGACCGCGAGTGGCTGCCAGCGCCGCACCAGTCGCCGGCGATACGCGGCGTCGCGCTCGGCGAGCCCCAGGTGACCATGTGGCTCGACTTGCTCGACGAGGCCGAAGCGCTGCTCGAAGGCGAGAAGCTGCTGCGGTTCTGGCGCGGCGATGGATCGCAGGGCATCGACGTGCGCGCGTTCTTCGAAGAGCCTCGAGACTTCGACGTGTTCTACTGGGTCCAGGGCTCCGCCGCAGCGCCGTACCTCGTGCCCGTCGAGGATCGGCCCGTCACCCGCGACGAATTGTGGCAGGACATGGAAGACACCTTCGGCGACGACCTGTTCCGCTCGATCTTTTACATCAACTAACGGCGCTCCGGCTAGTTGAAGCACCAGTGGAGCAGCCCGGCTGCGCCGTAGACCAGCAGCACGAGAAGCCCGGCATCGCCGCCGCCGCAATGCCCGTACGAGTAGTGCCCGTATCCGGGAGCGCCATAGCCGTAGGCGTAGTGGCCGTGGGACGAGCAGCCGCCCAGCGACGCCGCCGCGAAGGTCAGTACCGTCATCCCCAGCACCACCGCTCGGCAGCGCACTCGTTCGATCCGTCCGGGTCGTGTGTCCATCGTCGTCGCCCTCACGATCGTGCCGCCGGCCGCGGCCGCATCGGCCCGTCCCTCCTCGGACCGAATCGCGCCGCCGGCGGAAGCCCGTAGTTAGCACTAACCAATATAACGGCAGATCGGCCCTCCCGCGCCAGGAATGTCGCGGAAGTCGGTGGGATTTCTCGTCGTTATCGGGCATAAAAGGTCCGCCCTGACGCCCTGCGGCCGGGCCGACCTATACTCCGCCCGCGCGGGCCCGAGGGACCGTTCGCGAGGGGCGGTAGCTCAGTTGGTAGAGCGCATCGTTCGCAATGATGAGGTCGAGAGTTCGAATCTCTTCCGCTCCACTTCCCAATCACCACCGCATGAGACGATCGGCCGCCAGAGTGCTGTGGGCCGTCGCTCCGGCCGCCGCCGCGGCCCGGGAGCTCGGTCTCGCGTGGAGCGAGGCCCGGGCCTTCCTTGGGGCCATCTATCGGCGTCGTCGCGTTGTCGTGGCCGCAGTCGTGCCGGCTGCCTTCGTCGCTGGGGCCGGCGGGTGGCTGGCGTTCGTGGCGGCCGTCTCGACCGTCTACGAGCAGGTCACCACGTTCAACCCCGACGGCTCGATCGCCACGACCGAGTCCACCGGGCCGTTCGGTATCACCGCCTATCCGCTGCTCGCCGCAGCGGTGCTCGGGTTCGGTCTTGCGTGGTTCATCGGCACGCTCGCGGCGTTTGCGGCCCAGTACGCCGTGATCGGTCGCGAGGCCCGTCGCTGCGCTCGCACGCCCGCGTGCTTCGCGTGCGGCTACGACCTCTCGGCGGTCGTAGGGGAGACCTGCCCCGAGTGCGGAACGGCGCGTCCGCCGCGTATCGTGCGAGCATGATCGAGACGACGTACCTGAGAGAGAAGTTTGCTCGCGGCCTTTCGTACGGCGACTACGTCGCGACCGGCAGCGACAATCATCGCCACGCGTGGAATGACTTCCGCCAGCGCGTGCATCCGACCGAGGTCCATCGAGAGCTTTTTGATGGCTTCGTCCGCAAGATGCACCTCCTGTGCGTCAGCGGCACGTGGTGCGGAGACTGCGTGCAGCAGGTGCCCATGCTGGACGCCATCGCCAGCCTCCGCCCCGACCTCATCGAGCTCCGAGTCGTTGACCGCGACGAGCACATGGACCTGGCGCGGCGGCTGGTCATCAACGATGGCAACCGCGTGCCGGTCGTCTTGTTCCTGAACGAAGAATTCGACTTCGTCTCGATGTACGGCGATCGGACGCTCACGCGGTATCGGGCGATCGCGGATCGGCAGCTCGGGGCCTCGTGCCCGCTCCCGGGCGCGCCGGTGCCCGAAGACGAGATCGCCGCCACGCTGCAGGACTGGATCGACGAGACCGAACGCGCACAGCTCGTGTGCCGACTGAGCACGAAGCTGCGTGCCAAGCACGGAGATTGACCGGGACAACCGCCATGCTCGAACTGCTGCCCCATGCCTCGTACATCTGGCGGACTGCGCTCTCGGACGTGCGACACCGGTACGCCGGCGCGGGCGTTGGCGTGCTCTGGAACGTCATCCAGCCGCTGTCGATGATCTTGATCTATTCGCTGGTCTTCGCCAGCATCATGAGCCGCGAGGGCACCAACGACGCCCCGTACGTGGTCTACCTCTGCAGCGCGATGATTCCGTGGCTGGCGTTCTCCGAGACCGTGTCGCGCGGCAGTCAGGCGGTCGTGGCCAACGCGCAGTACCTTCGCAAGCTGCCGATCCCCGAAAGCGCGTTCGTCGCGCAAACGGTGGTGTCTGCCGCCATCGGGCTGGTGATCAGCTACGCCATCCTGGCCGTCGCGGCCATCCCATTCGGCTTTATTCCAAATGCGTACTGGCTGCTTGCGCCGGTGCCGTTCGTACTCTTGCTGATGCTTGGTTTTGGCCTGGGCGCACTCGGTGCAGCGGTGGTGCCGTTCGTCAAGGACGTAGCCGAGGTCATCCGCATCGTGCTGATGATCGGCTTCTGGGCCTATCCGATGGTCTACAAGCCCGAGATCCTGCCCGAGGCCGTCCAGGCCGCGCTGCCGTACAACCCGACGTACCCCGCGCTCGAGGCCGGCCGGCAGATGATGCTGGAGGGCCGGCTGCCCGACCTGTGGCTGCTGCCGGTGGCGCTCGGGTGGGCGGTGCTGTTCACGACGCTTGGCCTACTCGCGCTGCGAGCCGCCCGCGCCGAGATTCGCGACGTCATCTGACGTCGGCCCGCGAGCGTCAGTCTTCGATGAGCCGAAGGTCCGTCAGCATGAGCGACAGCGGCCGACCCTCGCCCTGGTTCCACTTCCACAGTTGGAGCTGCAGGTGGTTGGCACCCTGGTTCACGGCCACGGGCAGCGTGAGTGCATGGTCGGTGTGCGGCTGCGTCACCGGGATCGAGCCCTCGTGCACGGTCGCGCCATTGAGTACGAGGCGCAGCCGCTGGCCCTTGTGGAGGTTTCGGCAGGTGATGGCGAGCCGCGCGTGGCCGCTGCTTCGCGCGTGGAGCACGGCCGCTGCGGTGCCGCCCCGGAGCCAGCGGAACCGGCCGAGATTCTGGTCTGGCTTCGGGCCCTCCCAGTGATCGAAGCCGAACCGGGGCTCGTATGCCGGGCCGCTCGTGGGTAGCAGGGTGGCGTGCTCGGGCACGGGCGACGGACGGGTGAAGTCGATCTTGCGGCTCAGGCCGATGCGGTTGCCTGCGCCGCTCTCGGTGAGCGCGACGTGCAGCCGCTGGTAGCTCGTGTACAGGCTCCATTCGTTCTGGGCGTGGATGCGTGCCCACCGTCCCAGATTGGAGCGATAGGCGTCGTCCCGGTAGAGCGTGTCGATCGCCTCGGCCAGCGCCTCGGATGAGACCTCGCGCGCGACCAGTCCGGTGACGCCGTGCGTGATCGCCTCGGGAACGCCGCCCACGGGAAAGCCGATCGCCGGCGTGCCGCAGGCTGCGGCCTCGATGAAGACCTGGCCGAAGGCCTCGTCGGTGCTGGGCGCTACGAAGAGGTCGCACGCCGAGTAGAGCATCGCGAGCTGCTGCGGATCGCGCATGTAGCCCATCGCGCGCATGCCGGGAATCGGCGGCTTCGCGTTGGGCGGCACGTATCCGACGCCGACGACCGTGGCATCGGGCAGCCCGAGTTGCTTAAGGGCCTTCGCGAGGTACGCGATGCCCTTGCGATCGTCGTCGAGCGAGCAGGCCGAAGCCATGATCAGGAAGTCGTCCTTGGGTAGGCCGAGCGCATCGCGACAGGTCGCCTTGTCGCGGGGCCGGAGCGCATCGACGTCGAGCCCGTATCGCACCGCATGCACGGGCGGACGATGGCCCAGGTCGAACGGCGCCTTGCCTGCGTCGGCATCCCCAGCGGCGTCGAGTGCGTCGAGAGCCGCGGTCGCACGGTCGGCCAGCCACTGGCTGTTGGTCAGGATCGTCAGGTTCTCGCAGCCCGTCAGGAAGCGTCGCTTGGCCTCCCACGCGGGGCGGATCGCAGACTCTTCCATCGCCGGGTAGCCGGCCTGCGTGCTGGTCCGGCCCACGATGCCGGTCAGGAAGTCCTCGTTGTCACCGAAGTAGGTTTCGCGGCCGGTCAGCAGCCATGCGTCGTGCATGAAGAACACGGTCTCGTGCTTGTTCGCGATCGCGCTGAGTGCCTCTGGGGCTATGTCGGCGCCGTGGACGTTGCCGATGATGACCAGATCGGGCTCGACCGCGTCGAGGGCGGCGAGCACTGCCTCGGCCGAGACCGTCGGCGTCTCGCGAACCGGCTCGGGATGCGTCGCTGCCAGCACGCGGACGTCGTGGCCGGCGGACGCGAATGCCTCGGCGAGCCGGCGCTGGGCGATGCCCGCTCCGTACTCGAAGCCCACATCGTTGAATAGCGCCACGCGCAGACGGCCCTTCACGACCTCCTTCTCGCGCTGCTCGCGGACGATGCCGTGCTTCTCGCAGTGATCGACGACGACCTTGGGAAGCTCGCCGCGGAAGCCCGAGCCCTCGCCCTCGCTGGTCTTCTGGTCTTCGTGGGTGCGATACCAGCAGATCGGGCGGCCGATGCTGTGGACCCTCGCGCCGGCCTGGGCCATGCGCAGCCACAGCTCGTAGTCCATCGAGTAGTACCAGTCGACGCGGACGTGCGCGCCCGCCCGGTCCCACAGGTCCTTGGTGAAAAAGCTGTCGGGCTGCCACCAGAATTGGCCGGTCAGCCAGCAGTTTTCCAGGTCGAGCATGTCCTGCAGCGGCATGGGGCCTTCGCCGCAGCTGGTGATGCACTGGTGCACCAGCCTGCCCTCTTTGAAGACCTGCGAGATGCCGTTGACGAAATCGGCCCCGCTGGTCTTGAAGGCGATGGCGGCGGCGGCCAGCGCCCCCGGCGCCACCAGATCGTCGCTGTTGATCCACGTCAGGATCTCGCCGGTCGCACGCTCGAATCCCTTGTTGATGGCGTCGCTCTGGCCCTCGTCCTTCTCCGAGACGATCACCGAGAAGTGGTCTCGGTACCGATCGACCACCTCCATCGTGTCGTCGGTCGAACTGCCGTCCATCAGGATGTGCTCGAGGTTCGGATAGCCCTGGTGGATGATCGAGAGGATGGTCTCCTCGATGAAGTGGCCTTGGTTGTACGTGGGCGTCACGATCGAGATCTTGGGCCATGGCGAGCCGTCGGGCATCGTCGGCGGGAGCGGTTCGCCCTGCGGCACCACCCAAGGCCAGCGGCTGAGGCCCTCGAGCATGCGTCGCTCTCGCCGGGGTGCCAGCGACTTACGAGCATGCATCACCAGCTCGATGAGTTCTCGACGCGTCTGGCGGCTGCCATATCCCCTCGGCGGAGCGACCGCGGGCGTGCGCATGGTGGCCTCGGCCGCGGGGGTGGGGCCCTCGACGAGCGCTCGACGCGTGAGGTCGCCGAGCCGTCCGAACATCTCGTCGTCGAGGCGTACCGGCAGGATGCCCGATGCCGTGCTCCGCCGTTCCAGCACCGCGTACGTGTCGCCGCCCCCGATGCGCGCCCACGCGCCGTCCTCGGCCTTGGTCTCGTCTACGAGGATCGCCAGCCCGCCGTCGCATGCGACGCGTGCGATCGCCGGGAGTGCTTCGGCATCTTGCACGATCGTCACGCAGGGCTTCACCGGTAGCGTGCGCAGTAATTCGGTGGCATTGTGCTCGACGATGACGGCCCGGCGGAGCGTCTCGACCAACGTCCTTGCGGACTCGGCGTCTCCGACGGCGACGTAGGCCTGCCAGCCGCGCTCGTCGCACGCCCTCGCGATGGCGTCCTGAACGGCGGCCCCGGGCTCGCCCGCGACGAGCACGACGCCCCGCTCGCCGTCCAGCGCCGAGACGAGCGCGTCCTCGATGGACGTACCGGCATCGAGGGTCCGCATGCGTTCGGTCAGTCGGCGGGCATGGTGCAACAGTCCCGTGCTCTCGGTGCGGGTCGTACTCATCGATCGCTCCCCTTCAGGATCCTGGGCCGGCGTGCCTCAAGCCGCCCTAGTGCTGCCCGTTCGTGCCCGTCCCCAGAAGCCGACGTCGCTCGGCCTCTTCCCACGGCAGCACCATCGCCACGTGCAGGCGCTGGCCCATCTGCCGCCATCGGCTGGCGAGCAGTTCGCCTAGCTTGTTCTCGAGGTTCTGCACGGCCACCAGTCGCTGGTCGGCCAGCTTCTCCATCGCGCGGCGTTCTTCGAGCCGTTGGTCGGCACGGAGCTTCAAGTCGTTGTTCTCGCCCTGCAGAGCGCCGACCAGGCGCCGCGCCTTCGACAGGTCGGCCCGCAGCTTCGGCAGGTCGACGCCGGCGTACTTGGCGCGAAGTTCTGCGGCCTCGCGCTCCGCGGCATCGCGCTGCATCGCGGCCTTGTCGCGCGTCTTCTCGGCTTCGGCCGCTCTCGACTCGGACTCATGCAGCCGCTGCCGGCTCTGTTCCAGTTGCGTCCTCAGTTGCTCGATCTCGGCCTTGAGGCTCGATGTCGCCTGGTTGGCCGTATCGGCGCGCTCGACGGCGCTGGCCAGCTCTCGCCTTGCCTGCTCGAGCGCCTGGGTGTTCTGCGTGAGCTTCTGCGTCACCTCGCTGGCCCGGCGTTCGGCCTCGTCGGACCTCGAATTCCGCAGCACCTGCTCGAGCTTATCGAGCCGCTGCATGACCGCGTTGTCGCTCATTGCCTTCTCCCGAGTTTCCTCGTTCTTCTTCTTGAGTGACCGGCGAGCGATCGAGAGCTCGGCGCGGTAGTGCTTCGCTGCACGGGCAGCGTCGCCGGCCATGCCCACCAGCATCGCCCGGCTCGGCTCGATCTGCACCACGTCGGCACCCTCGACCTCTCCGTTTTCGAATCGATCGATCTGCGCGGTGACGGCGCTGACGGGTACGTCCTTGACGCAGTGCGAGCGGCGCTGTTCGCACCGCCAGTCGCACGGCGAGCAGGGCACCGCAAGCGTGATCGACACGCTCGGCTTCACAAGCGGGCGGAAACGCGGCCAGGTTCCCCCGCCGAAGACCGCCAGCACGGGCTTGCCCAGCGCTGCAGCCATGTGCATCGGCCCTGTGTCCTTGCCCACGTACGCGCGTGAAGCGTCGAGCAGCGCCGCCAGCAGCAGCGTGTCGCCCTCGGGCCCGCCGAACCAGTGCCTGGGCTCGAGGCCCTTAGCTTCCAGCGCATCGCCGATCGTTCGAGCAACCTCGGACTCTCCCTGGGCCCCCAGCAACAGCACGGGCCGGTCGTACTCCACCATCCAGTGGGCCAGTGCCTCGGCCCATCGCTCGGGTCGCCAGTTGCGGACGGCCGTGTATTCCTGGTGGCCTACGCACGCAGCAAGGAACGAGCCACGCTTGAGTTCCAGGCGCGCGAGAACGGCATCGGCCGACCGTTGCAACTCGTCGTTGAGCACCAGCCGCGGCTCGTCCAGGTACACGCCGGCGTTAAGCACCGCTCGCGCCAGGGCCTCGCTCTTGCGAAGTTCGTGCAGGTCCTCGTTGACCCGGACGACCTCGTCGAACAGCACCGGCGTTGCCCCGTCGAGGCTGAACTCGGAATCGAGGAACTTGCCGCCAGCCTGGCCGATGCGTCGGGCCTTGGGGAACGCCTCGCAGAGCCGCTCCTCCAGGATGGTCCAGGTGAAGGGGGCGCCGACGAGTACCTCGGGGTCGAACGCCTCCGCGGCCTCGACGACGTCGTCGAGGCGTTCGTCGTCGGCGTCGAGCTTGCCGTCGTAGACGTTGATGGGCAGCTCGATGAGGCGGGCGGTCGGTGCCACGGCCCGGGCCATGGGCTGTACCAGCGGGCTGACGACCAGGGCGAGCTCGTGCCCCGCCTCCGCCAGCGCCCGGAACAGCGGTTCGCGCAGGACGACGTCGCCGATGGTGTCCGGGTTGGAGATAAGGATTCGCATCAGGGGGCTTTGTACGGGCAGGTTCGCCGCGGGCTCTCGCGGGCCTCGTTCGGGCAATCAAAGGATAGTGCGCCGCGCCGGCGGCTTCTCATCAAGAGGCCGGCTTATGGGCGGTTTGCGGCCGCCGGGCTCGCCTCGACGGGCCCGGCCAGGGCGTCCATGAACTCTCGGTGGTTGGCGCACCGCGGGACCTTGTGCTGCCCGCCGAGCTTGCCGCGAGACTCCATCCACCGGTGGATCGCGCCCGGCTCGAGCGGCGTCACGATGGGCGGCGCCATGCCCAGCCCGTCGGTCCGCTTCACGCGATAGTCGACCACCTCGCCCTGGAGCTTGGCATCGAAGGCCTCGGCAAACTGCCCCAGATCGCCCCGGCGGACGACCTCGACGGCCAGCTGCAGCCCCGACCGCACGCCGTTGCCCGGGTAGACCGGCGACGCGGTGAACTCGCCGACCTCGATGCCCGTCTCGCGGGCGGCGTGGGCGACCGCCGTCTCGATGTTCTCGACGATCAGGTTCTCGCCGAAGGCGTTGATGAACAGCTTGTGGCGGCCGACGATCCGCAGCCGGGCGGGCCCGGTCCCGCCGCCCCAGCCCATGCGGTTGGGCACGCTGTCGAAGACCACGACGTCGCCGATGACGTAGCGCCACAGCCCGGCGCACGTGCTCATAACCACCACGTACCGCTGGCCGGGCTCGGCCTCGTCGGCGCACACGGCCTCGGCATCGTCCTCGCCGATGTCCTCGAGCCGCACGAATTCGTAGAAGTTGCCGTGGTCGGCGTTGAGGCGCATGCCGGGCTCGCCGAATTCGTCCTGGACGGCGATGAAGCCCTCGCTGGCGGGGTAGAGCTCCAGGCGGACCGGGATGTCGCGCTCGCCGCCGGTAAACAAGCGGCGCACGGTGGGCTCGAAGGGGTCGTACCGCACGCCGCCGTGCGTGAAGAGCGTGAGGTTGGGCCAGACCTGGTCGATGCGCTGCTTGCCGGTCTTGGCAAGCACCTTCTCCATGAGCGCCACGGTCCAGCTCGGCATGCCGCTGATCATGCGGATGTCTTGGGTCGAAGTCAGTTCGGCCATGGCGTCGAGCTTGCTCGGCCAGTGGTCCATGAGGGCGATGTCCTTGCCCGGCGAGTAGATCTCGCTGAGCGGCCAGCGGATCTGCTGGGTCGCGATGCCCGACAGGTCGCCGATGAGCATGCCGTTGTCCTGGCGTTCGAGCGCGCTCGAGCCTCCCAGGAACAGCGCCCGTCCGCCGAAGAGCATGGGGATCGACACGCCCCAATTGATGGCGTGGGAGAAGATGTCCAGCGACGCCTTGAAGTTGCTCTTCATCATCGCGTCGCTGATGGGGATCCGCTTGTCGCCCGCCGTCGTCCCGCTGGTCTGGCAGAACTGCTTGACCAGGCCCGGCCAGAGGACGTCGGGCTCGGCGCCCTCGACCATCCGCTGGACGTACGGCAGGAACGCCACGTAATCGCGCGCGGGCACGGCCTTGCGATACTCGCCGGCGATGTCCGCGTCGCTGGCCTTGAGCACACTGGCGAAGCCGTATTCGCATCCGAACGCCGTGTCCTTTGCTTGCTCCAGGAGCGATCGCAGCTGGGCCCGCTGCACGTACGCCGTGTTGGCGTTCCAGTAGTCGTACCTGCGGAGCTTCTTCGCCCGGCCGGCCACGCGTGCGTGCAGCCCCGCGCCGATGAGCGAGGTCCATCGCAGGCCGCCGGGCTGGTCCGTGATCGCGGTGCGTGCCACGGGCGGGGCCTACGCGTCCGGCTTCTCGGGGCCGAGCGACTCGACGAACTCGACGAGCTCCTGGGCGAACGGCTCGGGGTGTTCCATCATGGGCACGTGGCCGCAGCGGTCGAACCAGACCAGCCGCGAGCGACCGAGCATCGAGGCGAACTGCTCGGCGGCCTCGGGCGGCGTCACGATGTCCTGCTTGCCCCAGATCAAGAGCGTGGGCGCGCCGATGCCGCTCATGCGCGAGCCCAGGTGGTTCCGCCGGGCGCTGCGGCTGAGCCGGACCATCGCCCGCGCTCCGCCGCGCTCGCTCAGTTGCTGGTAGGCGCGCTCGATGTCGCTGTCGCGCATGTGCGTGCTGGGGTCGTAGAACAGCTCACCGATCTTGCGTTGCAGCCAGCCGCGGCTGGGACGGAGCTGGACGTCGCTGACCATCGACTTCTCGATGAGCCCGCTGCTGCCGGCGAGCACCAGGCCGCGCACCAGGTCGGGCCGCTGCAGCGCAACGCGCAATGCAACGTGACCGCCGAAGCTGTTGCCCACGAGCACGACCGGGTGGTCGAAGTGCTTCTGCAGGAAGTCGATCGTCAGGGCCGTGACGCCGTCGATCGAGCAGTCGTCGCCGCGCAGGTCGAGCAGCGGCACCTGCAGCAGCACGCACCGCACGCTCGGCTCGGCCAGGCGGACGACCTCTTCCCAGTGCTCGTTCAGGCCCACCAGCCCGTGCAGGAACACGACCGCCGCGCCGGCACCGACCTCCTCGACCGTCGCCGGCACCGTGCCGCTCAGACCGCGCAGCGTGATCGGTCGCCCGCTCGCCGGCGAGGAGGCCGTATGGGCCGAGTCGGCCGAAGCGTGCTGTCCGGTGGCGCCCGTGGGTGTCAACGTGCTGGGTTCCCTGCCCTGTGGCCCGCGGCAACGAGGGTGCAACGGCGTCCGGCGACCGAACGGCCCCTTGCCCCCCCAGGGCGAGCCCAATCGCGAGCATACTACGCGCCATCGCCGCCCGGCGCGGGCCAGAACCTAGTGGGGACCAACCAGAGATCCCACCCGTGGAATACGGGCTGTCCCTAGGCCTTTGCGACCGCCTCGGCCTCGACGATCTGCCCATCGACCATGTGCACGATCCGGTCGGCCCGCTCGGCCACGTGCTGGTCGTGGGTGACCATGAGCATGGCGCGCTTCGGGGCCCCCCCATCAATCGAGTCGTCATCCGGCCGAACGACCTTCTCGAGGGCGTCGAGGATGCCCTCGCCGGTGTGCTGGTCGAGGTTGCCGGTGGGCTCGTCGGCCAGCAGCAGCGGGGGGTCGGCGATCAGGGCCCGGGCGATGGCCACCCGCTGGCGCTCGCCGCCGCTGAGCTGGGCGGGCTTGTGGCGCAAGCGCTCGCCCAGGCCGAAGGCCGTGAGCAGCTCCTTCGCACGCGACCGCCGCTCGGCGGGGACCTTGCGGCCCAGCACGCCCTGCGTCATCGCGCCCAGCAGCACGTTGCCCATCACGTCGAGCTCGGGCAGCAGGTGGTAGAACTGGAAGACGATGCCCACGTCGCGCGAGCGGTAGCGGTTGAGCCCGCCCGGCCCGAGGCGGGAGATGTCGCGTCCCTGGAAGGTGATCGTGCCGTCCTGGGGCTTGTCCAATCCGCCGATCAGGTGCAGCAGCGTGCTCTTGCCGCTGCCCGAGGCGCCGAGGATCGCGACCCACTCGCCTTCCTTGAGGGTGATCGACGCCCCACGCAGCACCGGCACCGGCACGCGGCCCAGCCTGTAGGTCTTGTGGACGTCCTTCGCGTTGAGCAGCACGCTCATGCGCTCTCCAGCGCGCTCACGCAACGCTCAACGACCTCGGCCATCGGCACGACCTCGCCCTTGCCCGCGTCCTTGCGGAGCTTGAACTCCACGCCGCCGGCGTCCAGGGCCTTGTCGCCCAGCGTGAGGCGAACAGGGATGCCGATCAGGTCGGCGTCCTTGAACTTCGGGCCCGGGCGCTCCTTGCGGTCGTCGATCAGCACGTCGGCGCCCTTCGCGGCCAGTTGCTGGGCCAGGTCGCTGGCGACGGATTGCTGCTTCTCGTCCTCGGGCTTCATCAGGATGATCTGCACGTGGTACGGCGCGACGGCCGCCGGCCAGACGATGCCGTTGTCGTCGTGGCTCATCTCGACGCACGCGGCCATCGTCCGGCTGACGCCGATCCCGTAGCAGCCCATGGTGACCGACCGCGGCTTCTGGTCCTCGGCGAGCACCTTGAAGTCCATCGCATCGGAGTACTTCGTGCCCAGCTTGAAGATGTGGCCGACTTCGATGCCGCGCTGGGTCTCGAGCCTCGCGCCCTCGGCCCGCGGCGACGGGTCGCCTTCTTCGGCGTTGCGGATATCGGCGACCTTGAGCTTCTCGGTCTCGTACCCGAGGTCGCGGCCCCAGTGCCAGCCGGTGACGTGGTGGTCCATCTCATCGGCGCCGGTCGCCCAGGCGGTCGAGCCCTGCGCCGCGTCGGGGTCGACGACGATCGTCGCTCCGGTCAGCCTGGCGAACGCGCTCGGGCTCAAGTAGCCGATCGCCAGCCCATCCGCCTTCGCCTTCGCCTCGTCGGCCAGCTTCACGCCCGAGCCCACCGCGTCGCGTACCTTGCCCTCGTTCACGTCGTGGTCGCCGCGTACCACGGCCAGGACGTACTTCGTCTTGTCCGGGTCTTTCAAGACGCGCTCGAAGACGATGGTCTTGAGCATGCCCGCCGCGGTCGTCCCCAGGTGCCCGGCGACGAGCTCGATCCCCGGCATCTCCGGCGTGTGGTGCTTCTTGAGTTCCTGCGAAGCAGCACCCTCGAAGCTCCAAGCCCGCTCCCCGATCTCCGCCTTCTCCACGTTCGCCGCGTACCCGCTCACCGGGCACACGAGCACCTTGTCCTCGCCGCTCTCGGCGTGCACCATGAACTCGTGGCTGGCCGAGCCGCCGATGGGCCCGCTCTCGGCCTCGACGGCGGTGAACGTCAGGCCGCACCGCGTGAAGATCCGCGTGTACGCGTCGTAGAAGTGGTCGTAGGTCACGTCCAGCCCGCCCTCGCCCTGCTGATTGAGGTGGAACGAGTACGCGTCCTTCATGATGAACTCGCGGCAGCGCAGCAGCCCCGAGCGCGGCCGCGGCTCGTCGCGGAACTTGGTCTGGATCTGGTACAGGCTCAGCGGCAGCTGCTTGTAGCTGGTCACCGCGCCCTTCATCATCTCGACGATGGGCTCTTCGTGGGTCGGGGCGAGCGCGAGGGCCCGCCCGTGCCGGTCCTCCAAGGTAAACAGGTCGTCGCCGTACGCCTCGTCGCGGCCGGTTTCCTTTAAGAGGCTCATCGGCTCGAACGCGGGGAAGAGCATCTCCATCGCCCCGATCCGCTCGTGCTCCTGGCGCACGATCTCCTGGATCTTGCGGAGGCTCCGCCAGGCCAGCGGCAGGTAGTCGTACACCCCCGCGGCGAGCTGCCGGATGAACCCCGCCCGCACCAGGAAGACGTGGCTGGGCGTCGTCGCGTCGGCGGGGGCCTCGCGGGTGGTGGGGATGAGGGTCTGGCTCCACAGGTGGATATCGCCCTGGCGGGCGGCAAGGAGGGCTCCGGCTTTGCCGGGTTGGGAGGGGGATTGGGAGGCGGTCTGGGCGGTGGGGGTCATGGGAGGGCAGGGTAGGAGCGATGCCCCGTGCCTACCCCGGCCCGGTGCTCATGGGCATCCGAGGTCGAAGGCATTCTGGAAGGCGAGGAAGTCGAAGATGGTGAGGCTACCGTCGCCGTCGAAGTCGGCCAAGGGAGAGCCAACGTCGTACAAGACTCCGAACGCCAAGAAGTCGAACAGTGTGAGAACGCCATCGGCGTCCAAATCTGCGCGACACGTCTCGACGAGCGAGAAATCGTCGAGCGCAAAGTCGTTGCCCGAGCGTTGCCCTGATGCCTCGAACACCTCGACCACGACGGGGCCCGCTGCCGCCAGCGTGATCTCTCGTTCTAACTTCAACCACGCGTCCCAGATGCCCGCCGGTCTGGTTCGCACCGTCTCACCGATCTGCGATCCATCGACGAGGATGCCCAGTTCGGCATCGTTGCCACGACTGCCAAAGCTGGTGTTGGTGTAGTAGATCGAGACGGTGTATCGCCCGGCCCGCGGCACGTTTGCACGGAAACGAAGCACCGACGTGCCGGCATCTGGCGATCCGTTCACGACCAACTGTGCCCCGTCGCCCGTCGTGTGGTCCGGTCCCACCACCTCCACGGCCGGGAACGTTCGGTACACGTCGCCCGTGTCAAACACGTTGAGCGTGCCTTCATCGACGTCGAGTTGGGACACGATCTGGTAATCGGTTTCAAACGCCGCCAGCCCGGCGCTAAAGTCGCCTCCCGGAATGAGATTTTGGGCGTACGCCAGCGGTGAGACGGCCAAAACAGAAGCAACCGCGCCGGCCAGCTTGACGGTGATCGACGGCATGGAATCTCTCCTTTGAAAGTAGAGCATACCAGAACCGAGTCCAACACGCAAGCACAAGTCGCCTGCGGCCAATCGGCGAGTGCATAGCCACCGATCGCGCCACCCCCACCCCGCACCACGATCCCCCCTCCGGGCACCACACCACCTTGCCCCGGCATCGCGATCCCCGCGCCCGGGATCATGATTCCCCGGCCCGGGGTCTTGGCGTGGGCGCTCGGGATCGCGGTGCCGGGGCCTGGGGGTCGCGGCGGCGATGGAGGGCACGCCGGCCGCCGCGCTGCCCATCGGGGTCATCTCGTTCCGCACCAAAGCCGCTCCGGTCCCCGCCGCAGCCGTCGGCTTCCGCGCCGCGGCGACGTCCTTGCCCACGGCAGCGATTGCGTTCCTAACCGGAGCCGCTGCCTTCCCGAAGAAAACCGTTCCGCTCCGGACCAAAACGATTTCCTTCATGAAGGAAACGAATCTCGTGCGGACGTATCGGACCTTGTAACCCCGCTGGGAGGCTCTGGGGGCGATTGGGAGCGTTCTTGGATGGATTGGGGATCTTTGGGTGATCTTGGACCACTGAAGAACGTTCCTCACACTTCCGGACAGCAAGCAGGCAGCAATGGCCGGGCGCCGCGCTCCAGCGCGTGGACGCCGCCCATGGTCGTGTTCATGGGCAAGCCGGGGAACCAGCAGCAGGTGCAGACCGGTGGGCAGAGCAGCGGTCAAGCGGCGTAGGCCGCGCGCCGCCGAACACGTCGGACGCCCGCCCGTCACGCCCCCGCCCGCGCCTCGATCCGGCGCGGATCGGGGGCGTTTCCGCGCGCCCGCATCGATCGGCAACCACCGCACGGCCATCCTGGTACGACCTCCGGCGGCGCATGAGAACGCGCCGCCAGTGGGTGCACGAGGAAGGGGAGCAGCATGGACGGGATGGGAATCCGTCGTAGCGTCAAGGGGCATCGCCCGATCGTGGGAACAAGAGCGTTGGCAGCTGCGGCGACCGCCTTGCTCACGGCCGCCGCCTTGGCGCCGGGCCAAGACCGCTACGGACCCGAGCCGATCTCCGCCGATGGCCTTCGCGGCATCTATGGGTTCGAGATCGAGCACGAGGGACGCGAGCCCGAGCGCTTCGGCCGGACGATCGATTCAGCGGGCGACCTCAACAACGACGGCGCGGCCGACTTCGTCGTGACGGCCTTCGAGGGCTTCGCCGGATCGCAGGCGGCCTACGTGTTCTTTGGCCGGCCCGGCGGCGGCTTCCCGGACCTGACGACCGTGCCGACGCAAGACTTCGACGGCTTCGCGATCGTGAACGACAGGACCATCTCGAGGACGTCGATCCGGTTTGCGCGCACGATCGGCGACCTGAACGCCGACGGTGTCGACGACCTGTTCGTCAGTGCCGACGGATCTCGGCTCGGATACGTGCTGTACGGCCGGCCAAACGGCCAGTACCCCAAGATTGTGAACTTTTCGGAGTTCGGACCTCGGGATGGCATCATTCTCGAACTCACCCCCAACTTGTGGCCGCGCCTGACCTTCAGTCCGTGGTCGAACGGCGCGCTGGCGGGAGACGTCAACGGCGACGGCGTCGACGACGCGGTGTTCTCGTTCGCACGAATGCGAGACGAGTCTGGCCACTCGGCGTGCCAGGCGTACGTGCTGTACGGCTCGGCCGATGGCCTGCCCGCCCGGATCGATCCCCGCCTGTTCGACGGCGCCGACGGCTTCCTGATCCTCCCCGAGTCGGGCGACGACCTCCTTGGCGTCGCCGTCGATGGCGCCGGCGACGTCAATGGCGATGGGTTCGCCGACGTCGTGCTGGGCGCATCGGGTGACGTCGGCTCGCGTCCGTTCGAGATCCTCGCTCCCGGCAAGGCCCACGTCGTGTTCGGCGGGCCGGCACTGGGGGCCGTTGTTGACGTCGCCGGCCTCGACGGCACCAACGGCTTCACGCTGCGGCCCGGACCGGATCGATCGTTCGGGCTCGGGTATGGCGTTGCGGGCGTGGGGGACCTCAACGGCGACGGCCGAGACGACGTCGCGTTCGGTGCGCCCAGCGCGGGCGACCGGTTCGACGGCCGCGTGTTCGTGCTGTTCGGCGCACCCTGGTTCGAGGCCGAGTACCGTACGGACGCGATCGGCGAGGACGAGGGCGGCGTCTTCCTCGATTCGAGCGATGAACTGGTACGCAAGGGATTGGGCTGGTCCGTGGCGGCGGCGGGCGACGTGAACGCGGATGGCCGGTCCGACATCATCATCGGCGCCCCATCGATCATCGAGGAATTTGGTCGAGCCCACGTCGTGTTCGGTCGATCCGGCGGTGGGCCTCTTGGTCCCGGGGGAGTCTTCGACGTCGCCACGCTCGACGGCGAGAGCGGAGTGACGATCACCAGCCCGCGTCGGGGGGGCTCGGACTACTTCGGCGCTCGCGTGGGCGGGCTGGGCGACATCGACGTCGACGGCAACGACGACATCGGCATTACCGCAGAAGAAGCCAACCTCGGCGCTGGCGAGGCCTTCGTGCACCTGAGCGGCGGATTCTGCCCGCCGGACGCCAACGGGGACGGGCGACTAGACGCGTTCGACGTGCTCGAATTCCTCAACCAGTACCAGGCCCGCCAGGCGCTCGGGGACTGGAACAGCGACGGATTCTTCTCGCAAGAGGACCTTGCGGCGTTCTTGAACGACTTCGACGCCGGGTGTCCGTGATTGGGAGAGCCTGACACGCGTTGCGGCGGATCGCCTCCCCCTTCCCCATACCCTCCCCCATGGACGACACCCGCACCGGAGCCCGCCTGATCAAGGGCATGGCCTGGGGCGGATCAATCGGCGGCGCGGCGGGGGTGGGGCTGGGCGTGGTCGCCGGCTCGGTGACCGGTCCCGGTTGGGCCGCGATGGCCGGCTGGCTGGTGCTCGGGCCGGCCATGGGCGCCTCGTTCGGCGCGGTCGCCGGCTTCGTGTGGGCCATCGCCAGGCCCGAGACCGCCCGAGCGCCCTGCCCGCACTGCGGCTATGACACCCACGGCCTGCCGCGAGCGGCGCCCACCGGCGAGGCGACCTGCCCCGAGTGCGGCGGGACCGTCCCCCAGCCCGAGCCCGAGCCCGAGGGCGACGCGGGCTCGGGGCTGCCGTAGGGCCTCAGCCGCCGCACCCCGCGTCGAACGCGTTCTGGAACGCCAGGAAGTCGAACAGCGTCAGGCTGCCGTCGCCGTCGAAGTCGGCAGGGCAGGGGTTGGGCCGCACGGCCAGGACGCCCGGCTGGCTCACCGTGTCGCCGGCCACGTTGGTGACCATCACGTCGTACGCGGCCACGTCCTCGATGGTGGCGTCGATCGTCAGCGTGGGCGTCATCGAGCCCGAGACGCCGCCGCCATCGACCAGGTCCACGCCGTCGCGCCGCCACTGGTAGAGGAATCCACTCGTGCCGCCGGCGACGACGCCGAACTCGGCCACGCCCCCGCCGGCGGGCAGCAAGAGCGAGGCGGGCTGCGTCGTGATGATCGGCGCGACGCACCGGTTGAGCAGCACGCTCACGCTGTCGCCGTTACTGTTCGCCGTGGCCAAATCGAGGGCGCCGTCGCCGTTCAGGTCGCCCATGGCCACCGAGGCTGGCGCTGCGCCGACGAGATAGTTCGTGCGCGGCGCAAAGGTGCCGTCCCCGTTGCCGATCAGCACGCTCACCCGATTGGCCGAGCTGGCCTGGCCGTTAACCGTGGCCAGGTCGGGCACGCCGTCGCTGTTGAGATCACCGATCGCCACCCCTTCGGGCCCGTTGGGCGTGTCGTATTCCACGCGGGCCCCGAAGGTCCCGTCCCCGTTGTTGAGCAGCACGCTGGCGTTGTCGCCCACGAAGTTCGCCGTCACCAGGTCGGCCGCGCCGTCGCCGTCCAGATCGCCCACGGCGATCGATCGCGGGCCGTTGCCCACGTCGTACGGCACGCTGGGCGCGAAGGTGCCGTCGCCGTTGTTGAGCAGCACGCTCACGCTGTCGCCGATGTCATTGGCCGTGATCAGGTCGCCGTCGCCGTCGCCGTCCAGGTCGCCCACCGCCATCGACCAGGCCCCGTTGCCCGCGCCGTAGTCCACACGAGGCACGAAGGTGCCGTCGCCGTTGTTGAGCAGCACGCTGGCGCTGTTGCCCCTGTAGTTCGCCACCGCCAGATCGACGTCGCCGTCGCCGTCCAGGTCGCCTATGGCGACCGATCGCGGCTCGTCGCCCGCGTCGTACAGCACGCCCCGCGCGAAGGTGCCGTCGCCGTTGTTGAGCAGCACGCTGACGTTGTCGCTCGTGGAGTTTGCCGTCATCAGGTCGGCGTCGCCGTCGCCGTCCAGGTCGCCCATGGTCACGGCGAAGCCATTGTTGCCGCTGTGGGCGTAGCGCACTTCGGGCGCGAAGGTGCCGTGGCCGCTGTTGAGCAGCACGCTGAAGTCGTTGCTCCCCAAGTTCGCGACGGCCAGATCGGGATCGCCGTCGCCGTCGAGGTCCCCCATGACGACCGACCTGGCCCGGTCGCCCGCGTCGTAGTTCACGCGGGTCTCGAACAGGTCCGATGGGTCGCACCCCTGCCCGAAAGCGGTGGCGGCGGGAACGAGGGCGGGCAGAACGGCCAGAGCGGCCACGGCGGGGCGGAGTCGGAACATCGGATTCTCCTTTAGGACCCCAGCATAACGAGATCCCATCCGGAGCACAAGGGAATCTCGGTGGGTTTCGGGCGCGATGGAGCGATGGGCGACTTGGGTATTCTGAAAACGACCGCCCACGCCCGTCGCCGGCGTGCCCTGCCATCGTGCGCTGAATCTTCGAGCCCGGCTGGCTCGTTACGGGCACCCCATATCGAACGCGTTCTGGAACGCCAGGAAGTCGAAGATCGTCAGCGAGCCGTCGCCGTCGAAGTCGGCGGCCGGGTCGCCGGCGTCGAACAGGTTCTGGAAGGCCAGGAAGTCGAAGAGCTCAAGCAGGCAGTTGCCGTCGAGGTCGGCCTGGCAGACGAACGGCGGTGGGTCGAACGCGAAGCCCTCGTCCGGCGCGACCCACGCCACGGCGTTGAGCGCGAAGACGCGGCCGTTGGCGTTCCACGCCGGCGCGGCCGGGCACGGATCGATCGACATCGCCCATTCCTCATCGCCGACGAGAACGGCCCGTCCCTCGCCGCGTTCGAAGGCGGCGGCCGTCGCCGCGCCGGTGCCGATCGTCGCCAGCGGCGTCGCGCCGGCGCCCAGGTCGTCCATCGCGCAGTTGAACACGCGCTGCCATGGCCCCGAGAGCGCGCCGAACGGGCCATCGACCACGGGGTGCGCCCCGGTGAAGGCGAACGCGTTCGAGCCACAACTCGTAGCGCCGCCGGTGGGGACCACCTCGGCCATCGTGTCGGGGCTGCCGTTCTCGAAGATCAGCACGCCGCCGCCCTGGTCGAGGAACAGCCGCAGCAGGCGCTGCTCGCACGCGTTGAGCGAGTCGAACCGCGGCATGATCACCACGTCGGCCTCGCGCAGCGCGGCCTCGGTCAGCTCGGGCGTGCCGGTCAGCACGATCGATCGACCGACGACGCCGCCCGGCCCGAACGCGGCGGGGTTGAGCAGCGCATCGCGAAGGTCCGTGTGCACCGTGTCGCCCAGCAGGGAGAACGTCTGGTCGCCGCACGCGCGGGCGCGGGCGTCGTCCCACGTCAGCACACGCAGGTCGTCCTGGGCGCTGGCGAGCGTTGAAGCGCCCGCGATGGCAAGCGTGATGATGTAGTAACGGTTCGGTCTGGTCATGGCTCGTCCTCCGATCCATCACAGCCTACCCGATGTCCGCCGGATCCAGAACGCCATTCTGCTTGGATTCTCGCCGAACGGGCCACTCCCTCGTGACCGGATACGCTCTGGGATGCCCGCGACCCGCCGTGCGTTCCTCCAGTCCCTATACCTTGCCCTGCTTGTCATCTGTGTCATTGCCTGGCCGGCGTTGGCGGAGCAGGTCGCACCCGATCCGTCGGCCCGCGACCAACAACGCACTCGCACCCTTGCCACTGGTGGCAACCCCGCGTCGCTGGTGGTCTACGGCCAGGCCGAAGCGATCGCGACGCTCGCCGACGGCACGGTGCTGGCGGCTTCGGCCCGAGCGGGCGAGGGGCGGGTGGTCGCGATCGGCCACGGCGGGTTCCTGCGCGACGTCCGAGGCGACACGCGGGCGTTCCTGGCCGAGCAACTGCGATGGCTGGTGGGCGGGGCGGGTCCCGCGAAGGCATGGGGCGTGCCCGACGACCTGCGCGAAGCGGCGGCCTTCATGCACGTGGCGATGGAGCCTGTGGGCGGCGAGATCAGTATTTTAGAACTTGACGCGGTGGACCTCATCGTCGCGTCGCCGCAGGCGTTCGCCCGCGCCGGCCGCCTCGACGAACTTGGCGCATGGCTGCGAGGCGGCGGGGCCCTGCTCAGCGCCGAAACGGCCTGGGGCCAGATCCAACTCGGCCACGCTACCGGCACCCACGACCTGGCGGCCAACACGCTGCTGGCCGAGCACGGCATCCTCTACACCGAACGCGCCCTCTCGCCCGGCCGCGATGGCCTGTACACGCTCGATGCGAATGCCAACGACGAAGCGAACGCGAGCGTGGCACTAGCGATCCTCGCGGGCGAGGCCGAGGGCGACGTGGTCCGCGCCGCCCGCGTCGCGCGTCAGGCGTTGGCCACCGCGCCGCTCGAAGGACCGCTGATCGCGGCCGCCGACGCGTTGGAGCAGCGTCACGCCGAGGCGTTGCGAGCCGCGTACGCCTCGATGGCCACGAAGCCGCTCAAGCTCGCGGACGAACCGCTCGCGTGCGCGCTGCTCGACCTCGAAGCCCGCCGTGCAGAAGCGGCCGCGCCCACGGGCAAGGTCGACGCCCACCCCAGCCACGTCGCCTTCCCCGGCATCGTGCCCAACGTTGCGCCGCGCATCACTCGCCGCATCACGCTCGACGACGGCATCCCCGGCTGGCGTACGATCGGCCTGTTTGCACCGGCCGGCGAGCCGATCTCGCTTAGGATCATCGAGGGTGATGCGACGAACGTTTCGCTCCAGATCGGCTGCTGGCTCGATCCGCAGGACTTCGACGACCGGGTGCGCATGCCGACGGCAACGTTCCGATCGCCCGTCGTCGGTGGTGCCGCCACGCTCGCATCGCCGGTGGGCGGTCCGATCTACCTCGATCTCGGCGACACGCCCGCGAGCGTCACGTTCGAGATCGCCGGCGCCGTCGAGATGCCCAGGTACCGGCTCGGCCACACCGACCTCGCCGAGTGGCAGGCACGGCTCCGTCACTTGGCCGCGCCCTGGGCCGAGCTCGAGTCCGATGAGCTGGCGTTCTCGCTCCCCGCGTCGGCGATCCGAGACCTCGAGCACCCCGATCTGGTGATGCAGCACTGGGACCGCGTGCACGCCGCGATGCAGGCGCTCGAGCCGCGCTCGCCCAGGCATTGGCCCGACCGGCAGTACCGCTACGTCGCCGAGAAGCGGCTGAGCTGGGGCTACATGTACTGCCCGAGCAACGCACCGATCGTCATCCCGCTGAACGAGGCCCGAGCCATGGTCGACGTGGCAAACTTCGACGCCGAGGGCGAGAACCAGCTGTGGGGGCACTACCACGAGATGGGCCACGCCCACCAGGACCCGCTGTGGACCTTCACCGGCACGGGCGAGGTGACGGTCAACATCTTCACGGTGCTCGCGCTTCACAAGATCAACGGCTATCCGCTCGACGCCGAAGCCATGCGCAGCAACCCCGAGCGTGCCCTGAGCGCGATGCACGCGCACGCCGCGAAGGGCGCGCCCTTCCATCGCTGGAAGAGCGACCCCTTCCTGGCCTTGCAGACCTACGCGCTCCTCTGGCACGAATTCGGCTTCGAGGCGTTCGACCGCGCGTTCCGGTCGTACGAATCACTCCCGACCGCGCAACTCCCCAAGACCGACGACGAGAAGCGAGACCGGTTCGTCGTCCAGATGAGCCGGGCCGTCGGGCGCAACCTCGAGCCCTACTTCAGGGCCTGGGGCGTGCCGCTGAGCGAGATGCCGGCCGGTGATCTGGCCGATCTCGAACCCTGGATGCCCAATGGCTTCGAGGCGCCGTAACGACCGTCTTATGGACACCCGTCCGCGAACTCGTTCTGGTACACGAGAAAGTCGAAGAACGTCAGCAGCAGGTCGCCGTCGAAGTCGGCCCGCAGGTCGCCCGCGTCGAACAGGTTCCCGAACTCGAGGAAGTCGAAGATCGTCAGGAGCCCGTCGCCGTCGAGGTCGGCTCGGCACGGATCGGGTGGATCGAACTCGCCGCCAAACACGATGTAGCCCGCGCCCGCATCGCCCCGGCCCAGCGGATCGTTGTTCAGCGAGCCGATGAGCACGTCGGCGTCGCCGTCGTCGTTGAAGTCGCCTCCGCCGCCGCACGCGAATCCCGACAGGTCGTCGAACCCCTCGCCGAAGCACGCGAATCCGTCCTCGGGCTCAAGCTCGCGGATGTCGATGATCCCCGTGTACCGGTCCTTGCCGAACACGCAGTAGCTCACGCCCGAGCGCACGGCGCCCCCGTCGGCGAAGCTCGCACCGATGACGAAGTCGTCCCGGTCGTCGCCGTTGAGGTCGCCGGCGCCCGAGACCGCGACGATGCGATCGTCCCTGCCATTGCCCCGAAAGATGCCGCCCCTCGTTTCGTCGATGAAGTCGGGCGTGAACTCGTCCGGCCAGTCGTCGGCGCCGAAGAGCAGGTACGTCTCGCCGGGGTTCAGGGCAGACACCAAGAGGTCTGCAAGGCCATCGCCGTTGGCATCGCCGGCCGAAGCGACGCCGCCGCCGAGGCTGTCCAGAGCGAGCCGACCCTCGAGCCGGGTGACGCCGACGAACGCGGGGTTCAGCGTGATCTGGCGCCCAAAGGTCGCCCTGCCGCTGACGATGTAGGCAGCGCCAGCACTCGTCTTGCCGCCCGGTGCGGCAAGGTCCGCCCCGATGATGAGGTCGTCGATCGAATCGCCGTCGAAGTCGTCGCTCATGGCCACCGAGATGCCGGTCCTCGATCGAGAATCGCCCCGTGCGATGAAGCCGAGGACACCATCGAGGTCGGATCGGCGGATGGCCGGCGGGAAGGGATCGCTCGCGTCGCGCCCGAAGATCACGTAGGCCTCGTTCGCCAGCGGAGAGCCGATGCAGACGTCGTCGCGGCCATCACCGTTGACGTCGTTGCCGCCGCAGACCGACCTGCCCGTGTACGAGGCGCCGGTGGCGCCTTCGAACCGGAATCCGTTCGAGCCGTCGAGCGAAACGACGTCGATGACCGGCGGCAGCCCAGCGTCACTTCCGAAGACGACGTACCCGGCACCCGCGAACGCCCCTGCTCCATAGTTCGCGCCGGTAGCGCCAACGACCACGTCGTCGATCCCATCGCCGTTCACGTCGCCCGCGCCGGCGACCGCCGTCCCGACGTACGCGTCGGTGGTCACGCCGCGGATGGCAAAGCCGTTGGTGCCGTCGATGTTTCGCAGGTCGATCGTCGGCGAACTCGGGCCCGTCTTGCCATAGATGACGAACGCCGTGCCAGCATTGACCGCGGCGTCCACGTCGGCGCCGTTCGCGCCGATGACGATGTCGGCGACACCATCGCCGTTGACGTCGCCGGCGTTTGCGATCGAGATGCCTGCGAAGTCTCCGGGCGACATGCCCAGGATCTTGATGCCGCTACCGGCGGCAAGATCTGCAAGGTCAACAACGCGCACGGGATCCATCGCCAGCGCGACGGATGCGCACGACAAGCCGGCGAGCGCCAGCACCATTGCGGGTGATCGAGTCATCATGTTGTGTACCCCCAGGCAGCGCGATCGTGGAATCCGCGCGTGGGTTTAGTCTAACGGCGGATGCCGCCACCCCGCCCGCAAACGCCCCGCCCCGAGGGCCGTCGCGCGGCGCAATCGACCGATAACCAGCTCACCGATCCTCGCGCCGCGCCTCGCCAATGACGTTGGAGCCTTCCTCGGGGTCGCGAGATTCGTTCGCCTGCTTCTCGAGGTCGTCCGCTTCGGCGGCCAGACCCCCCTCGGCCTCCGTCGCCGTTTCGGAGCCCTCGTCGTGTGCCGGAGGCGGCGGCGGTGGCGCTTCCGCGGTCGATTGCGGCTCGGCTTCGACCATGTGCACCGGCACGCCCTGGGGGAAGATGACCTCGCGCGATTCGTCGGGCATGGAGATGCCCTCGCGCGTCAGCACCACCTTCGCGAGGCGCATGGCCGAGCTGCCGACCTTCAGCATGCTGTGCTTGGAGCCATCGATCCAGTAGTACGCACGCAGGTTGACCGTCGAGGCGCCCAGTTCCTCGACGAGCACCAGCGGCTCGGGGTCGTCCAGGATCGCGTCGTGCTCGTCGAGCATCTTCCACAGGACCTCTTGCGCGTGCGAGACGTCGTCGTCGTAGCCGATGCCGACGGTGAACGTCAGCCGCTGCTTCGGGTTGGCGCTGAAGTTCTTGATCGTGCTCTTGTAGACGGTGGCGTTCGAGATCTGGATGTGATTGCCGTCGAAGTCGATCAGCAGCGTGCCGCGGTTGGTGACCTTCCGAACCACGCCCAGCTTGCCGTCGACTTCGATGACGTCGCCCAGCCGGAACGGCCGCTGCACGCTCAGCAGCAGACTGGCCAGGAAGTTCTCGGCGATGTCGCGGAAGGCAAAGCCCAGGATCAGGCCGATGATGCCCGTGCCGCTGACCACCGTGAGCGCAATCCGCGTCATGCCGCTCACGCGGAGCGCGATGTAGATGCCGATGATCAGGACGACCGCGTACACGACCTTCCGAAGCACGGCCTCGAGCAGAGCGCTGTCCGTCCAGCGGCCAATGAGCGGGTCGAGCACCCGGCGGACGAGCGATGCGGCCACGAATGCGAGCACCAGGACCACGAGCCCGACGCCCACGAGCGGTACGGAGGCGACGCCCTGCCGCCAGAGCGCCACCAATTCCTCCTTGGCCGGCTCCAGCGTCCAGATTGGTCCTTGCTCGATCGTGATGTTGTTGACAACGGCGACCACGCCCTCGGTCCGACGCGCCAGGTCGCCGGCGAGCGCACGAGATTCCTCAATCTCGGTCGATCCCCGCAGGAACGCGACGCCCTCGCGTACCTCGACGTCAACGCTTGCGAACCGCTCCGTCGCGCGTAGTACCTCGGCGAGTCGCTCGGCGATGCGGCCGTCGTCGACCTGGCTCTCGACGCCTACCGCTTGCTCGCTGGCCGACACCGTGTCGGAATCAACGTCCGGCGGTGGCTCCGGCTGGCCGTCCTGCCAGCCGAGCACAGGCGTGCATGCGCCGAGCAGGACGAGCAGGACAACCGACCGCAAGATCAGGGCGTGGAGACGGGGCATGGGTTCAGGTGTTCTTGCCGATGACAAAGTAGAGAATCATGCCGATGAGGGGCAGGAGCAACACGATCAGCGTCCACAGAACCTTCCATCCGACGCTCTTGCTGGCGCCCAGAATGCTAATGATCGCGATGATGTCCAGGATGAGGATGATCAGACCGATGATGCCGTATTCCATGTCCGGTGCTCCTTCTTGACGGCCGCTCTGCGTCGCGCGACCGATGCCCGAGGCTGCCGCAGTACATCTACGACACGCATGAACCTAGCCAAGCTTCGTGAAGGCAGCCGAACCCGGCGGATGAAACCGCGTTCATAGGTGTTGCGAGGCGGATCCTCAGTGCTCGAGCAGGTCGCGGGCCTGCTGCATCGTCGCGTCGTCGATCAGCGGCTGCGCAACGCCACGGTCACCCATCTTCAGCAGCCATGGGGCCGATTCGTCGGCATCGCTGAACCTGCCGTCGCCGTCCGTATCACCGAGCAGCTGAAAGTACACGTACTCGCGGTCCCAGTCGATCCAGGCGTGCACGACGCGCATGCCCTCGGGCGTCACCACCCGCGGGTTCCGCGCATCGCCGTCGGCCATCCACGCACGCCGCGCATCAAGGCTGTCGAGCAGGCCGTCGTCGTTTGTGTCCTCGGTCGTTGCCAGGTACATCACCGCCCACACGGCCCGATTGCTGGAACGCGGCCGCGTCAGGAATGCCACCGAACTGATCACGCCCCGTCGGTCCAGCAGCATCCACCGCTCGTTGCTCGAGAGATCGCGGCCGAAGGCGTTGTGCCACCGTACTCGGCTGGCTGCGTACCTCGCGCCGCCCGCCGAGTCGTACGACGCGTTCTCCAGCCAACGGTCGCCGTGCTGGACGCTCCGCGCGCGATACGTCCCGCGCCGCTGGTACGGATCTTCCGACTGGAACCAACCCTTGTCGTCCTCCATCACGAAGGGCACGAGCACGACCTCGTGCCCCGGCAGGCCGATCGGCCGCTCCAGCGCGGGCCGGCCCTGGACCGAGTCCTCCACCGTGGTCTTCGAGATCGTGTGGCTCTTCAACGGGGCGGCCACGCCGCACCCGCCCAGCACCAGACCAATCAGGCACGCTCCGACTCCCAGAATCCCACTGCGCATGGCATCGCTCCCTTGACGTGTCGATCCCCTCGTGAGTGCGGCAACCCTCGGTTCTATGCGCAGCCGTCCTGGAACAGATTCTGGAACGCCAGGAAATCGAAGATGGTCAAGAGGCCGTCGCCGTCGAAGTCCGCGGCCGGATCTCCTGCCGCGAAGAGGTTCTGGAACGCCAGGAAGTCGAAGATCGTCAGGGCCCCGTCGCCCGTCAGGTCGGCCCGGCACGCCTCGTTCTCACGGATCACCACGAACCGATCCCGAGCGAACTCGTGCATCGTCGTCACGCCGCTCGGCCAGCGCACCTGGACCATCGCCGACGCCGCCAGGCCAAGCCCGAACTCGAGTTCCAGGCTGCTCGTGCTCGCCGCGTTGCTGCTGCCGCTGACGACCTCCTTGATCTGGTGCTCGCGCGCGTCGACGAGCCCATCGCCGTCGAGATCGGCCGACACCCGCACGCGGGCGCCGATCGCGTCTCGCGTCGAGCGCAGCGGACCGGCCGACGCATGATCGCCCACGAGCATGACGTTCAGGAATCCGTGGGCGCTTCCAGTCGTCGTCGCGAAGCGATTGTGGAACAACGCCGACGGCAGGCGATCAATGTTGACGACGAAGACGTCAACCCAGCCATCGCGATCGAAGTCGGCCGTCATGTTGCCCCGGGCCTCGCGCCGATCGCGATCGATGCCCAGCTCGACGGCCCGCTCCTCGAAGCCATCGCCCGTGTTCATGTACAGGTAGTCGCGAAACGGGAAGCTCGTCGTCGTGTGCAGGTCCTGCAGCCCATCGTTGTCGAGGTCCTGGAACTGCGCGCCCCATCCGAGCTTGGCCGGCGCATCCCACCAGGGCGCCGCATCGGCCGCCAAGGCGTAGCCCAGCTCGCCCGTGTCAGCCAAACGTGACAGCCACAGGTCGTTCATACCCGGAGACGTCGGGTCCCGCTGGTCGGACATGTCGGTGATGTAGAAGTCCAGGTCGCCGTCGTTCTCCAAGTCGGCCGCGTCGATGCCCATCGCGAACGTCGAGGCCGCACCGAACGTGCCGGGCAGGTCGTACGTCGCCGTCCGGAAGCCCAGCCACGTCCCGTCGCCGTCGGCGCCTCGGTTCAGGTAGAGCATGTCGCGGTCGTCGGGCCCGCCGACCTTGTTGGTCACGAACAGGTCGGGCCAGCCGTCGTTGTCCGCGTCGACGAACATCACCGCATTCGTCGAGCTGTACCGCTGGTTGTCCGTCTCGAACGTGCCATCGGCGGCTTCCCATCCCGGCACGCCGCACGCCATCGTCGCCTCAGTAAACGTGCCGTCGCCGTTGTTGAAGTAGAAGACGTCGCGTCGCCCCGGCACGTCGTGCGGCCCCTCGAACGGGCCGGTCTTCCCGAAGTACCCGTTGTGGTTACCCACGTACAGGTCGAGGTCGCCGTCGCGATCCGGGTCACCCCAGGCTGCCGTCAGCCCGTTGTCCAGTGGCACGCCGCCCTCGTAGGCCATGCCCACGCCGTGCTGGTCGTCGGCCACGCCCGGCGTCGGGTCGGTCTGGGCCGTCACGTCCACGAAGCCGATCGTCCCGGTCTCGGCGAGCATGTTCTTGTAGAGCGTGTTGGGCTGGTCGTAGTTCACGACGTACAGGTCGGCGTCGCCGTCGTTGTCGTAGTCGGCCGCGATCGCGCCGACCGCCTCGCCACCGTCGGCCGCGCCCGCCGCACCGGGGATCTCGACGAACGTCCGCCCGCCCGGCCCCGCGACGTTCAGGAAGAGCTGGTTGGTGCCGTCCGGATCGAGCGACGGCGCCCGCACGAGGTACAGGTCTGCCCACCCATCGCCGTCGAGGTCGGCAAACACGCCGCCCGGGCCGCGCGAGTTGCCCATCGATGCCCGGTAGTCCGCAAGCCCGACGCTGCTCGCCACGTCCTCGAAGGCAACCTGTCCGCTGACGCCGGATGCAAGAACGCCCGACGCGACCGCCGCCGTACACCACTGGATTGCACGCATCTCGAAGCCCTCCCACGCAAAAGCGTCGCGTTCAGCACCCGATCATGAACTGGTTCTGGTACTCGAAGAAGTCGAAGATCGTGAGTTCACCGTCGCCGTCGAAGTCGGCCAGCGGATCGCCCGCCTGGAAGAGATTCGAGAAGTAGAGGAAGTCGAACAGGGTTGCTCGTCCGTCTCCGTCGAAGTCCACGGCGCAGTCGCGCGCGACGAGCACGCGAACCGTGCCCTCGACCAATTCGTCGAGCCTGGACTCACTCGTTGCCAAATCTCGTGCGATGTACACGTCGTACCGGATCGTGCGCGTTGTTGCCTCGAGCACGATCGGGCCCGAGAGCGCGTCGTTCACCGTGAAGTCGGCCGCCCAGAACGAGATGGGGTTGGTCGGGTCGGCGTAGATGCCCGCGGTAGCCGGAAAGTTGAGCTGGCCGGCGATGATCTCCTCGACGCCGCCCCCCACGAGCATCCCGGCGGTGGTCCCTGGCCCATCCATCGGCGCAACGAGCCTGAGGTTGCTGAGCGTTCCCTGTGCCCGGCCGATGTCCACGTTCACGAAGACTCCCGACATCGCGTAGTCTCGACCATCGAACCCAGCCTTCATGGTGATCGTGATCGTCTCTCCGGGCCGCGGCTCGGGATTGGACAGCTCGAACACGATTCCTACCTGTGCCGCCGCCGTCCCCGCCCCGGCCAGCAGCATCGCCGCGAACGCGCTGTTCATCATCGTTCTGCCCTCCACTCATTGCGGGCGCGTCAGCACCCGGCCATGAACTGGTTCTGATACTCGATGAAGTCGAAGATGGTCAGCTCACCGTCGCCGTCGAAGTCGGCCAGCAGATCGCCTGCCTCGAACAGGTTGAAGAAGTACAGGAAGTCGAACACCGTCGCCTGCCCGTCACCATCGAAGTCCACGGCACAATCGCGCGCGACGAGTACGCGAATGGCGCCCTCGACCAGTTCATCGAGCCTGGACTCACTGGTTGCTGAGTCTCGCGCGATGTACACGTCGTATCGAGTCGTCCGCGTCGATGCCTGGAGCACGATGGGCCCCGAGAGCACGTCGTTCACCGTAAAGTCGGCCGCCCAGAAGGGGATCGGATTCGTCGGGTCGGCGTAGATGCCCGCCGTGATCGGGAAGTTGAGCTGGCCGGCGATGATCTCCTCGACGCCGCCAGCGACCAGCGTACCGGCGCTCGTGCCCGGTCCATCCATCGGCCTGATGAGCCTGAGATTGCTCAGCGTGCCCTGGGCCCGGTCGATGGACACGTTCGTGACCACGCCCGCCATCGCGTAGTCTCGACTGCTGCTGAATCCCGCGAGCATCCTGATCTCGATGGTCTCGCCCGGCATCGGTTCCGGATCGGAAACCTCGAACACGATGCCGACCTGGCCCATCGACCCGCAGGCCGTCGCGAGCAACGCCGCCGATCCGAGCAAGACTCGCATGATTGTTCCCCCGCTTTGCTGTTCATCCACGCGGTTGCGATGAAGTCGACCGCTTTCCGCGCCCAATGTATCACAAAACGGTGCGCTCCCAACACCAAACCGCGCGAATGCGCGAAGATGGCCATCGATGGCCTCAGATGGCCACCGGTGGACAACGGCGTCGAACTATCCAACAGGCCCTGGCGAAAACTGCTCAGGAATCGCCGAAGAGCCGCCGCTCCACGCCCTCGACGAGCGCGTGCAGCACGAGCATGTGGACTTCCTGGATTCGATCGGAGGTCGGCGCCTCGACGGGCACGCCCGGCACGATCCACTCGAGCTCGCACACGCCCGCGAGCTTTCCGCCGTCGCGGCCGAGCAGCGCGATCGTCCGGAGGCCCTCTTCCCGCGCTGCCTCAACCGCTCGCACGACGTTCGCCGAGTTGCCGCTCGTGCTGAGTGCGACGAGTACGTCACCCTCGCGCCCTAACGCCCGCACGCCGCGCGCGAACACCTCGTCGTAGCCGTAGTCGTTTGCAACGCAGGTCACGTGCCCCACGTCGGTCAGGCTCACCGCCGCCAGCGGCGCCCGATCCTTGCGAAACCGCCCGGTCAGTTCTTCGCAGAAGTGCATCGCGTCGCACGCCGACCCACCGTTTCCGCAGGCGAGGACCTTGCCACCCTCGGCCAGCGACTCGGCCAGTACGTCGGCGGCCAGGTCGAGCGTCGTAATGTTTCGCCCATCGGCCAGAAACGCCTCGAGCGCCCGCTTTGCGTTCTCGAAGGCCTCGATCACGCGTTGGCCTCGGCCATCTCGGCCTCGTCCGCGCCCGCGGGCTCCGCCGCGTCGACCTCGGCCGCCTCACCGCGCTTCATGCCCGCCAGGGCGTCACGCAGCCTCGGCTTGCCCTTCCCGTGTTGCTCGGCCGGCTTCGCCGACGAATCCACCGCCGCCGCGCTGAGCCGTCCATCGGCGCCGACCTGGTCGAACCGCACGCCGACCCGCGTCGACACGCCGCGCTCCTGCATCGTCACGCCGTGCAGCCGGTCGCACATCGCCATCGTCTTCTTGTGGTGCGTGATGACGATGAAGTTGCTCTTGACGCTGAACTGCTTCACGACGCGGCTGAACCGGTCGACGTTCGCGTCGTCGAGGGCCGCATCGACCTCGTCGAGCACGCAGAAGCAACTCGGCTTGCTCTGGAAGATCGCCAGCAGCAACGCGACCGCCGTCATCGCCTTCTCGCCGCCGCTCAGCTGGCTGATCGAGCGAGGCTGCTTGCCGGGCGGCCGCGCGACGATCTCGATGCCGCTCTCGAGCAAGTCCACCTCGTCGGTCACCACCTTCTGTCCGTCGACCTCGCGCACCAGCGGCATGAGCTTGATCTCGGCCCGTCCGCCGCCGAAGAGCTGGCGGAACAGCCCGTCGTCGCCCGCAAAGCTCTCGCGCACACGCTCGAGCATGTCTCCGAAGCGATGCCGGCTGGCCTCGTTCAGCTGCTCGATCAGCGTCTCCAGGCGAATCCGTGCGTTGTCGATGTCCTCGACCTGGACCGCGAGCTGCTCGTTCTTGCCTGCGAGCTGGCCTTCCTCGTCCATGGCCGACAGGTTCACGCTGCCCAGCTTGTCGATCGACTTCTTCAGCGTCGAGATCGCCTCGCCCGACTCCCGGTCGCCCACGCCGCGCATCACGCCGTGTTCCTCGTCGTGCAGCGCCTCGCGATATCCGGGCAGCTCGGCGGGCAGATCCAGCCCATCCTCGTCCAGCGTTCGCTGCACGAGGTTCTCGAGCCGGATGTCCGCTTCTCGGCCGCGAAGCTCGAGATCGTGCCAGGCCTTGTCGATATCGCCCGCGCTCCGCCGCGCCGCGTCGAACTTCCGCTCGAGGCCCAGCGCCGCCTCCTGGGCCGCATGGAGCGTGGTCCGCTTGCCGTCGATGCCGCCGCGCAGCGTTTCCGCCCGCTCCTGCAGCGTCTCGATTTCTTCGGCCGCCTCGCGTGCCGTCTTCTGATGGGCCTGGGCCTGCTCGCTGGCCCGCTGCACGTGCGTCGCCAGGTCGCGCTGGCTCGCCCGGTGCTTGGCCGCCGCCTCGCGCACGCTCGCGGCCTCGCGCCTTGCCGCCCCGATCTGCTCGCCCAGCGTGCTCGCCGACACGCGCGCGACGGTCAACGCCTCGGCCAACGAATCCGCGTCCTTCTCGGCTTGCTCGGCGCCGGCTTCGAGCTTCTCGAGCGCGCCGCGCTCGTCCTCCAGGATGCTCGCCAGCGACGCCAGCTTGCCCTCGAGTTCAACCACCTGCCTTGCCGCAGCCTCGCCGCTCGCCGCCGCCGTCTCGCGTTCGTCCCTGGCCCGCTGTCGCTGGCGGTCGAGCCGCGCCAGCGCATCGCCCGCACGCTCGGCCTCGCCCTCGGCCTTCAGCCTCGACTGCACCAGGTCGTTCAGCGTGCGCTGCAACGCCGTCTGTCGCTCGGCGAGATCGCCCGCCTTGGCGTCCAGCGTGCGCAGCGCCGCTTGGGCGCGCTCCAACTCGGTGGTCGCCTGCGCGAGATCCGCCGTTAACTGCTCGAGCTCGGCCCGTCGCTGCAGCACGCCCACGGCCTGCCCTTCGCCGTCGCCCGCCGTCAGTGACCCGGCGCTCACCACGCCCGGATGCCGTAGCACGCTGGCGGCGGCATCGGTGATCGTTGCGCCGCGGATCGGCCCGGCGCTCAGGAGCGCCGCCGACTCGATGTCCCCCGTCCGCCAGCAATCGTGCAGCAGCACGTCGAGCAGGCCCGACACCGACGTCGGATCGACGCCGGCCTCGTGGCACGCCCGCTCGTCCACGCCCGCGACCTCTCGCAGCGGCAAGAGCCGCCCGGATGCGCGCATCGCCTCGAATGCCGCATGGTCGGGCCGCTGTGCCGTCGCGGGCACGCCGAGCCCCAGCGGCACAAAGCTGACGCGACCGGTCAGCGTCGCCAGCTCCTCGCGCCCGGGCATGGCGTCCATCGAAGGCACGACCAACGCCGACAGCAGCGAGCCCAGCGCCGCCTCCACCTGCGGCGCATGCTCGATCGGCACGCGGATCAATTCTGCCAGCGGCGCGATGACCGTCGAGAATCCCTCGCCGCTCGCGGCGCGCTCGAGCACGTCGCGCGCCGGCTGGCCCAGCCCCTCGCGCGAGGCGAGCACCTCCGCGACCGCGTGGTGCCGCGTCTCGAGCCGCAGCCGCCGCTCCTCGAGCGACTTCACTTCGCCCGACTGCTTCGCCCGGCCCTCGCCCAGCGACGACGCATCCGACTCGAGAGCCGCGGCCTCGCGGGTGCGCTCGCCGTGCGCCTGGGCGTGGCTCTCGGCATCGGCCCGCGCCGCATCGCGGCGCTGCACGACGCGGTCGGCTTCTTCATCGAGCGACGCCAGCTCCGCCTCGACCTGTCGCGCCTTCTCGGCGAGCTGATCGGCCCGGCGGCGTTCTTCCTCGATGCGGCCTTGAGCAGACAGCTGGTCACGCTCGATGCGCTCGACCTCTCGACGCTTCTCGGCGTGCGCCTGACGCTTGCTGGCGACCTCCTGCTGCGCCCGCTGGCGTGCCTGCGATGCCTGCTCCAGCACGCGCTCCGCGTCGGCAAGCTGCTCGGCCACCGCGGCGACGCGCTCGGCCGCTCGATCGGCCTGCACTTCCGCCTGCTCGGCGGCCCGCTCCGCCTCGGCCAGCCGCTGCCCGTCGGCGTCCAGGCGAGAGAGCGCCTCGCCGGCAGATCGCTCGGCCAGTTCCTTCTTGTGCCGCGCCCGCTCGACGGCCTGGTTCGCCTCGGCAAGCTCTTCCTCGGCCCGGCGCACGGCCTGAGCCGCCTCGTGCCGCTTGAGGTCCGCTTCCTGACGTTCCTTCTCGAGGGCGCTCAGCTCGGCCTCGGCGGCGTCTCGCTGGGCGCGAGCGCCCTCCATGTCCGCGTGGATGCGCTCGACCGCGGTCGTCAGCGCATCGTGCTGGCTCAATGCGCGAGACGCCCGCCAGGCGCGAAGCTCGGCGTCGAGCTCGACGAACTGCCGCGCCTTGGCCGCCTGGCCGCGCACGATCTTGAGCCGACGCTCGGTGTTTGCCAGTTGCTCGCGCGTGACCGCCAGGTTGCGCTCGGCCCGATCGAGCTTGCGGACCGATTCGACCCGCCGCTGGCGGTACCGCGCGATGCCGGCCGCTTCCTCGAAGATCGTCCGCCGCTCCTGCGGGTTGGCCAGCAGCATCGCGTCGACGCGGCCCTGCTCGATGATCGAGTAGGCGTCGGCGCCCACGCCGGTATCGAGGAACAGGTCGCGGATGTCCTTGAGCCGGCACCGCTTGCCGTTGATCAGGTACTGGCTACCGCCGTCGCGGTACAGCCGCCGCTCGACCTCAACCACGTCCGTGTCGACCGGCAGGCCGCGACGCACCGTGCGGCGGTCGGCCAGCACGCTGTTGGCGTCCGGCTCGTCGTCGATGTCGCTCGACTCGTCTTCCGTCGCGTCGATCGCGAGCGGCTGGGCCTCGGAGACCGTCGTCCTTGGCGCCTCGTCCAGCAGCGGATTCTCGAACGTGAGCGTGACGCTGGCCATGCCCGCAGGCTTGCGCGCGGCCGAGCCGGCGAAGATGACGTCGAGCATCTCCTTGCCGCGCAGGCTCTTGCTGCTCCGCTCGCCCAGCACCCACTTGAGCGCGTCGACCACGTTGCTCTTGCCGCAGCCATTGGGGCCCACGATGCCCGTCACCGGATCGTCGAAGTGGAACTCCGTCCGGTCATCGAAGGACTTGAACCCATTGAGCGTCAGCTTGGCAAGCCGCATCAGACCTCCTGTCGCCATGGTCCGCGTCGCCGCGGACCGGGCTGGCATCCTGCCGCCCGAGCCCACAGTATCGGCCCCCGACCTTCAGAGACGTGGGATTCTTCGGCCCCATTTGGGCCCACGCCGGCGGGTTATCAGCCCTCGCGCTCGACGGGCGTGTCGCCCATCGCCTCGCCCGCCTCGTCGAGGGTCGCCTCGTCCATTTCCTCGCCGCGGATCGACCGCTGGATGAACCGCTGGAGGGGGTCGCCCTCGCCCGGCGCATCGCCCTCGAGTTCGGGCCGATCGGCGATGGCGCCGCGGGTCGAGCGATCGACGTTCTCGCGGAGGATGTTCCGCTCGACCTGCCACTGCGCCTTGACCGCCCCGACCTCCTGCAGGCTCGAGACCACCGACACGATCGAGCCGAAGCCCATGCCCAGCCCGCCCATCGGGCGCTCGACGGTGGGCTTCGTGGCCAGGAACTCGATGAACTCGTGCAGGCTCGCGGGCGCGTCGGGCACCGTCACCAACCAGTCGGCCGGCATGTGGCGGTACCGCACCCGCACGTCGAAGCCGTTGGGATCGAAGTCGGGATCGTCTACTTCCGGGCGCGCGAGGATCAGGTCATCGTTGATCCGCAGCACGGCGCCGGGCTCGATCCGCAACTCGGGGCCGAACAGCACCAGCCCGGCCTGGCCCTGCTGCCGCAGGAAGATCAGCGGCTCGCCGATGGGAACGCGGTCGACCATGAAACCGCCGGGCATGACGTCGCGCCGCAGGCCCTGGGCGAGGCTGCCGCGGAAGCTGGTGCGGGCGAACTCGCTCCATTGCCTCATCACGAGCACCGGGTCCATGCCCGGCCGCAGGCTGGTTCGCTCGCGCATGGCGCGCAACTCGCGCATGCCGGCACGCCTGACCATCGCCTCGTACGCGGCCACGCGCACCGAGACGCTGCCGGAGGCCGCCAGGTCCTGGAGCGTGGCGTCGATCATCGCGCCGGTGCCGAGCTCGCCCAGCAGGCCGAGCGCCTCGATCTGCAACGCCTCGTTGTCGCCGCGCGCAATCGCGATGAGCGGGCGCTCGGCGTTGGGGTCTCCAAGCCTGGCGCCCACGCGCAGGGCCGCCATGCGCGGCGCGATCTCGGGCCAGTCGTAGAGCGACGAGACCGACGTCGCCCCGCGGACCGACACCGGGCCCAGGGCCTCGAGCGCCCAGGCGAGGCGGTCGGCCGAGCCGGGCTCTTCCTGCAGGGCGCGCACGTAGCGGCCGACGTACCGCTCCTCGCGTCCCTGGGCGTCGGGATTGATGTGGGCAACGAGCCGCAGGAACTCCTCGGGCCGGTCCTTGTAGCTCCATGGGATGCTGACGGTGACGAGCGACGTCGTCGCGTCGGACTGGCCCGTCAGCCGGCCGCTGGCGATATCGCCGCGGTCGACCGGGCTGTTGCCAAATCGGCTGTTGATGAGCGAGGCGATCGCTCTCGTGCGCCGGGGGCTGGGCACGTTGAGGCGGATGGCCAGCTCGAGCGGGTTGGTCATGGTGCCGCCGCCGATGACGCGGCCCTGGGTCGGGTTTGCGCGCGGCCCGGCGGCGAAGGGGTTCACGTACACCGGACCCTCGGCGAAGCCCACCAGCCGCGTGGCCGGACCGCCCTGCACGGTGGGGCGGCCCAGCCGCAGGTCGGTGCGCCAGAGGCTACCGCCGGTGAGTTCCTCGTTGTTCAGGGCGTAGACGAGCACGTCGAAGGTCGAGCCCTGCGGTGCGCCGGGGGCGACCAGGCCCAGCACGGCCACGACGGTGACGTCGGGCCGGCGGATGAAGCTCTCGGGGCTCTCGCCCTCGAAGGGCGTGCCCTCGAACATGTCCATGCCGCGGGCGCCCTCGCGCAACGCGAGCTGGCGGATGACGGTGGCCTCCACGGCCAGGGGCAGCGGGCCGCCTTGGCCCTTGGTGCCCACCACGATGCCCAGGCCCGAGACGAGCGTGGGCTCGACGCCGATGAGCGTGGCTGACGCGCCGACCGTGCCGCGGAGCACGCTGGGGCCGTCGAACGGCACGACCACGCCGCCGCCGGGGCTGACCACGCGGCCCTTGCTCTTGCAGCCGGAGACCGAGGCGAGCACGATCCCGAGCAGCGCCAGCGCGGTCAGGAGGCTGGCAAGGCGGGGCGAGGGCGTGCGAGTGGACATGCGGCGATCTCCGGCGTTCTCGGGCTGGGCCCAGACTCTACGAGCGCCGTGGGGGATTGCTGCACCTGGCCGGCAGCGAACTCCGAGGATAGGCTCTCTTTGTTTGGTATTCGAAAGGTAATCGTGGTCGATCGGCACCCTGACGGACCAAGACGCGCGAATTTCGCGTGAATTTCACGTTTGACACAGCATGATGTATACGCGTTTCCCAGAACCACTACCTGTTGAATAATGGCGCTTGTGTTGTCGGTTGGCTGTGTGGAGGAGGCGTAAGTGCGTTTTGGGGCGAGATTTAGCGAGATTGCAGGGTGAGCGACAGGATATCCATACTGCATCTTGTGGTCAAAAAGTCTTGCGGCTACACGTTGTAGTGGGTAGAGTGGAGACGCCGATGAACGCGTCCGGCTGGGTGGCTCGGACCTCACGCGGCGGTGGTGGGTCTCAAACAGGGAAGGAACCGCGATGCCCGTGCTGTGCGACGAACAGATCAGGGAACTGGTGCGCATCGAGCCGTTCGAACGCGGCGAGCGTCGGCCTGGTAAGATTTCGTACGGTGTCAGCAGCTACGGCTACGACGTGCGGGTGGGGCCGACCTTCAAGATCTTCACGCCCACGCCCAAGAGCGGCGGCATCACCGTGGTCGACCCCAAGCGATTCACCGACGACCTGTTCGTCGAGGTGAATTGCGACGACGTGGGCACCGACCACGTCATCATCCCGCCGAACAGCTTTGCGCTGTGCGAGACGGTCGAGTTCTTCGAGATCCCGCGCGACTGCCTGGTCATCTGCGTCGGCAAGAGCACGTACGCCCGCTGCGGCCTGATCGTGAACGTCACGCCGCTGGAGCCCGAGTGGCGCGGCAAGATCACGCTGGAGATCAGCAACACGACGCCGCTGCCGGCACGCGTGTACGCGAATGAGGGCATCGCGCAGCTCGTGTTCTTGAAGGCCGACCAGGTGTGCGCGACGAGCTACGCGGATAAGGCTGGGAAGTATCAGGATCAGTCGGGGTTGACGTTGCCGAAGGTGGACTAACCGCGGTGGTGCGCGGTAGCTGCTTCATTAGGGCGAGGTTTGAGGGGCCAGGACGGTCATGAACGCTCGCTGAAGGATCGAGGTGTGAAATGAGTGGGAACATCCGCAAGGAGGCAGATCGTTGAATAGTCGACAAAATCGCATCAGTGGAATGGGTCGCCGGATGAAGGTAATCCGGCAACGTCGTGGCATTAGCTTGGCTGATGCAGCATACACCATGGGTTGTACCACTCAGACGTTGGAGCAGATTGAGCAAGGAGCCCTTGAGGAAGGCAGCACATGGCTGGTGCAAGTTCACAAGTTCTCTGAGATGGTTGGAATCAGCCTTCCTGTGCTGCTGGAAGGCGAGTGGACGAATGCTGACGTCCGCAATCTCTTCAATCAGGCATTGCTCGATACATTTGACAATGCGTTTCGTGTCTTGAATACCTTCTCGCCCTCTCCCACAATTGCACAGTGTCAGAACGTGATGGCGGAGATCCGTCGTCGGTTCGAACTCTGGTGTGACGAGCGCGAGGCTGAATCGGTAATTGCTTGGCGGCGCGAAGACGCGTTCGCTCTCGATGACATGGAAATTGTGTCGATCTACACGAGCATCAGGCGAGATAAGCGGTAACTGCCAACGCCTTATGGCGGTGAGGTGTGTGGGTGCACAAAGAAATCCAACGACATCTTGAAATGATGGCAAACTATGTGCGCTATCGGTACGGATGTCTTTCGACGCCAACTGATCTGGAGAAGCTAGCTCAGGGGCTTGGTGTTAAAGAGATTCGACAAGACGACATGTCCGCTTGGGGCTGTGTTGAGAACGGTGAACATGGCCTCGTGATTCGACTAAGGAAAGACTCGCCACACACGAGAATGCGGTTTTCGCTTGCTCATGAAATTGGGCACGTAATGCTAGAACTTCTCGAGAAGAAGCCCAATTCACAACACTACAGGCACTTCCGGTCATACGCACAGGTCGCTAGCGGAGCAGACGAAGAGTCGATGGCAGATCAGTTGGCTGCCTACTTGCTTCTCCCCACTGACTACATGATGCGTGCTATTTCCGGAGACTGGTCGCTTGCTCGATTGTCAACGATTGCCAGGCAAGCGGGCGTGAGCTTATCTGCGTCGATGATTCGCAGCGTGGATCTCTTCGGTTATCCGATTGTGGCATTCCATGCGCGCAGGCTTCAGGGAGAGCCTTGGAAACTCAAGTGGTCGAGAACGAATCAGCCTCATGCAGCGGAAGACATCAAGTCGACGCTCGAAGACTCGTCGACGCTCGGAGCAATCTGTTCGCCTAACTTCAAGGGTGATCGTGGTGCGTTCACCTGGACATCAATTCAAACCGAGGTTCGTCGGTACCACACGGTACAGAATCTCTATGGGCTAGCGCGCATTACTGCTGCTTCGGCTCACTCAAGAACTAGTAACAACGCGACCTGGAACTGACACCATTTTTGGATGGCACTCGATGAAGATTACCCGCAAGTTTACCACCGCCGGCCAGGATCCCTTCGACAGCGTCAAGTGGACGACGCGGTCGAGCAAGATCAGCAACCCCGATGGGTCCATCGTCTTCGAGATGAACGACGCGGAGGTGCCGGCGTCGTGGAGCCAGCTTGCCACGGACATTGCCGTCAGCAAGTACTTCCGCAAGGCGGGCGTGCCGCAGATGGAGAAGGCCGGTTCGATCATCGCCGGGGGGTGGCAGGCCGCCGCCAAGCGGGCCAAGGATGGCCTCCCCTCCGGCGTGCAGAAGGACGAGGACGGCAACGTCGTGACCGGGCCGGAGCGCAGCGTGCGCCAGCTTGCGCACCGGCTGGCCGGCTGCTGGCGTCACTGGGGCGAGCAGCACAAGTACTTCGATAGTGCCGAGGATGCCCAGGCGTTCTACGACGAGCTGGTGTACATGCTCATCCACCAGATGGCGGCGCCCAACAGCCCGCAGTGGTTCAACACCGGTTTGCACTGGGCCTACGGCATCGACGGCCCGGCCCAGGGGCACTGGGTGCCCGACCCCAAGACGGGCGAGGTGAGCCTGGCCGGCGGGGCGTACGAGCACCCGCAGCCGCACGCGTGCTTCATCCAGAGCGTGAGCGACGACCTGGTGAACGACGGCGGCATCATGGACCTGTGGGTTCGCGAGGCGCGGCTGTTCAAGTATGGCAGCGGCACGGGCACCAACTTCAGCAAGCTGCGCGGCGAGGGCGAGCCCCTGAGCGGCGGTGGCAAGAGCAGCGGACTCATGAGCTGGCTGAAGATCGGCGACCGGGCCGCCAGCGCCATCAAGAGCGGCGGGACGACGCGACGCGCCGCCAAGATGGTCTGCCTCGACATGGACCACCCCGACATCGAGAGCTTCGTGAACTGGAAGGTTCGCGAGGAGATCAAGGTGGCGGCGATGGTGGAGGGGCTGCAGAAGATCGCCGGCGAGCGGGCCAGCATGCACGACCCCGAGACCGTGGGCGAGACCGCCGAGCGGCTGGGGCTGAAGCTCGACTTCGACTTCAACGGCGAGGCCTACGCCAGCGTCAGCGGCCAGAACAGCAACAACTCCGTGCGCGTGCCCGACGCGTTCTTCGAGTCGGTCGACGCGGGCAGCGTGTGGGAGACGCGCTGGCGCACGGCCGAGGGCGTGGCGCGGACGGTCGACGCGCGGAAGCTTTGGGACGATATCGCGTACGCCGCCTGGCGGTGCGCCGACCCGGGCGTGCAGTTCGACAGCACGATCAACGCGTGGCACACGTGCCCCGAGGGCGGCCGCATCAACGCGAGCAACCCTTGCTCGGAGTACATGTTCCTCGATAACACGGCGTGCAACCTGGCGTCGCTGAACCTCATGAAGTTCTACGACGGCCCGACGCGGCACTTCGACGTGCGTGCGTACGAGCACGCGATCGACGTGTGGACGATGGTGCTCGAGATCAGCGTGCTGATGGCCGCCTACCCGAGCAAGGAAGTCGCCGAACTGAGCTTCAAGTACCGCACGCTGGGGCTGGGCTACGCCAACCTGGGCGCCATGCTGATGCAGGCGGGCATTCCGTACGACAGCGAGGACGGCCGGGCCATCTGCGGCTGCCTGACGGCGATCCTGACCGGCGGCTCGTACCGCATGTCGGCGAAGATGGCCAAGGAGCACGGGCCGTTCGCCGGGTACAAGGCCGATAGCGAGAACATGCTGCGGGTCGTGCGCAACCACCGGCGCGCCGCTCACGGCGTGAAGCGTGGCGCCGCCGAGTGGGAGGGGCTGAACGCCAAGACGCGTCCGGTGCCGATCGACCAGGCCCGCTGCCGCAGCGGCGAGGTGCCCGTGGCGAACACGCCCGAGCTGCTCGACCGCGCGAAGATGGCGTGGGACCAGGCCATCCAGCTCGGCGAGAAGCACGGCTACCGCAACGCCCAGACGACGGTGATCGCGCCGACGGGCACCATCGGCCTCTTGATGGACTGCGATACGACGGGCGTGGAGCCGGACTTTGCGCTCGTGAAGTTCAAGAAGCTGGCCGGCGGCGGCTACTTCAAGATCGCCAACGCGAGCGTGAAGCCCGCGCTCAAGGCGATGGGCTACGAGGAGACCGAGCGGCAAGACATGCTGCGCTACTTGCTCGGCACGCTGCACCTCGAGGTCGAGCTGCCCGAGGGCGTGCCGGGCGCGCAGGTGGGCCAGACGCTAGCGCAGTGGCTGCGGAGCAAGGGACTGGCCGAGAACGACCTCAAGACCATCACCGAAGCGCTGCCGGGCGTGTTCGAGCTGGGATTCGCGTTCAGCGCGTGGGCGCTGGGCGACCAGGCCCTCGAGCGGGCGGGCGTCGACGCGGAGGCAGCCAAGGCCGATCCATCGTTCAACTTGCTGCGGGCGCTCGGGCTCTCTCGCGAGCAGGTCGGCGAGCTGAACCTGCTGGTGTGCGGCACGCAGACGCTCGAGGGCGCCCCGCACCTGAAGGACGAGCACCTGCCGGTGTTCGACTGCGCCAACACGTGCGGTCCCTTGAGCACGCGGTTCATCGAGCCGCAGGGCCACATCCGGATGATGGCGGCGGCCCAGCCGTTCATCAGTGGTGCGATCAGCAAGACGATCAACCTGCCCAACGACGCGAGCGTCGACGACATCAAGGACTGCTACCGCCTGAGCTGGGAGCTGGGGCTGAAGGCCAACGCGCTCTACCGCGACGGCTGCAAGCTCAGCCAGCCGCTGAGCACCAAGAGCGACGCGGCCAGTGAAGACGGCGACGAGAAGCAGGCCGAAGAGCCGGTGCTGGTGGCGGTCGACCTCGAGGACGAGGTCGAGATCGACGAGCAAGGCGAGGCCGAGGCGCTCGAAGAGGTCGAAGAGCTCACCGTGACGGCGGCCGAGCAGGCCAGCAAGGCCGATGCGGCTGCGACGGTGAAGACGGTCGAGCGGATCGTGCACCGGCCCATGCGTCGTCGTCTGCCCGACACGCGGGGGTCGATCACGCACAAGTTCAACATCGCCGGCCACGAGGGCTACCTGACGGTGGGCCTGTACGAGGACGGCATGCCGGGCGAGCTCTTCATCACCATGGCCAAGGAAGGCTCGACCATCGGCGGCCTGATGGACAGCCTGGGCACGGCGGTGAGCGTGTCCTTGCAGTACGGCGTGCCGCTGGAGAGCCTGGTCCGCAAGTTCACGCACCAGCGCTTCGAGCCGGCGGGCATGACGACCAACCGCGACATCCCGCTGGCCAAGAGCCTGGTGGACTACATCTTCCGCTGGCTGGGCATCCAGTTCATCCCGGGCTATCGCGAGGCCAACACGCCCAAGCGTGGCGGCTCGGGCGAGGCCGCGAAGACCGACGCAAGCTCAGGGACGAGTGACCGCATTCGTTCGCTCGCCGGACCCACGGAGGGGTCCGGTGGGCGGGTCGAGATCGCCGCACGCGCGACGCGTGAAGCTAATCCGGAGCGTTCGGAAGCCGCGACGGGTTCGGCCCAGGCGCACCGTGCCGCCGAGGTGGTCGTCGTCGACCGCCAGCCGGCTGTCGAGGCTTCGGCCCAGGGCCAGGCGAACGTCCAGACCAAGAGCGGCGAGGCGGCGCAGCTCTCGTCGATGCTCGAGAGCATGGCCGACGCGCCCGCGTGCGACGTGTGCGGCACGATCACCGTTCGCAACGGCACCTGCTACAAGTGCCTGAACTGCGGCAACAGCATGGGGTGCAGCTGATGACGACGCGCCGACGCGGGCGCGCGTCGGTCTGAAGAACTCCTTCTCTCCCACAGATCGTCGGGATCACGCCCGCCCCCTTCTCAACGGCGGGCACGCCACCACCCGGTCCCGATGATCGCCACCCGCCCCCGGGCCCGCCACCAGGCCCGGGGGTTTTTCGTTTGTGCTTGCATTCCAGACGCGGCTCGTTCAGCCCGGCCGATCATCGCGCTTTCGCGCGAGCACGCGGACCTCGCCGTAGGCCAGCGGATGGCTGGCGTGCTCACCCACGCGCTCGCGGACCGTGTCGAGGCCCTGGCTCGTGAGCATGGCGCCGAGCAGCTCGGGCGTAAAGGCGTGCGGGTGCATGTCGTCGATCGAGGTCCGCAGGTCGACCAGGATCCAGGCGTGGCCGCCCGGCCTGAGCACGCGTGCGATCTCGGCGACGACGCGGCCCGGGTCGGCCACGTGGTCGAGGCAGTTGTCGCACACGACCACGTCGAAGCTCGCGCTCGTCACGGGCATCTGCTCGCCCGAGGCGGCGACGGGCGTGAAGCCGAGTGGACCGGGCGGGAACAGCTCGCACGAGGCGTACCCGTCGTTGAGCGGGTCGACCGCCGCGGCGAGACGCCACCGGCCCTGGGCGACCATGGGGTGTGGACCGCCGCCGATCTCGAGCACCGCGGTGTCGAGCTGCCATGCCGCGACGTCGGGCACGCCCAGCCAGTCGGCCAGTTCCTTGCACCGGTCGGTCTGCCAGCGGGCGAAGACGGCGTGGAAGTCGCCGTACGTTGGATCGATGGCCTCGTGGGCGCCCGGCACGTTGACGGCCCGCACCCAGTACGCGAGTTCGTCGCGCAGGCGTCGTTCGATGTGCACGTCGCCGATGGCGCTGGTCAGGCTGCCGTCGAGTCCGCCGCGCCACGCGTGCCACCCACCGGCGCCGGCGATCGCATCTTCGAGTGGTACGAGCGCTGGGCGGAGCACGCGTCGGACGGAGCGCTTCCACGCCGACACGAGTGCGGCTGCCAGCCGTCCCCGCCTCGGCGGCGTCGCGATCTCGATGTCTCGGGCCGGACGAACGGGCCCCGCGGGCGCGGGCTGAGGCGGGGCAGGCGCGGTCCGTTCGGCGGTCAGGCAACCGTTCCCGGGCTCGGGTTGCGGCGCGTCGTGGGACGGCGCCGACCGGCGTTCGGCACTCGTATGCGAGGGCGAATACATCTTCCGGAGCGTACGCCCGGTGGAGCGTCATGCCTAGAATCACCGATGGTCTCCGGGGCATCCGCCACGCGAATTCTGCCCCGCACCACGGAGGGGTGGCTTGCTGATGGAATCACGACCGGCATTCGATCGCCCGATCGGCGGGCAGGGCCTGCCGCGGCAGATCGTCAGCCTCAAGCGGCAGCTCATCAAGGAAGCGTCGTACGCGACGGCCATGATCGAGCAGGCCCTGGACGCCCTCCTGCGGCTCGACCGGCCCCAGGCCAAGGCCGTCCGCAAGCAGGATGATGTCATCGATCGGCAGGAACTGGAGATCGAGGAAGCGTGCCTCGACCTGCTGCTGATGCAGCACCCGGTCGCCAGCGATTTCCGCGAGGTGTTGTTCGTGCTGCGCGTAAACACGCAGGTCGAGCGTGTGGGCGACCACGCCACCAGCATCGCCAAGTGCGCGTCGCGCATGGTCAAGGCGGGGATCGAACCGCGCTGGCCGACGTCGCTCATCGAGATGGCCCACCGCGTGCCCGCCTGCTGCCACAAGACGCTCCGGGCCGTGCTCGACGAAGACCTCGATGCCGCTCGCGAGATCATCGCCGAGGACGAGGTCATCGATGATCTCGAGAAGACGCTGTTCTCCGAGACCCTGGGCATCATCAACAACGAGCCGCAGGGCGATCTGGCGGGCCTGTACATCTTCCGTGTGGGCCGAGAACTCGAGCGGACCGCCGACGTCATGGCAGGCATCTGCCGGGACCTGATCTTCCGGGAGACCGGCGAGAACGTCCGGCACTCTTAAGAGACGCCCTCTCGCGGCCTGGTTCGCTTTCGCGGAACAGTCTGCGGGCCGCCGCGATTGGGGCTACCGAACACGCCAGGCGTCTTGGGAGGCGATCGGTGGTTGGTACGCGCGGTCCGAAGATCATCGGGGTCCTCTCTCGGCCGAAGAGCCGCCGGGCGCTGCTCGTGTCGGCGCTCGTGTTGCAAGCCATCGTGCTGAGCATCGGCTGGTTCGCGACGTTCCGGCTGGTCCAGCGGTCGTTCGCCGGCGTGGTCGAGGACCTCGTGCAACAGCAGAACGCCGAGATCGCCGCCAACGTCGCCAAGCTGCTGCCCGAGACCATGGGCGACGTCGAGTTCGGCAGCGAACAGTGGGAGCGACTCCAGCGGATCATCGAGGATGAAGAGCTCAGCGGCCTTCTCGCCGGTGGGTTCGTGTGCCTGGTCGAGCCCAGCGGGCGCCTGCTGTGTCATCCCGAGATCCGCGAGAACCCGGGCTTGCGTGAGTTCAGCTTCGATGGGAAGGAACTCGCGGAAAGCCTTGGAAATCGTGACCAGTCGGTCCCGCTCATGCAGGCGGGCGCCGTCGGCATGCCGAGTACGGGCATCGTGCAGTTCACCAGCGACTTCCACTTCGTGGGCACGCAGCCGGTGGGCGACGACGGGCTCCGCCTGCTCGTGCACCAGCCCGTGGGCAGCGTCGTCAACGTGGGACGCGAGAGCACGCGTTGGGTGCTCGTGTTCGCGGGCATCGCGGCCGTGGGCGTGCTGGGCATCTCGGGCCTCGGGCTCAACGCGCTCATGAACCGGTTCGAGGGCGTGCAGGAGCAACTCAATCGCCAGATGCGCGAGGGCTTGCTCGTGGCTCGTCGAATCCAGCAGGCAGCGCTGCCCCGCGAGCTTCCGACGCTGGCGGGATACGAACTGGCGGGCGAAAGCATCCCCGCCGAGGAGACCGGCGGCGACACGTTCGACTTCACGCGTCTCGATGGGGGGAAGGCCGTCTCGATGATGATCGCAGATGCCACGGGCCACGGCATCGGTCCGGCGCTGGCGGTGTCGCAGCTCCAGGCCATGGCCAAGCTGGCGTGGCAGCACGAACCCGACCACGACGTCGTCCGCATCACCGACGTGCTCAACCAACGCATGCACGAGAACCTGCCCGACGGCCGGTTCGTGACGGCGTGGATGGGCGTGCTCGACGCAGCCAACGGCGTCGTTCGGATGGTGAGCGCGGGCCAGGACCCTCAGCTCGTCGTTCGGGCGTCGACGGGCCGGGCCGAACGCCTGACGACCGATACGGTGCCGTTGGGCATCTTGGCCGACTTGCCCCAGTACGCGGCGCGCTCGGTCACGCTCGAGCCCGGCGACCTGCTGTTGGTGGCGACCGATGGCATCGCCGAAGCGAGCGGACCGACAGGCGAGCAGTTCGGCGTCGACCGGATGATCGAGGTCGCTGAGCGGCTGGCCGCAAGCGGCCCGCAGGCGGTCGTCGAAGGCCTGCTGGAAGCGGCCGAACGCTTCACCGGCGGGGTCGAGGCCAGCGACGATCGGACCGTGCTGGCGCTGCGGCGGAGCCCATCTGCCGGGACGTGAGGAGAGGGCTCGGATATACTCACCGGCTCGGGCGCATAGCTCAGTTGGCTAGAGCGCTGCCGTCACATGGCAGAGGTCACAGGTTCGAGTCCTGTTGCGCTCATTCTCGAGGTTGTGAAGCGGACCGGCCGGCCCGAGGTCCTCGGTGCGCGCGTCGATCCGGACAAGAATCGTGGTGTGAAGAGACGATCTCACTCGATGAGCGCAGTGTCGTTTGCGCCGATTTCTTCCCAGAGAACCTCCAATAAGAAACTCGTCAAGCGGATCAAGGGAAAGCGGCCCGACCCGCAGAGCCCCCTAGATGTGCTGGACCGCGGGCCCTTGGTGGCCGCCATAGGCCCTTTTTGGCCATTTTCGCTGTTTTACCACCGCATCACATCTTTGGCCCATTTTCACCCCTCTTGCTGTATAATCGTCAGCAAGGGCCCGTCGGAGATCCTGGTTGCAGAACCGAGCGCTCAACCGAAGGCAGATTCGTCGTGCACGGTGCACGGCCAGCCGCGGCGTCACGCTGCTCGAGGCGCTCGTGGTGATGGCGTTGCTCGCCGTGCTGCTCGGGATCTTGCTCCCAGTGCTCGCGAGCGCCATCGATGCGTCGAGGTCGTTTCGCTGCCAGATGTCCCTCCGCAACGTCGCGTTCGACCTGCGGATGTTCCTCGACCCCGCGCTCGACGAAGGCCGGACGCACGACCCCTGCTCGCGTCACGGGCACGTAGCCATCGAGACGTTCCAGGAGAGCCTCTACGGCATCGACGAGTACTGGCGCTACGGGCAGGGTCGCTCGCAGGTCTCCCTCGGCAATTCTGAAGACGTTCCGCTTCGTTGCGCGGCCGTTCGCGGCGATCTCGTGCTCCGGCGCGATGCACCGTGCTCGAGCGGCGGCGTAGCGAGTTGGGACACGGTTTCGTACACCTTCAACGCCAGGCTGCACCGGATCGAAGGTCCGGGTGGTCGGAGCATGAGCACGTGCCTGAACGAACGGGTAATCGACGAGTCGATGGTGCCGCTGGCGTGGGACGTCGACGGCCGCGAGGCGACGCGCCGCGGCGTCACGCCCGTGTACTCGGCCCCGCCCACGGAGGCCGACTCGTTGTACGACGACGGGCGGCTGTGGATGCCCGCCTCACGTCACGGCTCGGGCATCAACGTGGCGTTCCTCGACGGACACGTCGATTCGTCGCGTCGGCCGCTGGAAGAGCCGGGCTGGCGGTGGGACTACTCGCTCAGGCACTAGCCCGCCGCGGTGCATCGGTATGCTCGATCTCCTCCGCGGGCGGCCCTCGCAGGTTGGTCACATGGCACGGCACTCGCTAAAGACCAGGTTCGCGATCTTGCTGGCGGCATTGGGCGTCGTCGTCGTCATCAACATTGCCACCATGCTGTGGGGGCTGGCGTTCCTCGAACAGCAACTCGACGAGCCCATGCGCGCTACCGAGAGGGCCCTCAGCCTGCTCAGCACCGCCAAACGGGCCGCCGGAACACAGTACAACGACATAGCCCAAGGTACTCGGGTGGCCGCCATCGGCCCAGCCCATTCGAGCAACGGCGACGGATCCGAATCCATCGATCGTGTTGCGTTGCTCGAGCTCAGCGATGAAGCGCGGCAGGCCGCGGCCGACCTCATTGCAGCCGAGCGATTGGAGGTGGTGCTGGGCCAGGGGGTCCCTCGATACCTCGCCCGAAGCATCGCGCGTGCTGAGGACGCCGTGCGTACCTGGCTCGATACGGGGGACGACGCCGATCGCGATGTTGCACTGGGCATGCTGTTTGACATCCATGAGCGGATTGAGGCCACGGAGACGCTCGTTATCGAGAACGCCCAACGGGCCAGTTCGCACACCGACGACGTGCGGAAGAAGATGCTGCTCTCGCTGGCTGGGAGCGTGGCGATCGCGGTGCTCTCGGGGGTGTTGGCCGTCCAGCTCGTCCGGCGGTGGGTGCTCTTGCAGGTCACCGAGCTTCGCGTCGCTACGGAGCGATTCGCGAGGGGCGAGCTTGGGTATCGCGTCGAGGTCCGCGGCAAGGGCGAATTGGCCGAACTGGCGGCCGAGTTCAACGCCATGGCCGGCACCATTTCGTCGATGCAGACCGAGCGCATCGAGCGTGAACGCCTGGCCGCATTCGGCACTGCCACGAGCCGCATCATCCACAACATCAAGAGCCCGCTGTCGGGCATCCGCATGATGGCCGAGCTCGCCGAGAGCGAGCCTGATGCGCCCCAGCGGACCGAGCAGCTCTCGCGCATCATCTCGACGGTCGACCGCGTGAACGTATGGCTCAAACGCTTGCTCGACCTCACGAGGCCAGAGCAGCTCAACCGCGTCCGCGTCAACCCCGGCGAGTGGCTCGAAGAGTCGCTGGCCTCGCTGGCCGATCGGGCCGGAGCCTCGGGCATCGAGCTTTCGATCGACGGGCAACGCGCGCCCGATGCAGTCTCGATCGACCCGTCCCAGCTCGAGCAGGCGATCGTCGCGCTGGTCTCGAACGCGATCGAGGTGACGCCCAGCGGCGGCGCGATTCGCGTGCACGCGTGGTCCGAAAACGGTACCGCGGCACCCGGTACGTGGGGCATCGACGTGGAAGACGGCGGGCCGGGCGTACCGCCGGAGGTCGAGGGCAATCTGTTCCAGCCCTACTTCACGACGAAGTCGCAAGGGAATGGCATCGGGCTTGCAATGGTGCACAAGGTGGCGAAGGACCACGGCGGCGACGCCTGGCTTCGCGACGCCGGAGTGGGCCGCGGCGCGGTATTCGCCGTATCCCTTCCCGTGGAATGAGCACCTTGCGGGCCATGCATGGCCGCGCGGAGGCCACCGATGGCCGTAGTCCTCCTTGTTGAAGACGATCAAGACCTGCGCTACTCCGTTGCGTCGACGCTACGCCGCGAGGGATACGACACCCTCGAGGCGGAGTCCGTTCGTGACGGGCTTGCGGTCTATGCATCGCGGCACGTCGATCTGATCATCACCGACCTTCGCATGCCTGGCGACGGCGGGCTCACGCTCATCAAGTCGGTCCGAGAAGAAGGATTCACCGGCGGCGTGCTGGTCATGACTTCGGACGACAGCGTGGCGACCGCCGTCGAGGCGATGAAGCTGGGCGCCGACGAGTACTTGCTCAAGCCCATCAGCGTGGCCGAGCTCTCGCTGGTCGTGAAGCGCTCGCTCGAGCGCGGCAAGCGCGATGCGCGATTGCGGCTGCACGAGCGCATGGCCAGCCAGCCATCGGCCGCGGACGCCAACGGCCTTGTGGGCGAGCACCCTGCGTGGAAGGAAGCGGTGTCGATGGTGCACCGCCTGGCGCAGCTGCCGTTGCCAGACCCCGGCGAGGGGCCGCAGGCCCTGCCCACGGTGCTGCTCATCGGCGAGACCGGCGCGGGCAAGGGCGTCCTGGCAAGGGAGCTGCACCGCGCGGCCGATCCATCGGGCCAGTCGCCGTTCGTGCACGTGAACTGCGCGGCGTTGCCGGCGAACCTGATCGAAGCAGAGCTCTTCGGCCACGAGCGCGGGGCATTCACCGATGCGAAGGAAGCGCGCGAGGGCCTCTTCGAGATGGCCGCCGAAGGCACGATCTTCCTCGACGAGATCGGTGAGCTTCCGCTCGAGCTGCAGAGCAAGCTGCTGCTCGTGCTCGAGGCCGCGACCCTCCGGCGCGTCGGCGGCACGCGGGAGCGTCGCGTTCGAGCCCGTGTCATTGCCGCGACGAACCAGGAATTGCCGGCGCGGGTGCAGGACAAATCGTTCCGCAGCGACCTGTACTACCGACTCAACACCTTCACGGTGGCGATCCCTCCGCTTCGACACCGCGGTGATGATGCGATCGCCCTTGCACGATCGGCCCTTGAGGGCTTCGGCAAGCACTTCGGCCGTGGGGTCCTCACGCTGAGTGACGAGGCCGAGGAGCTCATCCGCGAACACGACTGGCCGGGCAACGTCCGTGAGCTCGTCAATGCAATGCAGCACGCGGCATTGCTAAGCAAGGCGCGCGTCATCGAGCCTTCCGACCTGCAGATCGCACGCGAAGCTGACACGCACGACGGTGCGGAAGGCCTCCGATTCGACTTCCGGCGCGGGCCGTGCACGCTCGAAGCCGTGGAGCGAGAACTCGTCGAGCAGGCGCTCCGACACACCAATGGAAACGTCACCGCCGCAGCACGTCTGCTGCAGATGCAACGAAGCAGCATCCGCAATCGGATCGATCGGTACGGCTTGGAGTCTCTGGTGCGGGAGCTCAGCATGCCATGAAGCGCTCCCGATGTCCCATCTCGGTGGTTGCGATGGCGCTCGCAATCACGCCGGCGCTGCGCGCCGATCCGCTCGAGGAGATCTGGAACGATCTGGTGGGCGATGCCGTGCTTCGGCCAACCGACCGCGGCGGCCTGGGCATGATCAATCCGGGTGCCGTGCTGCCCGACGTCGTATCGCTGGGCGTCGGCGCGTGGGATCCGTTCTCGCCGGCAATCGATCCATATTCGGGCGTGCTGGTCGAGAGCCGCGACTCGGACATCTTCCGCGTGCAGCTCGTGCTCGATGGCCTCGTCAATCCGCCCGGCACGCTGGGCCTGAGCGGCCAGCCATTCGACCCCTATCGCTTCGGGCCCAGCCCGCTCTTCGGTTTCGTCGAGCTCGACGTCGACGACCGCAAGGACACCGGCGGCCACCTGGGCGCATCGGCCGAGAGCCGGTTCATGGCCAACGTCGCGCGGTTCGGCTCCAGGCCCCACGGCTCGATCGGCCAGCGCATCGCCGCGACGGCCGACGACTACGACCGCAACCTGTTCACCGGACCACAGTTCGAGCGCAGCGGGGCCGATTGGTCGCTGGCATTCTGCGGGTGCTTCGCCGTTACGCTGGTGAGCGAGGTCGGCAACGGCAATGGCCTCTTCGAGGCCGGCGAAACCATGATCGTGAGTGGACGCTTCTTCGCACGGTCGGAGGGCTACATCACGCCCAGCGGGATGAGCGGCGGCTCGGTGCCCGGCGCTTACGACCCCTTGGTCGAAGTACGCTTCGAGCACGACCAGAGCACGGACCAGACGACCGTGACGTTCGTCGGGGCAACCACGAACCTGGGCTACGGCCTGCTCGCGGGTACGCCAACCCCGCCGATCAACTTCCGCGCCGACGATGGCTGGAGCATCGAGGAGGGCGTGACCGACCTGATCGACTCGGTGCCCTTTGCCACCTTCGAGGCCGAGGTGCTCATCGAAGACTGGGAAGGTCGCGACGTCGAAGACTCGCTCGAACCCGTCGATTGGAGCGCGACGGTGCTCGTCGGCACGAGCTATACCGATCAATTCGTCGATGGTCTGTTCGTGTGGACCGACGCGGGCTTCGAGCTGACCGCGGCCGACGTCGACGGCGACTCGATCGCCGGCCCGCTCGATAAGCAGGCCCTGCGCGACTGGGTGTACGCCGAGGACGGCGGCTCGTCCGACGCCGACGGCGTGAAGAACGGAACGGTTGTGCTCGCCGACCCACCCTTCGACTTCTCGCTCTTCGACCTCGACGCCGACGGACTCGGCCGACACCACGACCTCTCGGCCTACGGCCCGCGGGCTGACCTTACCGGCGACGGTATCCGCGACATCTTCGACTTCCTTGCCTTTCAGAACTTCTTCGGCTCGGGCGACCTTCGCGCCGACTTCGTGCTGACCGAGACGCTCGACGTGTTCGACTCCCTGGAGTTCCAGAACGCGTTTAACGAGTAGATCTTCGCATGGCCACCCGGGGCCTAGGGGCTCGGTCTGGTGGCCAGCGACGGCCGACGAAACTCGTACCAACGCAAGACGGCCCCTCCTGCTCGCTCTGGGAGGGGCACTTTCGTGCTGGCACGTCCGTTGCCTATAGCTCAGCACGTCGCGACTGGAGGAGAGCCGCGGCGGCTTGATTCCTACCCCCTCGCAATGCTCTGGAGAATGTAGATGCACTCGAATTCGTTCACCCGCACGCTCGCTCTTGCTATCGCCGCCGGCGCCGTTGCCGGCACGGCGAACGCCCAGATCAGCTTCGGTCCGCGCACCGATCTGGCGACCGCGCAGCGGCCCTCGGGCGTCGCCGCCGCCGACTTCACCGGCGACGGCCTCGTTGATCTGGCCGTCATCGCCGACAACAACGACCGCATCCTGGTCTTCGCCGGCGACGGCGCGGGCAGCTTCGTCCCTGGTCCGGTGACGTTTCTGGGCGCCGGCGTGGGCGCCGACGCGGCCATCAGCCACGACGTGGACGGCGACGGCGACGAAGACCTCGTCATCGTCTTCGACGGCCCCAACCGCGCCCAGATCATGCTCAACAACGGTGCGGGCACCTTCGTCGCCGGCGGCAGCGCCCCGACGCAGCTCGAGCCGGTCTGGATCGTCAAGGGCGACCTCAACGGCAACCCGCAGGCCGATTTCGTCGTGGTCAATCGCGACTCGAACTCGGTGTCGGTGATGCTCGACCTGGGCGCCTCGACCAGCAGCACGACCATCTCGGTCGGACTCGAGCCCCGCTCGGCCGCCATCGCCGACTTCACGGGCGATGGCCTGGCCGACCTGGCCGTCACCAGCCACGACGACCGCACCGTGCGCATCCTCAACGGCAACGGCGCGGGCGGCTTCACGCCCGGCCAGGTCATCAGCACGCCCGGCGAGCGCCCCGAGGGCATCGTCGCGGCCGACTTCGATGCCGACGGCGACCAGGACTTCGCCATCACGATCGAGAACAACGTCGACGTGTACGCCAACACCGGCGGCACGCTCGCCCGCGCGGGCCGCTTCCCGGTCGGCTCGGTCGATCCTTCTGAGATGTACGTGGGCAACTTCGCCCCCGGCTCGGCGGCCGGTCCGGACATCATGACGATCAACAACGACGGCGGCTCGATCTCCGTGTTCGAGAACCTGGGCGGCCTGGGCTTCGGCGCCGCGCTCGTCCTGCCCGTGGGCGTCCAGCCCGACTTCGCGGCCGTGGCCGATCTCGACGCCAACGGCTCGAGCGACGTCGCCGTCACCAACCGCGACAGCAACACGACGAGCGTCTTCATCAACGATGCGGTCGGCACGACTCCCTGCGTGGCCGACTTCGACGGTGATGGCAGCGTGAACCTGTTCGACTTCCTGGCGTTCCAGTCGGCCTTCGACGCGATGGATCCGCGGGCCGACATCGACGGCGACGGGGCGTTCACCGTGTTCGATTTCCTCGAGTTCCAGAACCTGTTCACCGCCGGCTGCCCCTGACCGGCCGATCCGATTGACTCCCTGATCCTCTGGTGTTTCTCTCTTTACCCAGGCGGCGGCCGGTCCACGAGCCGGTCGCCGTCTTTTCATGCGCTCGCACGATACCATGGGCAATGCACAGCGAGCCTTCCGCCCTCCCCGATCGGCCTGCCTCGATGCAACATCCAGAGCCCGGTCCGCTCGGGCCGACCGTCCGACAGGACCGCTTCGACTCGATCGACACGCTCCGCGGCGTGGCCCTGCTGGGCATCTTCGTGATGAACATCCCGATCTTCGCGTTCACCGGCACGGCGTTCTTCAACCCGCCGGCCGGCGGCGGCTTCGAGGGCGCCGACTACGCGACCTGGCTCGCCAGCCACCTGCTCTTCGACATGAAGATGATGGCAATCTTCTCCATGCTCTTCGGCGCGGGCGTCGCGCTCATGGCCGAGCGGATGGCCGCCACGAACCGCAGCGCCGCTGGCGTGCACTACCGCCGCATGGGTTGGCTGCTGGCGATCGGCATGGTGCACGCGTACCTGATCTGGTTCGGCGACATACTCGTGGCCTACGCGCTCGTCGGGATGATGGTCTACCCGCTGCGCAAGCTGCGGACCAAGTGGCTGCTGCTGATCGCAAGCCTGCTCCTGCCGGTGGGCATGGCCTTGAGCGCCGTGCAGCAGATGCTGTTCGAGGCCATGCGCAGCGCCGAGAGTGGCGGCATGGCCGATGCGTGGGTCGACATGAAGATCATGTTCTATCCCACCGAGGCCTCGCTGGCCGACGAGAGCGAGGCCGCCCTCGGCGGATTCTTCGCTCGCGCATTGGCCCATGCGCCGAGCGTCATCTTCATGCAGACCTGGGTCTTCGCCACGTGGGTCGTCTGGCGCGTGTCGGCCCTCATGCTGCTCGGCATGGCGTTGCACAAGGCCGGCGTCTTCAAGGCCGCCCGATCCACCCGCTTCTACGCCACGATGCTCGTGGCGGGCGCCACGCTTGGCGGCGGCCTCGTGGGCGGGGGCGTGCTCATCAACCACGCCAACGACTTCGACCCGGTGGCCTTCTTCGGCGTCGTGGGCTGGTTCAACTACCTCGGCAGCATCGGCGTCGCCCTGGCGTGGGTGGCCGTCGTCATGCTGCTGTGCAAGAGCGGCGCCGTCGGCTGGCTACGGCACGCCCTTGCCTCGGTCGGACGAATGGCGTTGACCAACTACCTGAGCCAGTCGCTGATTGGCGCGTTCGTCTTTTACGGCTGGGGGCTGGGCTACTTCGGTGAGTTCAGCCGCAGCCAGCTCGTCCCCATCATCCTCGGCGTCTGGGCATTGCAGCTGGTCATCAGCCCGCTCTGGCTGTCGAAGTTCCGATTCGGACCGATGGAGTGGCTGTGGCGGAGCCTGACGTACCTGAAGCCGGCGCCGATGCGGCGGGCCAACGTCTCAGGCTGACCCCGCCACCACGTCTTCCACGCTCGGGCACGTGCACACCAGGTGCCGGTCGCCGTAGGCGTTGTCCACGCGGCCGACGCTCGGCCAGAACTTGCTCTCGCGCAGCCACTCGACCGGGTAGCCGGCCTGCTCGCGGCCGTAGGGATGCGTCCACGCGTCGGCCATGAGCGCCGCCTGGGTGTGCGGGGCGTTGCGCAGGACGTTGTCCTCGCGGTCGGCCTTGCCCTCCTCGATGTCGCGGATCTCTTGGCGGATGGCGATGAGCGCGTCGCAGAAGCGATCGAGCTCGATCTTGGCCTCGCTCTCGGTCGGCTCGATCATGAGCGTGCCGGGCACGGGCCAGGCCATGGTGGGGGCGTGGAAGCCGTAGTCCATCAGCCGCTTGGCGATGTCGTCGATCTTGATGCCGGCGCTCTTGTCGAACGCCCGGCAGTCGATGATGAACTCGTGCGCCACCCGGCCGCTCGGCCCGCGGTAGAGCACGTCGTAGTGGCCCTCGAGCCGCTTGGCCATGTAGTTGGCGTTGAGGATGGCGATCTCGGTAGCACGCTTCAGCCCGGCCGAGCCCATGAGCGCCATGTAGACATAGGAAATGGTCAGGATGCTGGGCGAGCCGTACGGCGCCGCGCTCACCGGGCCGATGGCTTGGCTGCCCGCGCTCGAAGGCTGCCGCACCGGGTGGCCGGGCAGGAAGGCCGCGAGCTCTTCGGTGCAGGCGATCGGCCCCATGCCCGGGCCGCCACCGCCGTGGGGGATGCAGAACGTCTTGTGCAGGTTCAGGTGGATGACATCGGCGCCGAGTTCGCCCGGCCGGCACAGGCCGACCTGCGCATTCAGGTTGGCGCCGTCCATGTACACGCGGCCGCCGTGGTCGTGCACGATCTGGCAGATGTCCTTGATCGTCGGCTCGAACACGCCGTGCGTGCTGGGATAGGTCACCATCAGGGCCGACAGCTTGTCCTTGTGCTGCTCGGCCTTGGCCCGCAGGTCGTCGAGGTCGATGTTGCCCTTGGCGTCGCACTTGATCGCCACCACCCGCATGCCCGCGATGATCGCGCTGGCCGGGTTCGTACCGTGGGCGCTCGTGGGGATGAGGCAGACGTCGCGGTCCTCGCCCTTGCTCTTGTGCAGGGCGCGGATGGTCAGCAGGCCCGTGTACTCGCCCTGGCTGCCCGCATTAGGCATCAGGCTCACGGCCGGCAGGCCGCACATGTCGGCGATCCACGCCTCGAGCCGGTCGAACATGAGCTCGTAGCCCGTCGTCTGCTCGGCCGGCGCGAAGGGGTGCAGCGCGCCAAACTCGGGCCACGTCACCGGCAGCATCTCGCTGGTGGCGTTCAGCTTCATCGTGCACGAGCCCAGCGGGATCATGCTGTCGGCCAGCGAGAGGTCCCGCCGCTGCAGCTTGTAGATGTACCGCAACATCTCGGTCTCGCTGTGGTGCGTGTTGAAGACCGGATGCGTGAGGTAGCCGCTGGAGCGCTGGAAGGCGGGCGCGACTTCCCTGTGTGCCTTGCTAGCCAGCTCATTGACATCAGCCTCGACGCCGAAGCACGCCAGCAGGTCGGCAACGTCCTCGGGCGTCGTCGACTCGTCGATCGTGACGCCCAGCGTGCCGTCGCCGAAGTCGCGCAGGTTGATCTTTCGAGCATCGGCCGCTTGCACCACGTCGGCCGCACTCGCCCCGCTCGGCTTGATGCGAAGCGTGTCGAAGACTTGATCCTCGGCGATCTCGTGCCCGCCGCCGAGCAACCCTGCGCGCAGCGTCTGGGTCATGGTGTAGACACGCATCGCGATCCGGCGCAGCCCCTCGGGCCCGTGGTACACCGCGTACATGCTGGCCATGATCGCCAGCAGCGCCTGGGCCGTGCAGATGTTGCTGGTGGCCCGATCGCGCTTGATGTGCTGCTCGCGCGTCTGGATGGCCATGCGATAGGCCGTGTTGCCGTGAGCGTCCTTGCTGACGCCGATGATCCGGCCCGGCATCTTGCGGGCGAACTCTTCGCGCGTCGAGAAAAACGCCGCGTGCGGCCCACCGAAGCCCATGGGCACGCCAAAGCGCTGGGCGCTGCCGACGGCGACGTCGGCCCCGAATTCGCCCGGGGGCTTGAGCAGCGTGAGCGCGAGCAAGTCGCACGCGCACACGAGCATGCCGCCCGCCTCGTGCACCGTGCTGGCCAGCGATTCGTAGCACTCCACGCGACCGTCGGTGGTCGGGTACTGCACGAGCACGCCCGCCGCGCCCTCGAGCTTGGATTCGATCTCCGACGCCGGGCACACGACGACCTCGACGTTCATCGAGTCGGCCCGCGTCTGCACGACCGCGATGGTCTGCGGGTGGCAGTCGTCGGCGACGACGAACCTGGGCTTGTTCTTGACGGCCACGCACATCGCCATCGCCTCGGCGGCGGCGGTGCCTTCGTCCAAGAGACTCGCGCCCGCGAGCGGCAGCGCGGTCAGGTCGCTCACCATCGTCTGGAAGTTGAGCAGCGCCTCGAGCCGGCCCTGGCTGATCTCGGCCTGGTAGGGCGTGTACTGCGTGTACCAGCCGGGGTTCTCGAGGATGTTCCGCTGGATGACCGGCGGCACGATCGTGCCCGTGTAGCCCATGCCGATGTAGCTGCGACGCACCTCGTTCTTGCCTGCGATGGTGCGCAGCTCGGCCAGCAGCTCGTGCTCGCCGCGCTGCGGCCCGACGTTCAGCGGCGCCTCGGTGCGGATCTGGCTCGGCACCGCCGCCTCGATCAGCGCTTCGAGTGAGTCGTACCCGAGCAGCCCCAGCATCTCGGCGACCTCGGCTTCGTCCGGCCCGATGTGGCGGTGCACGAACGTGTCGGTCGGGGCGAGCCCGCCGGGCATCCGGGCGTCGCCGGCCGTGCCCTGGTTGGTGCTCTGATTGGTGCTCTGGTTGGTGTTGGAACCGGTCTCGAGGCTGGTCATCAAGGAAGCGTCCCTCGCGGTCGAAAAGGGGTGCGGGCTCTCTTCGAGAATGATAGGAAAGCCGCGGCCCACGCTGCGATCACCGCCCGAACCTGCCGTGTTCCCGACCATGCGGCTGGCTGGCCCGCATGCCCGGAAAACCCGGGCGGCAAACCCCTTGGGTTCGGGCGGTTTCCCGGTAGACTGACACCGGAAGGAGGCCGCCATGATCCGCCCATTCATCCCCGCCCTCTCGATCGCCCTGACCTGCTCGCTGGCGCCGGCCGCCCTGGGCCAATGCCTGGAGCAACGCATCGAGAACCCGAGGCCAATAGAGGGGGCCGAGTTCGGCACCGGGGTCTGGCTGGAGGGCGACAGGCTGGTGGTGTCGGGCGGGGGGATCCACATCTACTCGCGATTCGAGGGCGAGTGGCAACTCCAGCAAACGATCGACGGCTCTTCGGGTGCGTCCTCGGCCAGCGGCCGGGTCGACTTCGATGGCACGAGGATCGTTGCCGGTGGCAATCGCGAGGCCTTTGTCTTCGTCGAGGAAGCCGGGCGGTTCGTCGTCGAGCAACGCATCGACCAGCCCCACCCCGACGCATACAGCTTCGCAAGATCGAACGCCATCGAGGGCGACACGCTCGTCCTCGCGGAGTTGGACGGTGCGGACCTGTGGGTGTACCAGCGTGACGACGACAACTGGCAACAGAGCCAGCTGATCGAGTATCCCAGCCATCTCGTTGAAGCCACTTCCTTTCCCAGGTATGCGTACAACCTTGAACTCCGAGATGGATGGCTGTTCGTGTCGGCCTCGAACGCCGATCGCTTGGGCGTGCGGCGTGCCGGTGTTGTTGTCGCGTACCGGCAGCAGCCCGATGGAACGTTTGCCGACCCGCAGGTGATCGCAACGCCCGAGCCCGGACACATCGAAGAAATCAACGAGCCGATCATGCGAAACGGTGTGCTGGCGGTGACTTCCCGAGGCATCGATGCTACGACCGCCGACCAGATCGTTGCCCACACCTTCCGGCTCGAAGGCGGAACCTGGTCCTACGACCAGGCCGTCCGCGGCTCGGGAACGAACGATCGCCTGTACGCCACCATCGGCCTGAGCTCCGACGCGAGCCAGATGCTGGTCTCCGATCGCGACCGAGGCCACGTGTACGCGTTCGAGCGAGACGCCTCGGGCCTGTACCACGAGGTGGGGCGCGTGGGCGCTGAGTCCGGGCTGGTGTTCTCGTACGCGGGCTTGGCCAGCGATGGTCGCACCGCCTACGTCGGCGCGCCCGGCCAGCGGATCGATGGCGTGCCCGAAGTCGGCGCCGTCGCCGTCATCGACGTCCTCTGCGAGCGGTGCACCGCCGACCTCACGGGCGACGGCCGGGCCGACACCGCCGACGTGCTCGTGTTCCTGAACCTCTTCGAGCTAGGCGACCTGGCCGCCGACTTCGACGGCGACGGCGTGCTCACGCCGGCGGACCTCGACGCCTTCCAGATCGCCCTGGCCGCCGGATGCCCGCCGCGGCCGATTGGCTGCCAGCCGCGCATCGTCAAGACGATCGACGAATTCGGACCGGTTGGCGCGGTCCTTCTCGATGGCAGCTTCGCCTACGCCCATAGCACCAGCATGGGCTTCCTCGTGCTGGACGTGCGCGACCCGACCGCGCCCGTCCTGCTGGGTGGGCTGCCGGCCTCGGATCTCGCCGGCAGGATTTCCAGGAACGGCGAGACCGCGTACTTCGCAGGCCCGGACCGCGAACTGGTCGTCGCCGACGTCTCGGATCCAACATCTCCGGAGGTGCTGGGCACCTTCGACGCGGTCGAAGACCTTTTGCACGCCACAGCTTCCGGCGACCTGGTGGCCATGACCAGAGCGCGTGCGGATCGTGGGGGTGCGATCGTGTTCGACGTTTCGGACCCCAGGTCGCCGGTCGAGGTTGGTGAGATCCGTGGCAACGCGTTCGTTGCTCGCAATGACCTCTTTGTGGCCGCCGCGGGCCAGCACCTGGAAGTCGGCTCGCTGGCGGTCTACGACGCCGGCCTTGTGCGTATAGCGGAAGCGCCCGTTAACGGCGAGGGCCAGTCCATTGCCCTGAACACCTCGGGCGATGTTGCCTTCGTACATTCGCTCAACTTCTACGGTCCGCCGCCGGTCGGCGGCTTCATCACCGCCTTCGACGTGCGAGACCCGACCAATCCGGTCGAGATTGGTCGCATCGCGGGTGCCGGCCGGTTCTCGCTGGTCGAGCGCAACGGCTATCTCTATGCGGGCGACCAGGGTGGCATCTACGTGTATGAGGTGCGCGACCCTTCGGCGATGCGGCTGGTGCACTTCGTGCCAACGGCCGCTCGCGGTGCCGACCTCCTCGACCACTACCTGTGGGCTTCCAACGGTGTCGGTGGCCTTTCGATCGTCGACATCGCCACCTGCCTCCCCTGCCGCGCCGACCTCGACGGCGACGGCGAGGCCACCGTCTATGACGTGCTGGCCTTCCTGCGGCTCTTCGACGCCGGCGATCCCTCGGCCGACTTCAACCAGGACGGCCGCCTCAGCCTCGTCGACCTGCTGGGCTTCCAGCGGGCGGTCGGGCTGGGCTGCGAGTAGCCGGGCGCCGTGGCCGACCTCGTCCGCGAGTCCTGGGCCTGGGGCCTGCCGCAGGCCGCCATCGCGCTGCTCCTGGCCGGCGCGCTGGGCATCGCCACGCTGCTTGTCCTGGATAAGCGCGGTCCTAAGAACCGGCTGGCCAGCGACGGCCCGGCCTATGCGTGGGCGTGGCTCTACGTCGCGGTCGGCATGGCCGCGTGGCTGCTCGCGGGCTACGCGTGGCTCAACGCGAACCCCAGCTCGACGATGGGCTTCGCCGTCGTCATCGGCACGTTCGTCGCCATCCTCGTCACGCCGGTGTGGTACGGCCAGCTCACGGGCCTGGGCGTCGCCGCCAGTCGTCTTGGCACGCGCTCGATGCACCTTCTCATGGCCGCGATGACGCTCGCGGGCGTGGCCGCCGCCGCGGCCACGCCGCCCGCGTGCGGCCTGCTGCTCGAGTCCGGCGTGATGTCCGACGACGGCGCCGTGCTCCCCGTGATCGTGGGCATCATCCCCCTGGGCAGCGCCCTCGCCGCGCTCTGCCTGGCGCCCATGCTTCCCGTCGGCCGCTACGGCAAGGGCCGCTGCATGCGCTGCGGCTACGACCTCGCGGGCCTGCCCGAGTCGTCCAAGACCAACGGCGCCATCCGCTGCCCCGAGTGCGGCTACCACCCGTCGGCGACCGAGCCGCCCACGGGTTGATCCGTCCAAGCCCCGGTTGCGGCCGCCCAGTACGCCAAGCCCGCACGTCCCTGCCCTATCCTGGATTGAGATCGGACCGGACTGAATCGAATCTAGACACGCCACCGCGGCGCCCCACACATCGGACCTTTCCTGAGGCAAGACGATGGGCGACTGGAAACCCGTGACCGTGGTCTCCGAAGGCCAAGGCGTCATTGCCGGCATCAATCCGTGGCGCTACGAATGGAGGTCGGTGCCATCCGAGCCACTGGAGCTTCCCCACCCGCTGTATCGCCGCCAGCGTCATCGCTTCGATGTCTATGAGGTCGACGGCCCCGAGGGGCCCGTCCGTTTTGCAGCCACAGAGCTTTCCCCGGGTTGCTATGGCTTCTATGTTCCCACATCCGGCTTCGACCAGAGGGATTCCCGCCAGTGTCTGGCGCTCCAACCTTCCCGCATTCAGCGATTGGTAAGGAGAGCCGCCAGCTTCATCAAGCCCGCCCGTCACGACTGATGCGGCCTGCCGGCCGGATCGTCGCGGCCGCCCACAACTCCAGACCGGCCCACCACAACCCCGATCCGGCCTCCCGGCACGCCACTTCGGATGACCAAAACGAGATTCCGGTCATCCGGATCCCGCTCCTGGGCGGCCAGCATCGCGTTCTGGCGGACCAGAACGTCGCCCTGGTTGACGCAAACGCGGAATCATGCCGCCTCTGCCAGATTTTGGTTCAGTCGGCCGCCCGCCTCGCCGAAACAACCGGCATGACCACCATCCCCGAGCGGTTGCCCGACGTGATCCCCTGGTGCCAGACCCACGTGAAGGCGTGGGAGGGCGACCCCGAGTCGATCGGGCTCGACGACGCCACCGTCGACGAGCTGGACGGCCTGACCCAGGCCGCCGAGGAGGCCGAGCGGGCGTACCAGCGGGCGAGGGACGCCGCGGCCGCCGCGCTGCAGCGCTACCGCGATCGCACGGGCCGCCTGCGCACGCGCGCCTCGCACGCCGTCGGCCGCGTGCGCGCCTTCGCCGCGGCGCAGCCCAGCCCGAGGAAGGTCCTGGCCGAGGCGCAGATTCCCTCGAGGCGCGACGCGTCGCCGATGCCGGCGCCGGGCACGCCCTTCCGATTCGCGTTCCGGCTCCTGGAAGACGGCTCGCTGGCGGCGACCTTCAGGTGCGACAATCGTGCGGAGGGCGGGCGGCGCCTGCGCGGCGTGACCTACGAGGTGCACCGCCGCGATGGGCTCGACGGGAGGTTCGAGTTCGTGTGCACCGCCCCGGAGCGCCGCTTCCGCGACGAGACGATCCCGCCCGGCACGGCGAGCGTTACCTACCGCGTCGTCGCCATGACCACCACGCGCCGCGGCAGGCCGGCGGAGAAGACGGTGAGCTTCGGGTCTAGGGGTGTCATCGAGGAGCATGCGAGCGGGCGCGCGGCGTGAGTCTGCCCCTGTCGGGGCCATCCGGCCGATACACCACCCATGAGCCAGCTTGCCCAGAGTACCACGACCGGGGCCACGACCGGGGCCACGACCGGGCCCGCGCCGAAGGCCACGACCAGAGCAAGACCCCGGGGCCTGCTGCCCCTGGCCGGCGTGCCCAGCGTCATCGTCGGCGACGCAACCACCGCCGCCCTGGCCGCCCGGTCCATCCCCGAGGGCGGGCCCATGATCGTCGGCCTCGTGCTCACCGGCATCGGCGAGAAGGGGCACACCGGGCTCATCGGCGTGCCGACGCTCGGTTCGCTCGAGGCCCTCGAGAACGCCCGCGAGAACATGGGCGTGCGCGTCGCGATCGTGAGCCTGCCGCTGGACGACCACGCCGGCATCGCGCGGGTGCGCCAGGCGATCCAGGAGGCCGGGCTCGAGGAGCGCTTCCTGCCGCCGGTGGTTGATCTCTTGAAGCGGCAGCCGCCGGTGCTCGTCGGGCTCGGCGGGCCGCCGGACTCCAAGGCCGGCGCGACCATGAGCACGGCCCCGGTCATCGACCTGCAGGCCCTCATCGGCCGGCCCATGCGCGAGACCGACGAGGCGCCGCTGCGCGAGCTCATCCACGGCAAGCGCGTGCTCGTCACCGGCGCGGGCGGGTCGATCGGCAGCGAGCTGGCCCGCCTGTGCGCCCGCTTCTCGCCGGCGAGCATGATCCTGATGGAGCGCGCCGAGAACGCGCTGTTCGAGATCGATCGGCGTTTGGCGTGGGCCCACCCCGACGTCGCCCGCCGCGCATTACTCCATGACGTCGCCGACCGCGCCGGCACGCGGCGCCTGCTGAACCAGGAGCGCCCGCAGATCGTCTTCCACACCGCGGCGCACAAGCACGTGCCGCTGATGGAAGACCACCCGGCCCAGGCCATCGCCAACAACGCGATGGGCACGGCGGCGCTGGTCGACGCGGCCATCGAGGCCGGCGCGCACCGCGTCGTGCTGGTCTCGACCGACAAGGCCGTCGCGCCGCGCTCGGTCATGGGCGCGACCAAGAGGCTGGCCGAGGCCTACGGCATCGCCGCCGATGCGCGGGCCAGGGCGGAGGGGAGGCCGACGCGGGTCTCGATCGTGCGCTTTGGCAACGTGCTCGGCTCGGCCGCCAGCGTGCTGCGCATCTGGAGCGCCCAGGTCGCCGAGGGCCAGCCCATCACGATCACTGACCGCCGCATGACAAGGTTTTTCATGACCATCGGCGAGGCGGCGCTGCTCGTTGCCCACGCCGGTGCGCTCGAGCCCGAAGAAGGATCAGCGGATGGCTGCGGCGTCTACGTGCTCGACATGGGCGAGCCCGTCGAGATCGCGACGCTGGCCGAACGCTTCGCCCGCGCCCACGGCCTCGAGCCCGCCTGGAACGAGGTGGCGGCCGGCCCGGGCCAGCATCCCAACCGCCAGACCATCGTCGAGACGGGCATCCGCCCGGGCGAGAAGCTGCACGAGGTGCTCGTCCACGCCGCCGAGGAGCTGGTCGAGACCGCCTGCCCCGGCGTGCTGCGGCTGCGAGATGCCGGCGAGGGTTCCGGTTGGCCCGACGGCTTCGAGGCCCTGCAAGCGCTGCGGGCCATGCCCGACCCGACCAACCGCGACGCCGTGCTCGCCGAGCTGCGGCGATGGATCCCCAGCCTCGGAGGGAATGCGGGAAACCACTGAGCCCGAGCACGCAGGCAGAAACGCCGGAGGCGATCCGACCAACAAGAGACGGCTAAACTTGCGTTCACGCCATCGCGGAGCCGCTCCAGGTCTTGAGAGCCACGCCCGCACGCGAGACCCCACCACACCCCCACGACACAATGGCCACTGCCACCATCACCAAGAAGCCCGACCTGCCGACGCTGCTGGCCGACCTCCGCGCCACGCGTGCGCGGGCCGAGGTGGCGCTGGTGGAGCTCCGCACCGCCCGCAAGGAGAGCGAGGCCCGCATGGCCCAGCGCCCCGGCGGCGACACCTACAAGCGAGTGGCCGGGGTGAGCAGCCTCGACCGCGCCATCCAGTCGGCCGAACGCATCGTCGCCGCGGCCGACCGCCAGCTCGCCAGCCTGTCGAGTTCGGCCAGCGTCGAGACCGGCCGCCGCTGGGCCAACGCCCGATGACGCTACCGCCCGTGCGCTTCCGCGTGCTCGACGAGCGCGCGACGATTCCGCGCCGCCAGAGTGCGCACGCCGCCGGCCTCGACGTCGCCGCGTGCCTGCCCGAGGCAACGCCCACCATGACGCTCGCGCCCGGCGAGATCGCCGTCGTGCCCACGGGGCTCGCGATCGCCATCCCGGGCGGCTTCGAGGGCCAGGTGCGTCCGCGCTCCGGCCTGGCCACCAAGCGCGGCATCACGGTGCCCAACGCACCCGGCACGATCGACGCCGACTACCGCGGCGAGCTGCGCATCGCGCTGATCAACCTCTTGAAGGACCGCCAGACCATCGAGCACGGCGACCGCATCGCCCAGCTCGTCATCGCCCCGGTCGCCATGTGCGACGTCGTCGTCGTCGACGACCTCGACGAGACCGCCCGCGGTACACAAGGCTTCGGCTCCACGGGCGTCTCGGCCAGCGCATGAAAAACCCACGCCGTCGCGTGGGTTCTTGCTTCAAGCTCCAAGACGAATTCAGCCCAGCCCGCCCTTGAAGCCGCTGTTGCCAAACTTCTCGCGCAGGCGGCGGAGCTGGGGCGTCTCCTTCAGGATCTCGTCGGCGCTCGGCCCACGCTCGCCCTTGCCCTTGGCGCCGGCGGGGGCCGGCTTGAGGGCCTTGATGCTCAGGCTGATGCGACGCTTGCCCGGCTCGATGCTCAGGACCTTCACGTTCACGACCTCGTCGGGCTTCACCGCGTCGCCGACGGCCTTGACGCGCTTGTGGTCGAGCTCGGAGATGTGCACGAGGCCCTCGACGCCCGGGGCGACCTCGACGAACGCGCCGAAGTCCATGATCTTCGTGACGCGGCCCGAGACCTCGGCGCCCTCCTCGATCTCGCCCACCTTCTCGGTGAATGGGTCGGCCTGGAGCTGCTTCATGCCCAGGCCGATGCGCTGGTTCTCCCAGTCGATCTTCAGGATCTCGACGCGGACCTGCTGGCCTTCCTTCACGACCTTGCGCACGGCGTTCTCGCCCTGGCCGATGCGATCGTGCGAGAGGTCCGAGACGTGCACGAGCCCGTCGATGCCGCCGATGTCGACGAACGCGCCGAACGGCGCGATGCGCTGCACCGTGCCCTCGACGATCTGGCCGACCGCAAGCGTGTCCTTGAGCTTCTCGGCTTCCTTGGCGCGTTCCTTCTCGAGGATCGACCGCCGGCTGAGCACGACGTTGCCCTGGCCGCGTCGCTCGACGCGCTGCACCTCGCACTCGAGCTTCTGGCCCACGAACTTGTCGAGGTCGTTCACGCGCTCGATGGCGACCTGGCTGGCCGGCAGGAACGCGCGGTGCCCGCCGGCGAGTTCCATCTCGAGCCCGCCCTTGTTGGTGCCGACGCACGTCGCCTCGACAACCTGGCCGCTTTGCAGCGTGTCCCAGATGGCCTTGCGGATCGCGCCCGGGCGGGCGCAGACGTAGATCGACTCGGCCTTGTCGAACCGTTCGACGATGACTTCGAGGTCCTGGCCGGCCTCGGGCAGGTTCTCGCCCTCACGCCACTGGCCGCGCGAGACGATGCCCAGCTCCTTGGGCCCAAATTCGAGGAAGATGTCGTTCTCGGTGACGTTGACGACCTTGCCCTCGCGGAGGTTGGGCCGGCCCTGGCCGCCGACCACGCGCGGGCCGCGGATGCCGCTCTGTCCGGGCTGCTTGCCTGCGCCGCCGCCCTGCGAACCGGCCGCCGGCGGGGTCGACGCCTCCATGGCCGCATCGATCTGCTTCGAAAGCTCGTCGCTGAGCGCCTCGGTGGTGGGCATGGTCTCGGATACCTGCGCCGTCGGTTCTGGCTGGGGCGCCGGGTCGGCGGGCGGCGTCGGCGAAGGGCTCGCGGGCGTACTGGGCTGCTGGTCGGCCATGGCGTTGGGTCTCGGACGGGTGGGCGTGCGACCGATGGGCAACGCCACCGGAACGGGGGAAAGTCTAGCTAAAGTGGCGTCCGTGCGGGGCGAGCCTGACGATTTCGCGGTCCGGCTCTTCGGCTCGGGGTCTCTCAGCGACCGGAGGGACGGCCGACGGGGGCTTCCTGCCCGGGGCCGGTCACGCCCTCGATGTTTGGATTCGACGCGGCGAGGTTGTCGCCCATGGTTGCACGGATGGCTTCGACGATGCGCTGGGCCGTCCGCACGTTGGCGAACCCGGCCCGGGCGTCGATCGGCGGCGGGCTGCCGGTATGGATCGCGTCGAGGAACGCGCGGATCTCCATCACGATGGGCTCGCCGTCGTCGATCTCGAGCTGCTCGACGTTGACCAGTTCGTCCCACTTGAGGTCCGTCAGGTCGACGCCGCTGCGGAGCTGGGCTTGGATCTCCTGCATCTGCAGCTCGTTCGCGGTGCGACGGATGATGACGCCCGTCTTGGCCCCGTAGTCGAGCTTGATGTACGCCTTCTCGCCCGTGATGCGGGTCACGCGCTCGGTCTTGAGCGCCAGCCGGCTGGCCGTGATGTTTGCAACGCAGGCGCCGCCGGGCTTGCGCCAGGTCAGCCGCGCGTTGCAGATGTCCTCGTGCTCGGTCACCACCGCGACGCCCGCGGCCTGGATCTCGTCGGGCTCCTGCCCGCCCATGAGCATGAGCACGACATCGAGGTCGTGGATCATCATGTCCATAACCACGCCGATGTCGACGCTGCGGAAGGTCATCGGGCTGACGCGATGCACCTCGATGAAGCGAGGCGTGATCGAGTCATCCTCGGCCGTCGCACGCTGCATCGCCCGCATGATCGGGTTGAACCGCTCGATGTGCCCGACCATCAGTACCACGCCGCGCTGCTCGGCCAGGTCGCGGATGGCCTCGGCGTCCTTCGACGTGCCGGCCAGCGGCTTCTCGATGAGGCAGTGCACGCCGGCGTTGATGCAGCGCTCGGCCAGGTCGCGGTGCGCCGTCGTCGGCGCGGCGATCGAGACCGCGTCGACGCCCTCGGCCAGCAGGTCGTCAAGATCGCTGAACGCCTTGCCGCCGAACTGCTCGGCCATGTCGGCCGCGCGCTCGACGTCCGCGTCGACGACGCCCACCAGCTCGGTGTCGGGGAGCTGGCCGTACACGCGTGCGTGGTGGCGGCCCATGCGCCCAACACCAACCGCACCGCAGCGAAGGCGGGCGCCGTTGGTCTGGCCGGACTGTGGGTTCGTGCTGCTCACCAGGGGGTGACTGTATGGCCCGCGTGGGGATAAAGCGTCAGGCCGCGCTGACGGCGCCTTCCATCGCGGCGGCGAGTTCCTCGCGGTTCTTGAGGCCGATGAACTTCTCCACCGGCTCGCCGTCCTTGAAGAGGATGATGGTCGGGATCGCGTGGATGCCGTACTTCACCGCGACGTCGCGGTTCGCGTCCGTGTCGAGCTTGCCGACCTTGACCTTGCCCGCAAAGTCCTCGGCGAGCTGGTCCACGATCGGCGCGAGCATCCGGCACGGCATGCACCATTCGGCCCAGAAGTCGACCAGCACGGGCTGGTCGCTCTTGAGCACGTCGGCCTCGAAGTTAGCGTCGGTAAACTCTTGTACGTGCTCGTTGGCCATGCGTGGCTCCTTGCGTCGCTCGGGGTCGTTCACAGACCCATCCATTCCGGTGCCGCGAGGACCGGACACCCGATCCTAGCGAGCCTCACTCGGCCTTCCACCGAGGCCGTTCGCTTCGGCGTTCGGCGGAGCGAGGGCCACGGTCAAACCCCATTCTCGCGCCCGGCATTCCAGGCGCTCAATACCGATAAGGCCCGGACGTGCTCGGTGGGGTCGTGCACGCGGTGGAGCAGGGCTCCGCCCTGGGCGGCCAGGAGCGTGCATGCCAGCGAGCCCGCCAGCCGATCCGCCGGCTCGCTCTCGGGCCCGATCGAGATGCGCCCCACGAACCGCTTGCGGCTTGCCCCGACGTACACCGGGTAACCCAGCGACGCAAGGTCCCCGATGCGGCGGAGCAACTGGACGTTCTGCTCGACGCTCTTGCCGAAGCCGAGACCCGGATCGATGACGATCCGCTCGGGCGCAACGCCGGCATCCAGCGCGCGTTGTGCGTGTGCCGCCAGCGTCGCTTGCACCGTCGCCACCACGCCACCGGCGAAGTCGGGCTCGTCCGCGTACTCGTCGGCGTACCTGTCCTGGGGCGGCGGTGCGCCGCGGTGCATGAGCACCAGCCCCGCTCCGGTGTGCGCGACGATCTCCAGCAGCTTCGGATCCTCCGTGCCGCCCGAGACGTCGTTGACGGCGTCGGCGCCCGCGTCGATCGCGGCACGCGCGACATCGCTTCGCGTCGTATCGACGCTGATGGGTACGTCCGCCGTCGCTCGATCTTCACACGCCCGAATCGCCTCGATGATGGGCACGACCCGCGCGACCTGCTCGTCTGCCGCGACGCGCGGTGCGCCCGGCCGCGTGCTCTCGCCACCGACGTCGAGCATCGCCGCGCCTTTGCGCACCGCCCGCCGTGCACGCTCGACGGCGGCCTCCACGCTTGCAAGCTCGCCGCCGTCATAGAAGCTGTCGGGCGTGGCGTTCAGGATGGCAACGACGCGCGGCTGCTCGAGAGCAACCGCGCGTCCGTGGGCCAGCGCCCAGTACCGGGATGGGGCCGCGGCGTCGGTCAGAAGGCCGGCCCGCCCATGCCGTCGTCTTCGAACTCCATGCCCGGCCCGCCCATGCCGCCGAACATCATGCCGAGCTCCATGCCCTTGGAGATGACGACGGGGGAGATGTGCAGCGCGATCTCGGCGGTGCCGTCGCCGCTAGCCGCGACGATCGCCACCGGCGGCATTTCGGGGATGTCGCCCAGGAACGCGGCGCCGATACCCAGCAGGTGGTCGACGCCGACGTAGAGCTCCAGCGCCCGGTCGCCGGGCAGCTTGGCCGAGATGGCGTCGATGCTCTGGTTGGTGCCCAGGCCGCCGCCGTTGGACGCCGCTTCGAGCGTCTGCGTCAGCATCTGGCTGTTGCGGGACATGGTCATGACCACGCCGTTGTCGGTGGGGGCCACGTAGCCACCCAGGCCGTTGCTGCCGAACATCATGCTCATGGCCATCTGGGCCTGCATGGCCTGCTCGTTGGCTTCGCCCTCGATGTTGGTGGTCACGCCCCACTCGTCGACGGTCACGCCGTCGATCACGCGGGCTTCGGGGCGGTAGCTCGTGTTGGTCGTAATGACCAGGCCTTCCTGCTCGGTGCGCTGCCCGTCGGCGATCTTCATGCCGTCGGCCAACGCCTTCTGCAGCTTGCCGGGCTCGTCCGAGCGGTAGTACGCGGCGCTCCGCACGAAGGCGCCGGCGCCGATGCTCATTTCCTGCATCGAGGGAGCGCCCAGCACCATGGCTCCGCCGCTGGAGTTGTTGAGCATGTCCATCATGGCGCGGGCCTGGCCTGCCATCTCGTCGCCCATGCCCTCCTGCATCATACCCAGGATGCTCTGCACGCCGGGCGACGACGTGTCGTACGCCGCCGCGAACGCGAAGGGCATGTCGGGCACGCGGGCCAGCAGGCCTTCAGTGCTCGACTTGCCCTGGAACAAGCCGCTCAGCATCGAGCCTTCCTTGAAGCGGCTCAGCATGCGAGCCGTCACGCCGTCGGCGGCGAAGTCGAGCGTCACGACGCCTGCCTGCGCATCGGTCAGGAAGGCGCCCACCAGCGGGTCGATCGCGCCGAAGCCCTGGGCGGCCTCAGGCCCGCCGAACATCATGGCCATGCCCTTCATGCCTTCGTAGCCCTGCCGCCACTCATCGGCGAGCGAGGCGATGGAGCCAACGATGAAGAGGTCCGCCGACTCGGCCGCGCTCAGCGAGCGGCTGCCGATGGCGCTGGCGTGCGCCTCGAGGTTGCCGTTGGCGGGCTCCCACATCTCCAGGAAGCCGTCATCGTCGCTCATGGCAACGTACGAGTCGTTGACCTTCTTCACGAAGACGTTCTGGCCGCCGAACTCGATCTCTTCGACGCCCGCGCCCACGCCACCACGCCCGGTGACGAACTCGTTGTATCCGGTGACCGGCAGCAGCATCACGCTGTTCTGGTCGCCACCGATGAAGAAGAACGCGGCCGACCGGCCGGCATCGACGCCCACGCCGTCGACCTCCGAGAGCATCGCCTGCATCTCGCCTTCCATGGGCGGCAGGTTGCTGGCCTGATAGAACGCGCGAAGATCGCCCATCGCGCCGCCGAGGTTGTTGACGGCGATGACGCCGCTCACGTCGGTGGGGACCCAGTCGAGCACCTGGGGCTTGGCCAACGCGGGCGCGGAGAGCGCGAGCCCGCAGGCGGCGATGACGCAGGACATCCGGCCGGCGAGGCCTTCGAACGAACGAGCAGACTTGAGCATGTGCTTCCTCCTGGCCTGTTGGAGCCGGCCGGGCCGAATGGGTGATTCCTTTGGGGCGCGGTCACGCCGCGCCGGGGCCATAAGTCTATCGGAACTGGCGGGCCGCCCTTTCCGTGCGTTGGGCAAACTTCCTATCAGGGACGATCCGGGCCAACCGCTTCCGCCCCCAGGATCGTCCGGATCGCCTCGTGGCTTTCGCGGGCCGTCTCCTCTGTCGTCTTTCGAGAACTGCGGACGAAGCTCCACCACATGATCGGCAGCGACAGGATCGTGAGCGGGTAGTACCACCACATGATCGATCCCCAGCCCCACGAGCCGGGGATCATGACGTCCAGGAAGTACCTGCCCGGCTCCACCGTCGCAATCATGGCGATGACGTAGATTATCGGAACTTTCTTCCGCCAGTGCAGCCCGAATCGGAGTCGAACGCCACCGTCGCGTGGTTCGGCCCACGCCAGCAAGTCCCGGTCGAAAGGATGGCCGAGCGCACTGGCGCGGAACAGGGCGTCGTCGGGGCCGCCGGGGGCGTATTCGGGCAGCTTGCCCCGGCGTGCCGCCTGGCCGAGCTCTTGCAAGACGGCCTCGGGCGTCCGGGAAACCGCCAGATCGGGCAGCGCATCGCCCGCGCGTTCGTCCGGCTGGAGGGGCTGTTCGGGTTGGGCGTCTCCCTCGGTCATGCTGGCCAGTGTATCGACGGATTCGGGCCGCTTCGGCACGAGATATGCACCCTCCGGCACTGCGATGGTGGAATCTGCCGGAAATGGTCATTCGTTGCGTCTCGTCGGCGACGGGCGTGGCGTGCGTGCAACGGCGTTGCCGGCACGCAACGCGGCTCGGGCGGTGGCGTCACTGGTGGGCGACGCCACGCAGCCCGAGCGGCCCAGCGAGGCCATCCGGCAGGCCGCCCGCGAGTTGGAGGTTGCGCGGGCCAACCGACAGGCGGCCTCGATCGACGCGGCCGACGCGCGGTGGGTCTTCGCCTGCCGCGTCGCCGCCAGCATGGAGGGCGGTCGCTCGGCCATCCTCCGCCCCGAGTCCCGCGATCGTCTCCTCAGCCAGGCCACGCGGCTTGGGCTGCGGCAGTTCGACGCCAACCTCGTCATCGCCATCGTCCAGGACTCGGCCCGCTGCGGGCAGGAACCGCTCGGGCTCGCCACGGCCGAGCGACTCCCGCTCATCCGCCAGGCCCACACGCCCAACCCGGCATCGCTGCCGGTCATGGCCCGCTTCGCGATCGCGATGATGGTGGGCGTCGTGCTGGCGGCGACCATGGTCCGATGGGTGCTTTCCTGAATCCTGCATTGACGCTCGCCGGCATCGCACGCGGCAGGCCGTAGCCTCCTCACCGGAAGGAGGCACCCATGCCCGCAACGACCGAAGGACCGATCAAGGCCGGCCGAAAAGCACCCGCGTTCAAGCTGAAGGACCAGGACGGCCAGACCCACGCGCTCTCCGATTACGCCGGCAAGCCGCTGGTGCTGTTCTTCTATCCGAAGGACTCGACGAGTGGCTGCACGCAGGAGGCTTGCGACTTCCGCGATCAGCTCCCCGCGTTCGAGGAGCTCGGCGCGACGGTCCTTGGCATCAGCATCCTTGACACGAAGAGCAAAGCGAAGTTCGCCTCCAAGAACGATCTCAACTTCCCGCTGCTGGCCGACGATCGCGAGAACGACGAAGGCAAGCCCGACCCCGTCGTCGCGCAGAAGTACGGCGTGTGGGTCGAGAAGAGCATGTACGGCCGAACGTACATGGGCATCGAGCGCACGACCTTCCTGATCGACGCGAACGGCAAGGTCGCGCAGGTCTGGAGCAAGGTCAAGGTGCCCGGCCACGTCGACGACGTTGCCGGAGCGCTTCGCGAACTCGACTGATCACCGACGCCGGCGGCCCGCCATCATCCCTCCCAGGCCGAGGAGTACGAGTGCCCCCGGGGCCGGGACCTGCTGCACGACGATCACCACCCCACCGGGCGTGAAGAGGACGTCGACGTCTCCCTCGAGGCCGAGGCCCCGGAGCTCGATGTCGCGGAACTGACCGTCGAGGCTGTCGGCAAGGATGATCTCAAACTGATCGCCCGGCTGCACCGGCGGCTCCCCCGAGAAGGGGGAAAACTCCAGCTGCAGCACGCCGTCGAGGAATGCGCCGCCGCGGATCTCGAGCACGTCGTGATCGATGCCCGGCGTGCGTCCCTCGATCTCGATGAGCAGCGTGCCGTCGAATCCCTGCTGGAAGAAGTGCGTTCCGGTAGGGTTCTCGGTGACCAGCACGCCCGGGGAGTTCCCGGGGCTGACCAAGCCGTTGTTGGTGAACAGCGCGGCCTGGATGGTTCCGTTGCCTTCGACAACGCCGAGGTTGTTCTCCACCGTGGCGGATCGAACGATCCCGCCGTTGAACACGGTGATCTGTCCCGTGTTGGTCAGCGAGCCCGTCGCGGTGATCGTCGAGCCCACGCCGTCCGCCTCGAGGACGCCCTCGTTGGCCAGCCCGCTGGTGGGCGAGAACGAGATGTCGGCGCCACCCTCGGCACGCGCGAGGCCTTGGTTCGTCTCGACGGCCGAGAACTGCGGGAACGCCGAATCTGGCCCGCGGAAGATCACGTCGGCCTGGTTCGTATCGAGCGTCGTGCCCGACAGATCCAGCGTCGCTGCGTCGAAGATGTCGTAGGTCGCCGGGCCGAGCGTGCCCGCGCTGGGCAGGATCGGATTGGTGATCTCGAGGGTGCCGTCCTCGACGACAACGGTGCCGGTGTTGACGAAGCCCACGTCCTCGATGAGCGTCAACCCCGCCGACTGCTTCGCGAAAACGCCGTCGTTGATGATGCGTGCGGTGCCATCGCCGCCGAAGTCGCCGCTGCTCTCGATCGTGAACGAGCTGCCGTCCATGATCTCGAAGACGGTCGTTCCCGTCAGCAGGATGTCGCCCGTGCCGGTCTTGCGACCCACGGAGCCCACGTGGCACAATGGCGTGTCGTCGATTTCCGCAACGAGGTCGCCGGTGAAGAGCAGCGTGCCCTCGCTCATGAGCTCCGAGATCGCCCGTGCCGTGCCGTCGCCGAACTCCAGCTCGGTACGAACGACGATGGTGCCCGTGCCGCCGCCGTCGATCGTGGCGTCGGTGCTGGTGAACCTCAGGCTGTCAAGATCAATGGCGGCACCGAGCGAGATCGTGTACGCGCCGCCCGAGTCGAATTCGATGATGGCCCGGTACAGGTCCGGGCCCCGCGCCGTCGGGAAGTCGGGTGACGACCACCGAGCCGCGTCGGACCAAGTGCCCGACGTGTCATCAATCCACGTTGCATCGATGACCTGCCCCACGCATGCATGGACGCACGCGCCAAGGACACCCATGGAAACAACCACACGGGGAAGGCCCAGAGTCGCCATGTTCTCTCCTCTCGCCGCGACCGCGGCGTGTCTCTCTGGGTGCAAGATATCAGAATGCGAACGGTGACTCAAGGCCATTCGCAATGTTTGAAAAGATCAGCCGGACGAAAGCTTGTCCCGTACGGCTTTGATACGGGCGTCGATGGTCGTGAGATCACCGTTATCGGTACTCATGCCGGCCTGCTGCTGCTGCTCGATGTAGCCGCGGGCCCGCTCGAAGGCAGCGAGGGCTTCGCGGAGCGTCGTCTCCTCCCCGGTCTCGTCGGCCTGGCCTTCCCTGAACACCCCGACGTAGTACCAGCCCACCATCGCGTCGTTCAGGTGCTGGCCCGTGGGGTCCGTGTCGGCGAGCATGTCTCGAACGCCGGCCGACTCGACGAAGTCCTGCTCGGCCTGCCGAGACTCTTCGAGCGCATCGAGCGCTCTGGCGCGCTTGTTCAGCAGGTGGGCGAGCGTGCGATGGAACGCGACGTCCGAATCGTCGGCGTTGATCGAGCGTCGGATGATGTCGATGCCATCGGTGAGGATGGCCACCGCATCGCGCCTCGCGATGCGCGCCTGCTCAAGAGGCTCTGCCGCATCCTCGCCGGCCGCCTCGCCCGCCATCGCCTCGTACAGGCGGGCCCGCTGCCGGAGCGCCTGTCCCCATGCGTCGTAGGCAACGCCCATGTCGGAGGGATAGACGCCGTTCGCCGGTTCGGCCTCGGCGAGTGACTGCAGCGTGTCGTTCGCACTCGCGAGCAGCGCGACGGCGCGGTCGATCGCCTCCAGGCCCCGGTCCGCTTGCCCGGGATCGGCGATCGACGCCTCGCTGGCGCGGATGCGCATGAGCGCGAGCCGCACCTGCGCACGCGAAGCGCCCAGCCTGGCTCGGTTCCGTTGCAGCCCTTCCAGTTGGCTCGAGAGTCGATCGAAGGAGGTCCGGCCGCGCTCGTACGTCGATTCCGCCCGGGCATTGAGCCGCGAGCGCTGGTCCGCATCGTCGCTGCGTAGCGCCTGCCCGATGAGCGAGTTGCCAAGCTCGAGTAGCGCGTCGGCATGGGCGAGCCTGAGCTTGCCAAGCAGTTCGTCGGTATCGGGCGGCGCGTCGATGGCCTTGTCGAAGGCGGCGAGTGACTGCTCGTACAGCTCGACCGAGCGCTCGAATTCACGCATGAGCCGGGCCGCGTGCCCCAGGTGCGTCAGCGCATCAGCACGCAGGTGCATCGCCGTGACCGAACCAGGCTCGTCGGCCAACACCGCGTCGGCGAGCGAGAGCGCCGAGGCATACAGCGCCTGGCCTTCCTCCGGCTTGCCGATGCGGTGCAGGTCTCGGCGGCCGGCATAGAGATCGCCCAACCGGAGCCGCCCCCGGCCGATCTGGAGCGTGCGCACCGGATCGCCCCGCACGTCGTCCTCGAATTGATCGAGGGCTGCGACCGCCCGCTCGGCGAGCGAGAGCTTCGCCGGGGTGCCGCCACGCAGGTTGACCACCGCGTCGTAGAACACCGTGGTCATGGTCTCGGTCAGGTCGAAGACCGCCGCGAGGCGAGCCTCGGCCCGGGCGCGCTGCTCCGCTTCGGCCTCCAGCAATCGCTGGGCCTCGACCGTCTTCTCTTCGGCCACGCCGCGCGCTGCTTCCGCGTCGCTGTACAGCACCGAGACGACCACCGCGAAGACGACGAGCGCCGCCAGCCCGCCCGCCCCGAGGGCCACCGGCACGCGGTACCGCTTCAGCGTCTTGGAGATGACATACCAGCCGCTGTCGCGCTTGGCCTCGATCGGCTGGCCGTCGAGGAACCGGTGCACGTCGCGGCCGAGTTCGCCCGCACTCTGATAGCGGCGCTCGCGCTGCTTGGCCAGCGCCTTGAGCACGATCGTCTCGACCTCGTCGTTGATCTTGCGGCGGATCGTGCTGGGCCGGGCGGGCTCGACGCGGACGATGTTGTCCAGCACGTCGCGCATGTTGCCCAGCACTTCGTACGGGAAGCGGTTCGTCAGGAGCTGGTACAGGATGACGCCCAGCGAGTACACGTCGGTGCGAACGTCGATGTTCGTGGGCGACCCGTCGGCCTGCTCGGGGCTCGCCCACGGCAGCGAGCCGATGAACTGCCCGGTCATGCTCATGAGCCGGCCGCTGCCCTCGGCGTCGAGGTCCGGGATGGCCAGCTTCGCGAGACCGAAGTCGACGACGATGGGCTCGCCGTGCTTATCGATGCGGATGTTGCTGGGCTTCAGGTCGCGGTGGATGACGCCCTTGAGGTGGGCCGCCGCGACGGCGTCGCAGATCTTGGCGAAGAGCCGGAGCGACTCGCGGATGGGGAGCTGGCCCTCCTCCATCAGGCGATCGAGCGGCTTCCCGCTGATGTAATCCATTACGTAGAAGCACGAGCCATCCGTCGTCACGCCGCTGTCGTGAATGCCCACGATGTTGGGGTGGTCGAGCTGGCCCAGCACCTGGACCTCGCGCTCGAACCGCGCGCGGCCCGACGAGCCCATGAACGGGCCCGAGTGCATGACCTTGATCGCCACGTGTCGCCGCGTGCTGAGCTGCACGGCCTGGTACACCACGCCCTGTCCGCCGCGGTGGATCTCGCGCACGATGTCGTAGCCGGGGAACGCCCCGTGCGGCGGCAGCGGCGCGCCCTCGAACCATGCCTGCGTCGACTCGGGCCAGCCGCTCGCGGGCTCGGCGCCCTCTAACGCGGCCTCGATGAGCCGACGCTCGGCGCTCGAACTTTCGTCCGGCTGGCGCGCGGCGTCGTCGGGGGTTGGCGGCCCCTGATCGCTTCCCTGGTTCGGCGTCTCGTCCATGCAGCAGCGTCCGTCGTGAGTGGGGTGTCAACCGCCCGGGCGGGAGAAGTACTGCTCTTCGTCGCCCATGGCCTCGCGGAGCCGGTCGTGTGCGCGAGCGCGGAGCATGAAGATGGCCCCGGTCGACCGGCCCATTTCTTTGGCCACTTCCTCCACCGGATGCCCGGCGAGGTCGTACAGCCGGATGACCTTGGCGTAGTCGGCCGGAAGCGTTGCGAGCATGCGCTCCATCGCCATGACTGCCTCGCCGCGCGCGACGAATCGCGAGGGCGTGGCCTTGCTATCGCCCGCCAGCACATCAATGAGCGTGGCCGCCGAGTCGTCGGCGTTCCGCGGCGAGTGCGCGCGCTTGGCAGGGTCGGGCCGCTTGGCCGCGTGGGCCGAGCGGATGGCGTCGAGCAGGTTGTTCTCGGCCACGCGCGAGACCCAGGCGCGGAAGCCGCTCATGCCGCCGGTCTTGAACTGCGACATGCGCCCGACGACCTCGATGTAGGTCACCTGCAGCACGTCGTCGGCCTCGATGGTCACCCGGAGCTGTGGCGGGATCTTGCCCTCCAGCCTCCCACGCAGCATGGGCGCGCAGTCCTCCAGCAGGTCGATGATCGCGGCGCGGTCGCCCTTCATCGCTCGCGCAAGCAGCGCTTCGCACGGGTCCGCCGCCGCATCGCCCGAACCGTCCCGGTCCGATTGGTCCTGGATCATGGTCGATTCCCCCCGGAGCCTCCTGCCCAGGGGATTGTAACCGACGGCTTCGCGTTTCCCCCCGTGTTCGGGTGCCCGAACACGGGCTGCTCGCCCGTCGGCCTGTCGAGAGGGAGTGGCCATCATCCTCCGTCCAGCGCAGGCGAGGCCTCCGACTCACGCGCGGGCCCAGACTTCGTCCAGCTTTCGGGCAAGATCGCGGGAAGCAACGCCAGGATGGCCACGCCGCCCACCGCCACGCACGCCCCCAGCACGGCCCGGGGCGAGACCCGGTCGCCGCTCCAGGCCACCATCGGCAGGATCATCACCGGCGCCAATGAGCACAGCGTCTGGGCGACCGCCACGGGCGTCAGGTCGGCCGTCACCAGGCTCATCCACATGCCCAGGAACGGGCCGACGAATGCCCCGAGGGCCGTGAAGGCCAGCCCGATCTTCAGCGTGCGGGGCGGGATCTTGGGCGCGTTGCGCCCGGCCTGGAACCGCCAACGGGCGATCAGTACGGGCGTCATGCACACGATCGCAACCGCGATGCGCACCTGCGTGGCCGGAAGCGGGCCCAGGTGATCCTCGGGCTCGAGCCAGCCGTGGCCCATGCCGGCCTTGCTGATGAGCAGCCCGCCGCCCTGGCACATCGAGCCGACCAGGGCCAGCACGATGCCGCGCACGCGGTGGGGGTGGGCCCGTTCGTCGGCCTTCATCGTCGGACGTTCCATGATGACCCATGCCACGCCCGCGATGGTGACGGCGATGCCCACCAGGGCCGGCCAGGCCAGCGACTCGCCCAGCACCAGCCACCCCAGCACGGCCGCCCAGATCGGGGCCGTGCTCATCATGAGCAGGCTCAGACGCGGGCCGATGTCGACGAACGCGGTAAACAGCGCCTGGTCGCCGATGACGATGCCCACCAGCGACGACGCCGCCAGCAGGATGAACTGCCGATCGCTCAGGACGGGCCACGGCTCGCCCGTCGTGATCCACACCATGCCCGTGAGCAGCAGGATGGCCACGTACAGCCGCAGCCCGTTGACCAGCGTGGGCCCGATCCGCCGCCCGCCCGCGGCAAAGCACAGGCTCGTCAGCGCCCACAGCAGGCTGGTGACGAGCCCGGCTGCGAAGCCGGCGTAAAAGGTGGGGTCCAAGGGGGGGAACTCCGGCGGTGGGGCGGCGGAACGCGAATCCGGAGCATAGAACAGGAGGCCCGGATCAGACCTCGGTCTTCACGCTTGCGCAGGGAGAATGCATGCCAGCTCACACACGCGTTGCGGTCTTGGCAGTCTTCACGTTGATCGGGCTCGCTTCCGGCGGCTGTGGCGTGTTCAGTCCGCTAGGGCCGACGATCAAGCCCAAAATGCCTTACGAGACGTTTTCCCAGCTCGACCAATACGAGCAGGTCAAGGTCTTCAATGGAGCGACCGGAGATCCAATCGATGTGATGGAGTTGTTCGACGCCGCTCAGAGTGGCGACGTCGTCGTCTTTGGCGAGCTCCACGGCCACCCCGTCGGCCTGCCCGTTGCCGCTGCCATCTGGAAGGACATGCTTAGCGTCCGCGACCGCGATGAGACGCCCGCCCTGCTCCTCGAGTTCTTCGAGCGTGACCAGCAGCTCGCCATCGACGAGTACCTCGCCGGCATGATCGAGGAGGAAGACTTCGTCAAGCAGGCCGGCCGAAGCGCGTCGAACTTTCCCGACGCCCACCAGGCGATGTTCGAATCGACGAAAGACGCCGGCGGGGTCGTGATCGCCGCCAACGCCCCGCGCCGCTACGTTCGCCTTGCGCGCACGGATGGCTACGACCGCCTCCGCGCCATGACGCCCGCGCAACGCGCTATGTTCGAGCTGCCTCCGACCGAAGAAGGCCCCGACGCCTACCGCGAACGCTTCAACGAAATCATGGGCGGCATGCGTTCGAGCGACGAATCGGGCAAGGCCCAGCCCGGCATGAGCGTGCCAGACTTCTTGCGCGCCCAGCTCGTGTGGGACGCGACCATGGCCGACAGCGTGGCCGACGCGCTGCGGGCCGGGCACGAGCCGGTGGCGCTGGTCATCGGCCGCTTCCACGTCGCGTTCGACGGCGCCACCGTCGAGTACCTCAAGCAGCAGCGCCCGGGCGCCGACGTGCTCACGATCGTCATGGTCGACCGCTGGAGCGAGGAACTGGCAGACGAGGACAGGGGTCGCGGCGACATCGTGGTCTACGTCGGGCCGAGCGAGCCCGAGGGCGAAGACTCGTAGGCCCTAGGTCCTGGCGAGCGCCTCGGCGACGACCTCGATCAGCGTCTCGGGCTCGGGCATCCGCCCCGGCCCGACGTGGCGGCACGCCTGCCAGCCGCTCTCGGCGTCGAGCACGTGGTACCCGTCGTCGCGCAGTTGCCGGAGGTTGCGCTGCGTGCTCGGCTGGGCAAGCATCACGCTGTTCATCGAGGGCGCGAGCAGCACCTGGACCTTCGCGCGATCCATCGCGCTGAGGATGAGGGTCACCGGATCGCTCGCGTGGCCGTGCGCCAGCCGAGCGAGGCAGTCCATCGTGCACGGCGCGACCAGCGCCACCTCGCAGCGGTCGGCCAGGTTCACGTGCTGCACGTCGCCCGGGTCGTGATGGTCCCAGATGCCAGTGACGACCGGATGCCCGCTGAGGGCCTCGAAAGTGAGCGGCGGGACGAAGCGCGTGGCGGCCTCGGTCATCGCGACGCGCACGTCGCAGCCGCGCTGGCTCAGCCTGCTGACGACCGTGGCAGTCTTGTACGCAGCGATGCCCCCGGTCACGCCGATGAACACGCGGCGGCCGGTCAGGTCAGGGGTCGGCTGGCTGGTCATCGCGAGGGAGCGTTAGAGCAGGGCTTCCTGCGAGCGCGTCGGGGCCGGGGGCAGTTCCTCGGCGGCCTGCGGCTCGGCGAACTCGAGCGTGATCTTGTCCTGCATGATCTCTTCGATCACCACTTCGAGGTCGCTGCGGCCGTTGCGATCCACGAGCGGGCGCGAGCCGTCGAGCAGCTCGACGAGGCGGCGCTGGATGAGCACGGTCAGCTTGAATCGGCCGCCGACCTTGGAGGCGATCTCGTTGCTCTTGAGGGCTTCGATCATGGGGGTTGGGGGCTCCCGATGGCATGCGAGCAGCACGCGCCCGGTTCGCCGGACGGTGCGGGATGTCGTTGGGGTCGATCACAATGATAGGCCCGCCCGCGGGCGCTCTGGGCCGCTACCATCGGCCCCCAGACCCACTGGGTCGACCCAAGGCGAGGAGGGCAAGGGGTGTCCAGCAGCGTGGCAGAAGTGAAGAAGGGCGACCGGGTCCGCCTGGCGACCCGTCCAGAGTGGGGCCACGGCGAGGTCCTGTCGATCATCTCGACTATCGTCGACGGCGAGCCGACCCGCAAGGTCCGCATCCGCTTCGCGCGGGCGGGCGTCCGCGAGGTCATCGATTCGCCCGCGCTGGCCGCGACCGCCGACGGCCCGGTCAACCTCCAGCCCGCCGCCCTCCAGGCCAAGATGGTCGCCCTGCCCGAGCCCATCCGCGATGCGCTTCGGCCGCTCGAGGACCGATTCAAGGACACGGGGGCCCTCTTCCGCTTCAATGGGCGCGGCGGCTCGCTCGTCGACTGGGCGGCGATGCAGACGGGGCTGGTCGATCCGTTATCGGAGCTGCCCCGCCACGAGATCGAGGACAGCTTCGCCCGCTTCCGTCGCGGCCTGGAGGAACACCTCCGCGAGTTGGGCCGCCAGATGAAGCGCGAGAACGAGGCCGAGTTCCGCCGGATCGCGTTGTCGATGCCCAACGACGCCCAGGACGTGTTGCGCGGACGCAACGTCCGGCGTTGACACCGCACCACGGCCCCCACGAGCCCGCGGAATCGCCCAGCTTTCCCGATCGAAATAGACGGACCGAGAACTGCCCTGGCGAAGCGCTGGGGCGGTTTTTACAGGACAAAGCGCAAGAGATGCCTGGTCGGACGCCGGCGTGTGGCACGCCGGCGCGGCGGTTGTATCTGTTCCTGGCACAGGCCGCGGGGGCGGACCACAACCTGAGACTCGATCGACGGAGGACACCATGAACGATCGCGACTTCCACGCCCGCCTGGGCGAGCTTCTGACGAAGATCAACGACATGCCCCAGGGCGAGCGCGATCGCCTCCGCAAGCTCGCCGACGAGACCAAGACCCGCCACGATCGGGTGAAGAAGGCCATCGGCGAGATGCAGGAGTCCCTCGACTACCTCCGCCTCAGCGTGAAGTACCTCGTGTTCGATCTCGAGGCCACCCGCCGCGAGAACCGCTACCTGCGCGACATGCTGGCCCGTTCGGCCGGCGAAGAGTCGGGCGAGTAAGCCCCAGCCAGCGACGAGAGACGTGCCCTTCGCCGAGAGGCGGACCGGCGCCTTGTGTCCTCCGCACGCCCGGCCCAGACGTGGGACGGGCGTGCTCCATTGGTGCCGGGAAACGCTGCCTGCTCAGGCCTTTCGATAGCCCGCGAGCCTGCGATCGGGCAGGGGCGTGAATGCCTGTTGCTCGGGTGGCAGGATCTCGGTCTCGCCGACGAGCAGCACGCCGTCGTCTGCAAGCACCTCGTGGAACATCCCGAGAATGCCCGCACGCGAGCGCTCGTCGAAGCCGCCGAGCGTGTCGCGGCACACGATGGCGTCCCACCGGCCGTGCCGGCCGATGCCCGCCCGATCACGGAGGTCGATGGCCTCGAAGCCGAGCATCTGCGTGATCTCGTCGCTGACCGCGTACCGACCCTCGTGCTGCGAGAAGTAGCGCAGCCTCATGACCTCTGGCACGGACTGCACGCCATCGGCGTCGAAGACGCCTCGCTCGGCGACGTCGATGCTCTGCCGGTGCAGGTCGCAGCCGTAGATCTCCACGCACCAGTCCATGATGCGGACGCCCAGCGTGCGGTGGATGATCATCGCCAGCGTGTAGGCGTCTCGGCCCGTCCCGCAGGCGGCACAGAAGATCCGAAGGCGACGAGTGTCGCGGCGCGATTCGAGCATCTGCGGCAGCAGCGAGGCCTCGAAGGTGCCGAGCTGCTGCTCGTGGCCGAAGAACGAGTCATCGCTCGGGCTGAGGCGCGGAAGGAGCGACTGGAACTCGTCGTTGCGCAGCGGGCCCGTCGTCAGCAGCGTGAGGTACTGGGCGAAGCTCTCGAGCCCGAGCTCGTCGACGCGCGCCAGCAACGAGGGCGTCAGCTCCGTCTGCCGGTTGATGGCGAGGACCAGGCCCGAGCGATCGGCGACGAGCTCGGCCAGGGCCTGGAACTGTTCGCCCGTGATCGTGGCCCTGGCCTGTGCGGCTACTGGCGTCTGCGACATGCAACGAGCCCTCCGTCGGCCGACATCGCGGACCGATATCCAAGCATCGGCCGGATCGCGGCCGAGTTTCATCTGAACGGGTCGTGCTGGTCGTATCGGTGCGGCGGCTATCGGACGCGCCGCCGAGCGGGAATGAATGCCCAGGAGAGGACTCGAACCTCCACCCTGTTTCCAGGACTACCACCTCAAGGTAGCGCGTCTGCCAGTTCCGCCACCTGGGCGTGGGGCGAGGCCGGGAAACCCGGCGCGGGGTGAGGATAGCGGGCAGGCCGCCCGCTGTCGAGCGTACGATCGCGCCGCGGGACGACCAGAGGCCCGCGAGAGACCCGCATTCCACACCCGGAGGGCCCATGCCTCAGCCTGGATCGACGTCGAGTTCCGCGCCGCCCGCCTTCTCCGCGCTGCTGGAGAACCTCCGTGCGCGAGCCAATGAGGCGGGCGTCTTCGCGTCGTGCCAGATCATCAACAACCGGCTCGACTGCCTGGCCGATGGGTCGGCCGAGGAGGCGTACTACCGCGTGCGGTGGGACGGCGGTCGCGTGTGGGTGGCGCTCGAGATGGCCGACCGCTGGCAGAGCGAGTCGATCGAGGCCGATCTGGTTCACACGGGTGACAAGCTGGACGAGTTGATCGAAGAGGAGATGGTCGACCTGGGCTACGAGGGCCCGCGTCCGACGTTCGAGCACTTCCGCTCGGACGACATGCTGTTCACGTTTCGCTCGCCGGTCGACGTCTCGGCCGAAGCGCTCGACTCGGACGCGAGCGCTCAGGCTGCCGCCTACCTGCTGCTTGGATACGAGGCGTGCTTCCGCCAGCTCGGCGACATGGACGCCGACAACGCCGAAGACTGATCGACCTGGTAGCGATCTTGCGGCCTACGACAGCCCGACCTGGCCGCCGTCCTTGATGAATTCTTCGATGTCCTGCTGAAGCCGCTGGTTGATCTCGTTGACTTCTTCTTGGGTCAACGGGGCCTCGCGCTGGGCGACCTTCGCGTTCTGTCCCGATGCGAAAGGCCAGGGCAGCACGCCGGCTTGCATGGCGAAGAAGACGCCCGCAAGCAGGAGCATGCTTGCCGCCGCAGAAACCTTCAGCACCCGCGGATCGAGACCCTTTGGCCTTGGCGTCTTGCGGTTGGAATCAAAGTCGATGCCATCGAGCAGCGAAGCCATGCGTCACCTCCTCGGTACGCCGGGTAGCGCACCGCCTGCTTGTCCGTTAAGCCTTGGCCGGATCAGGAAACGGCCGAATCAGGAAACGGCCGGATCAGGAATCGGTCGGATCAGGAGCCGCCGACGGTTCCGCCGCGACGGATGAACTCGGCCTCTTCCTGCTTGAGCTGTTCCTGGATGCGTTCGACTTCTTCCTTCGCCGGCGGCTGGTACTCGACGACGTCGCCCGAGCTGTTGGTGACGGTCTCGCCGCCCCACGGCGCCGGGATGATGTTGAACTGCATGGCGATGACCACGCCGGCGAGCAGGAACAGCACGGCGGCGATGGCGATCTTGATGACCTTGGGGTTCGGCCCGCCGCCAGACTTGGAAGAGCCGCCGGAGTCGCTGACTTCGATGCCGTCGAGCAGGGATGACATGTTGGGCCTCCGATTCGTTCGCTGCCGGCTCGCGATGGGGCCGGGGGGAGATTTGAGCGTGGCGGCCACGACCGCCGCCCGACACTTTACTTTAGTCGGGCGCTGACAGGATGATGATACGCAAAATGAAGGAAGCGGTTTAGGGGGTTTACCCTACATCCCTCCTCTGGAAGAGCGCGACGGCAAGGGCCAGGAATGCCGCGATCTGGAGGATGGCGTACGCAGCGATCTTGAACAGGTGCGAGGCCGGCACCTCGCGATTCTGGGTGACGGCGTCCAGCAGCCAGTAGTAGTGCATGTTCGGCACGATGGCCCAGAGCGTCGCGGCGACGGGTTCCACCGTCGTTGGCGTGACGAACACGAAGTCGTCGCGCAGCGGCTCGCGGTAGAGTTCGATGGGCACGCCGCCGATGTTCTGGACGAGCAGTTCCTTGCCGTTAGCGCTCTGGATGACCAGCCCGCTGGGCGTGCTTGCCTCGAACAGGCTGGGCGTATCGGTCGGATCGCCGCCGAATGGCGTGAAGTTGCCCGTCACCAATGCGACACCGTTGGGATTGGGCCCGTAGTAGAACGGATCGCCCTGGCTGATCTCTACGCGCGGGGGCTCCTTGAGCGTGACTTCTATGAACGCGCCGCGGGCGGATGGGTCGTTTTCTCCCACCTCGGGCGGCTGGGCGAAGTCGACGACGCCGACGATCTCGTTGCTGAAGGCCTGGCGTCCCAGGAAGTAGTTCGAGAGCAGGCCGCCCACGAAGACGCCCGCGCACACCACGATGGTCATGACCTGGCCCAGGCGCGTGCTCGCGGCGGTTGCCACGGCGGTGAGGACCAGGATGGCCAGCACCATGGCCGAGCAGGCGATGATGATCTTGACCGGGAAGTCGGTGGTGATGGGCTGGAACTCCCACTTGGCGGAGATCAGCAGCACGCCCAAGTAGGCCAGCAGCACCAGCGGCAGCATGGCGATGGACGCCGTCTGGTTGAAGGACCAGCCATACATGAAGTTGCCCGCGGCGGCCAGGAGCAGGGACCCGATGACGGCGCCGAGTCCGAAGAGGATGACGGGCATGTCGAGGGTGTCGGCGGCGGTAGACATGACGCCGTGGCGGATGGCCAGCAACAGGAAGGTGAGCATGATCACGACGGCGCACGTGATGGCGGCGCCCACGCCGAGGTACTTGCCCACGACGACCCAGGCCCGGGAGATGGGCTTGCTGACGACGGTGAGCATGGTCTTGCGATCGATCTCGCTGGAGATGACGGCGGTCGCGAGGAAGGCAGCCATGAGCACGCCCGCACCAAAGATCGTCGCTAAACCGACGTCTAGCAGGAGCTTATTGTCGCCGTAGACCTCGGCGGAGCTGCTCCGGCCCATGCTGAAGTTGGCCGACCACGTGTTGAAGACCTGGGCCAAGCCGCTGATGAGCACCAGCAGCAGGAGGATGGGCTGGCGCACGCTCTCGACGAAGGTATTGCGGGCGATGGTGAAGATCTGGCTTGGCATGGGCCTCCCGGATGTGCACGGCCGCGCGAATGGGTCGCCGGGCGATCGAGGGATGCAATGATTCGCCGCGGGCGGGCCTCTGGGTCGGTGGCCGAAGGAAATTCTTCCGCGTCCGGGGCGAACCCGGGGCGCGGCGGCTCGTAGCTGCCGATTGCGTCCGCGGCCTCCGTAGGGAGTTTCCAGTTGCGGGCGTGCCTCGGGAGGGGCGAGCGAGGGCGAGCGAATCTCGTCCCGGGCGTGTTGAAAGCGACGCCCCGGGGCGTGAGAATGGGCGGTCGATGGCTTCCGTGGGCGGCTGGAGCATGCCCCGCGACGCCGGCCCGCTCGCGTGAGCGATCGCGGGCGAGTCCGTTCGGGCCGCCTCGTTGCCGGGAGTGTTCGTTCCGGGAGCCTCTATCCGGGAGCCAGAGTGCATGTCGGGTGATTTCAATACCTACAAGCGTGCCGCCAGCCACTGCATCCTGGGCCTGATCTTCCAGAGCGTGTTCGGCGTGGGGCTCCTGGTCTACGGCATCGTGGGCCGCGAGCCGACGGCGATCACCGGCTCGATCTTCGCGCTCGTAGGCATCGTGCCTTGGATCGTCCTGCTCATCCTCTACGACCAGCACCGGCGCGAGCGCATCGAGGCGATGGAGGCCGAGGCCTTCGCCGCGACCGACGCGGCCACCAGTTCCGTGTTCGACGAGGCCGAGGGCGGACTTCGCGTGGCCGGTCGCCGGCTGAAGCTCATCCGCACGGTGGCCGTTCCGGCGGTGGGGCTGGTGTTCGGCGCGGCCTTGATCCTCGCGGGCGTCCTGCGGATCGGTCCCGGGCGGGCTCTGGCAAATCCCGACGAATTCGTGGCGCCGCCGCACGAGCTGGTGGGCCTGACCCTGGGCCTGGCGATCGCGGTGCTCGGGTTCATGTTCAGCCGGTACACGGCGGGCATGGCCAAGCGTCCGGCGTGGCAGGCCCTGCAGGGCGGCGCGACCATCGCGGCGGGCACGGGCCTATTCGGCCTGCTCGTGGGCGCGGGGCACGTGGTCGACCAGCTGGGCAGCAACGACGTGATCCGGGCGATGCTCTACGTGTCGCCGATCTTGCTCGTGGTGTTCGGGGCCGAGTCGATCCTGAACTTCCTGCTGGAGCTGTACCGCCCGCGGAAGCCCGACGAGGGCTTCCGCCCGCCGTTCGCGTCTCGCCTGCTGGGGCCGGTGGCCTCGCCCGAGGTCGTGGCCGAGTCGGTCAGCGGAGCCATCGATTACCAGTTCGGCTACGAGGTCTCACGGAGCTGGATGTACCGGCTGCTGACGCGTCGGGCCTGGATGCTGATTCTGGCGGCCGCGGTCGTGCTGTGGGGCATGTCGAGCGTGGTCGTGGTGCGTCCCGACCAGACGGGCATCCATACGCGCTTCGGCCGCATCGTCGATGCGAACGTCCAGCCGGGACTCCATGGGAAGCTGCCGTGGCCGATCGATCGCATCGAGATCCCCGGGGTGTACGAGTTCGACGAGGAACGCGTGGAGCGGCTTGCCGGTTTCTCGACGAGCACCGTGCGCACGATCGACGGCGCCAGCGCGCCGCGAACGGTCGAGACCGAGGCGTTCCTCTGGACGAACCTGATGGCCGAGAACGAGTCGAACATGCTCGTGCAGCCATCGCGGGGCGAGCTCGCGGCGGGCTCGCAGGTCGAGCTGGGCCAGGATCTCAGCCTGCTTCGCGTCGAGGTGCCCGTGCGGTACACGGTCGACGACGTCGAGGCGTGGGAGCTCTTCACGCAGGATGGCAACCACCTGGACATGCTGTACCGCCTGACGCAGAAGGTGGTGATGCAGTACCTCCTGCGGACGCGCGTGGACGAATTGCTCGGCCCGCGGCGCGCCGAGATGGCCGCCGAGATCCGCGATCGCCTCGAGCAGGAGTTCATCGACGCGAATCCGAAGCAGAACGGCGAACCAGTCGTGCGCATCCTCTCGGTGGGCGTGTCGGGCGTCGCGCCGCCGGCGTCGGTGGCCCTGCAGTTCGGCCAGGTGGTCGAGCAAGAGCAGAAGTACCAGGCGCAGCTCAACGCGGCGCAGGCGGAGGCCATCCGCTCGCTGACGCAGGCGGTGGGCTCGGTCGAGCTTGCCGACGAGATCGTGGCCGAGATCGAGGCGCTCGATCGGCTGCAGTCGCGTCGTGGCACCGAGGTCGACGAGGCGCTCGAGGCCGAGATCGTCGAGCAGGAACTCAAGATCGATCGCCTGCTGGCCGAGGCCGGCGGGCAGGCCGCGTCGCTGATCGCCGAGGCGCAGGCGCAGCGGTGGGAGCGGCACATGGGCCAGTGGGGCGAGGCACAGCTGGCCATGGGCCAGTCGGTGGCCGACCGGGCCAACCGGGAGTACTTCCGGGCCCAGCTCTACCTGGAGCGGTTCTTTGGAGCGCTGGACGGCAAGCGCATCATGATCGTGCCGGGCGGTCGCAACGTCTCGATCGACGTGGATCTTTCTCACGATCGGCAGGGCGGCGCGATCCTGCAGGATGATTTTTCGACGGGCGGCTGAGTCGCTCGTGATGGCGTACGGATCGGACGCGCTCGAGCGTCCATCGCAGCGGGAGCTAGTTCTGGCATGCCAAAGTTCTTCTTGACATTCGGCGTTGCGATTGCCTTCGTGGTCGTCCTGTTGCTCTATGCGACGACCTACACCGTCCGGTTCACCGAGGCGGCCGTCGTGACGAACTTCGGCGAGGTCTCGAAGGAGGTCACCGAGCCGGGCCTGCAGTGGAAGCTGTTCTACCCGATCCAGGGCGTGACCAAGTACGAGACGACCAACCGGTTGTCGCAGGCTCGCATCGAGACGTACCAGACGCGTGACGACCGCCAGCTCATCGTCGGGGCGTTCGCCATCTGGCGTGTCAAGCCCAACGAGGTCGCGACCTTCTACAGCCGGTTCAGCAACTCCGGCCCGCGGGCGGCCGACCACTACCGCGCCGCGGCGACGCTCGTCGAGGACACGCTGCGGAGTTCGATGTCCGAGCTTAGTGCGTACTCGATGGCCGAGCTGTTTACGCCCAACGAAGAGGCCTCGCGCCTCGAAGAGCTCGAGCAGCGCGTGCTCGCGCAGATGAAGTCGACCCTCGAGGGCCAGGGCGAGCGCTCGTTCGGCATCGAGGTCGTGCAGGCGGGCATCGCACGGACGAGCCTGCCCCAGACGACGACCGAGGCGGCGCTCGAGCGCATGCGCCAGGATCGCGCCCGCATCGTGACCGGCCTGCAGGAGACCGGGCAGAGCGAGGCCGACGCCATCCGTTCCAAGGCCGAGAGCGATGCGGCCAAGATCCTGGAGTTCGCCAAGGGCCGTGCCCAGCAGATCCGCGCCCGTGGTGATCTGGAAGCGGCCCGCTACCTCTCGCAGATGAGCGAGGCGCCCGGCCTGGCGATCTTCCTCAAGAACGTCGAACTGCTCGAAGACTCGATGTTCGGTCGCGCCACGCTCTTGTTCTCGACCGACACGCCGGGCCTGAACCTGCTGGACCCGGCGATCTTCCAGTCGACCGAGTCCGGCCAGGTCCCCGGCGTGGGCATGTTCACCGGTGAGCCGGCAGAGGCGGAGGGTCGCGGCGATGAGTGAGCCAGGCGACCGTGGCGGCAACGGTGGGGAGGATCGCGCGGGCGACGAGTCGCTCGAGTCGATGCTGCCCGAGCTGCGCGAGGACGAGACGAGCTCGGCGCCGACGCGCGAGGCCTCCGTCCGGCTGCGCGCCGATGGCGGGTCGGGCGAGCAGGCCATCAACGACATGCACGCCGCCAACGAGTCGCTGGCGGCGGCCTTCCGCACGATGTACCGGCTGCTCCAGCTTGCCATCGTCGGCCTGGTCGTGATCTACGTGCTCAGCGGGATCAACTCGGTCAACGCGGGCGAGTCTGGCATCAAGGTGCGCTTCGGACGTCCGGCGGCCGACACGGTCCCGCCCGGCATCACTTGGAACTTCCCGTATCCGCTGGGCCAGCTCATCCGAGTGCAGACCGGCCAGCGGACGGTGCAGCTCGAGGAAGAGTTCTGGTTCCGCGTCGATGAGCGCGATCGCGGCCGCTCGCTGGAAGAGCTGGCCCGCTCGCCGCGTCGCTCGCTCGACCCCGAGCGCGACGGTGCGCTGATCACGAGCGATCAGAACCTGGTGCACACCCAGTGGACGGTGGTGTACCGCCGCGAGGACCCGCGCGAGTTTGCCAGCAACATCACGCCCGACGATGAGCAGCAGATCGTTCGTACCGCGGTGCAGCGCGGGGTGATCCGGGCCGTATCGACGACGGCGATCGACGACCTGCTGCGTGAGACCGGCGCTGCCGGCGGCGTGGCCAGCCGGGCCCAGCGCATCGCGCAGGAGACGCTCGAGGCGATCGACGCCGGCATCGTGGTCGAGCAGCTCACGATGCGGACGCGCACGCCGCCGCTGAGCGTGTGGCAGGCGTTCACGGAGGTGCAGACGGCCGAGAGCCAGAGCCAGACCCAGCGCGTCCAGGCCGACAGCTTCGCGTCCAACGAGCTCAGCCGCGTCGCGGGCGCGGCGGCTCGGCCGATCCTCGACCTCATCTACGAGTACGAGCAGGCCGTCGAGCTCGAGCAGCAGGCCGAGCAGGAGATCATCCTCGACAAGATCCATCGCCTGATGGCGGGAGAGCCGGTCGAGATCGACGGGGAGATCCAGTCGTTCGCGGTGAGCGGCGAGGTCTCGCTGATCCTCAACATCGCGCAGCAGCAGCGGGTCGAGGCCGAGCTCTCGGCCAAGCTCATGCTGGAGCTCTACAACGCCAAGCTGCCGCAGTTCCGCGAGAACCCGGACCTCGTTCTGCAGAGCGACTGGTCGCGGATGATGGCGTCGGTGCTCGGGCGCGACACCGTCGAGGTCATCAAGCTGCCCTTGGGTGACATCAACCTGATGGTGAATCCCGATCCGGAGATCCGGCGGCTCATCAACGAGATCGAGCAGGAACGCCTGAACCGTGCCGCCCAGGATCGACGCGATCGCCGCGAACGCGACCGGGAGTTCCGCACCGACACCGAGATGCGCGAGTTCGGCGGCTGATCGCCGCGTAGGAACGCAACAGGGAGCACGCATCGCATGACGCAGATGGCAACCCCGCAGGCGGCATCGACGCCCGAGGCCAACTCAGCGGCCCGGCCGGTCGTCGCCGTCCAGGGGCTCACCAAGACCTTCCGCGACTTCTGGATGCGTCCGCGGGCGCGTGCGGTGGCCGACGTGACGTTCGACATCAGGCCGCACGAGATCTTCGGCTTGCTGGGCCCGAACGGCTCGGGCAAGAGCACCACCATCAAGATCCTGCTGGGCCTGCTCAAGCCGACCAAGGGCCGCGTGGCGGTCTTCGGCAAGTCGCCCACGGACGTGCAGATCAAGAAGCGCATCGGCTACCTACCCGAAGAGAGCTACCTCTACCCATTCCTGAACGCCCGCGAGACGCTGGACTACTACGGCCGCCTCTTCGGACTCGATCACGGCACGCGGCAAAAGCGCATTGATGAACTGCTCGACATGGTCGGGCTCAAGGCCGCCCAGTACCGCCAGGTACGTGAGTACTCCAAGGGCATGCAGCGACGCATCGGTCTGGCCCAGGCGCTCATCAATGATCCGGACCTGCTGATCCTCGACGAACCGACCACCGGCCTCGACCCCATCGGCACGCGACAGGTGAAGGACCTGATCGTCGAGCTCGGCCGTCGTGGCAAGACGGTGCTGCTGTCGAGTCACCTGCTGGCCGACGTCGAGGACGTTGTCGATCGCATGGTCGTGCTCTACGGCGGGCGCATCCGCAAGGAGGGCACGCGCGAGCAGTTGCTGCTGTCGACCGAGCGGACGACGATTGAAGCCGACACGCTCGACGAGCAGACGCTGGCCGAGATCGACGAGGTCATCCGTCGCCGCACGGGCGGGACGAAGGCCGTGCAGCGGGTGTCGCACCCGAGGCAGAAGCTCGAGGAGCTGTTCCTCAAGATTGTGGAAGACGCCCAGGCCGAGCGGCTGGAGACGGCCGGCGCCGAGGGCGGGGGCATGACGGCCGAGTTCCTCCGTGCCGAGGGTGAAACGCGCGATGAGGGCGAGGCGCTCATCAGCGACCTGGTGCGCGAGGATCCGCCCGCCGAGCCCGAGCCCGAGGCTGGCCCCGAGCCCGAGCCCGAAACGGAAGAGGTCGACGAGGTCGTGGTCGAAGAGCTCATCGAGAAAGATCGCTCGGCCGAGCCGACGGACGAGGAGCCCGAGGTTGACCTGGGCGTCATCGGCTCGCTCATGGACGACGACGACGAGAACAAGAAGGACCAGAATCAGAAGGACTCCTCGCGATGAGCGCGCTGTGGGCACGCATCGATCGCCTGCAGAAGTCGCGCGTGTTCAAGATCGTCGCGTCTCTCGTGGTGCTGGCGCTGGCCGTGGCGGTCGGCATCGCCTACGTCGCCCAGTCGAGCGCGGACACACGAGCCTCCGACCAGGTCGAGTTCTTCGATACCTCGGCCATCGAGGATCCGATCGTCCGGGCCCAGGCCGAGCGGCAGCAACGCATCATCCAGAACGTGCTGAACCAGGATCGCAGCCCGCTGGCGGTGACGTTTGGCATCGGCGTCGGCTTGGGCGCGTCGCTCATCATCATCTGGCTGGGCCTCGGGCTGACGTACGTCCTGTTGAATCTCGTGGTCGTGCTCGTGTCGGGCCCCATGATGCTGGCCGTGTACTACGAGCGGGCCGGGCCGAACGTCGAGGCGCTGGCGAGGATCATCGCCGGCGCGGCGACGCTGGCGTTCTGGTTCGTCGCGGTGCTCGAGGTGCTGCGGCTGCTGCTCTCGATCTCATCCGGTCCGGTGTTCGCCGTCGCGCGCAACGTGTTGGCCGAGGCGGTGCGGATGAAGGTCTCGCTGGTCTTCATCGTGCTGCTGATCCTGGGGCTGGCCGCGGTCCCGATGCTGCTGAACGAGGGCACGCCGCTTCGGTACCGGATGCAGGCGTTCCTGCAGTACGGCACGGCGGGCGCGTTCTGGATGCTCGCCATCCTGACGCTGCTGCTCTCGGCGGCCACGCTGACCTTCGAGCAGCGCGACAAGATCATCTGGCAGACCATGACCAAGCCGGTCTCGGTCTGGAAGTACCTGCTGGGCAAGTGGCTGGGCGTCATCTCGCTGAACGCGGCGCTGCTGCTCGTGTGCGGGGCGGGCATCTTCCTGTTCGCCGAATACCTCCGCCAGCAGCCGGCCGACGGCGAACGCGAGGCCTACGTCGCGCGGGGCGTGGAGCTCGGCGGTGCGGCCCTGAGCGAAGACCGTCGCATCCTGCACAACCAGGTGCTGCAGGCCCGCGTGGCCCGGGACATCGACATCCCGCTGGCCAAGAACAGCGAAGAGTTCGAGAGCATCGTCGATCAGTTCATCGAGCAGCGGGAGGCGCTCGACTCGTTCCAGGACCTGGCCGAGGAGCAGCCGCAGACGCGCGCCGAGGTCCGCGACGACCTCTACAAGAACTACATCGCCCGGCTGCGGTCGATCGAGCCCGGGCAGGCCAAGACCTACGTCTTCGGCGGCCTGGAACGGGCCGCACTGCAGGACGCGCCGCTGCTGCTTCGCTACCGCGTCGAGTCGGGCGCCAACCTGCCCGACGAGTCGTACCGGATCTTGTTCGACTTCGGCGGGTACCAGTACGAGCGAGAGGTGCGGCTGGCCCAGACGCTGATCATCGACGACATCCCGCCGCTGGCGATCGACGAGGACGGCCGGCTCGAGATGTCGATCATCAACGGCACGCTCGTGCAGGCGAGTGATGGCCAGATCGGCATCATGGGCAACCCGAAGACGATCACCTTCCCGCCCGAGGGGCTCGAGCTGAGCTACAGCGTGGGCGGGTACCAGATGAACTTCCTCCGGGTGGTGGTGGTGCTGTGGATCAAGCTGGCGTTCCTATCGCTGCTGGCGATCGCCGCATCGACCGCGCTCAGCTTCCCCGTCGCGTGCCTGGTCGCCTTCGGAGCCTTCTTTGCCGCCGAGAGCGCCCTCTTCTTGGAAGAGTCGCTCGAGGTGTACAACCCCTTCTTCGGCGAGGGCATCGGCCCGGCCATCCTGGCGGTGGTGGAATTCGTGTCGGCCGGGGTCATCTGGGTGTTCAGGGTGTATGCCGAGCTGAACCCCACCGAGAAGCTGGTGCAGGGCGAGTACGTGTCGTGGGCCAGCCTGGCCCAGGGCATGGTCGTGCTGGGCATCTGGTGCGTGCTGCTGTTCGGCGTGGGCTGGTTCGTGTTCCGGTCCCGGGAGCTGGCCATCTACTCGGGCCAGTAGCGATCCGTCGCGCCGTCCGCGGCGTATGACCGACTGGGGCGCCGCCGGGCGCCCGGACTCTTGCGGAGGCAACGCTCGATGCCACGAGGCCGGATGACGCAGCTGATCGCGGTGGTGGTGTGCTTCGCATTGCTCGGGCTGTCGGGCTTCGTTTCGGCCGACCTGACGGCCTCGGCCGGTCGCCACAAGCTGAGCTACACCGAGCGGGCCGAAGAGGGAGACCCCCCGCAGGTAGCCCTGGGCATCGCGATGGGCGCCTTCCGCGGCTTGTTCGTGAACATCCTGTGGATCCGAGCCAACGAACTCAAGGAAGAGGGCAAGTACTACGAGGCCGTCGACCTCGCCCGGGCGATCACCCGATTGCAGCCACGCTTCCCGCAGGTGTGGGCGTTCCACGCGTGGAACATGGCGTACAACATCTCGGTCACGACGAACACGCCCCAGGAGCGGTGGAACTGGGTGAGCCAAGGCATCGACCTGCTTCGCGACGAGGGCGTGCGCCACAACCCGACCGACATGGTGGTGCACAAGGAGCTGGCGTGGTTGTTCCTGCACAAGGTGCAGGCCTACGCCGACGACGCCCACTGGTACTACAAGCTCCAACTTGCTGCCGAGTGGCACGAGATCCTCGGCCCGCCGCCGTCGGGCGTTGGCGGCGACTACACGCGCGAAGCGCGCATTGCCGAGTTCGAGGCATGGCTGCGGCCGATCGTCGACGCGCCCGATACGCTGCTCGGGGTTGTCGAGGCCGAGCCGAAGGTCGATGAGCTTGTCGATCGCCTGGCGGCCCTGGACGTCGACCCGTCCGGCCAGCAGATGCTCAAGGTAGTCACGCGCGTGCGGATGGGCCGTGCCTCGGCCGTGTGGCCCGAGCTGCGCGAGTCGGCCGACCAGCGCTTCCTCGACATGACCGAGCTCGTGCACGATCCCGAGTTCGAGCAGGCGTGGGCGGCGCTGCTGGCTTACACCCGCAAGAAGGTCTTGCAAGAGGACTTCAACATGGAGCCGCGGCGGATGCTGCGGTATACGAGCGCCTACGGCCCGCTCGACTGGCGCCACCCCGCGGCCCACGCGCTCTATTGGGGGCAGAAGGGCGTCGAGGGCGGCATGACCCGCATCGAGGCGGTCAACATCAAGGACTACGACTTCATCAACACCGACCGCCTGGTGGTGCAATCGATCCAGGAACTGTGGCGCACGGGACACCTGTTCTTCGACTACGGCGGCATGCGGCTGAATACCGGAGACCGACAGCCCTTCTACCTGGGTATCCCGGATCCGGCGTTCGTGCCGGTGTACGGCGAGATCCTGGCCGACGTGGTCGAGCGAAGCTATTACGACAACGACCGGGCCTATAGCTCGTACGCCGCCGGCTACGAGAACATGATGAAGGACGCCATCCGGTACGTGTATCGCCGCGGCAACGTCAGGCTTGCCGACGAGATGAAGAACGAGCTGGCGTTGTTCGACTTCGCCAACACGAACAACGACGGGCGCGCCCAGTGGCTCGCGATGGACATCGACCGATTCGTCCGCGCCGAGCTGGCCGATCGCCTTGGTTCGCCGACGGTCGCGCTGCAAGAGGTGGTCGGCTCGCTCTACGACGCGTACCTCACCGGGCTGGTCGCGGGCGATGACGAGGTCTTCGAGCGTGCGATGGACTACGCCAAGACCTACCACGCGCTCTACCGCGAACAACAGATCCGAGAGTCGGGATTAGGCACCGTGCGGATGGAGTTCCTCGATCGGCGATTCGATTTCGTCGCGGGCCAGGTGTTCGGCTCGCTCCTGCCCCAGCTCAACATCGACTTCGCCCAGTCGGCGTACGGCAACGCGCCGCCGGAGCTCCAGAAGTGGGCGTACGACGAGTTGGTGCTGCGCTTCAAGCCCATATTCGACGACGAAGAGGGCAACCCCACCGTCGAGGGCCGGAGCTTCGACTCGGTCTTCCCACAGCCTGAGGGCATGCCCGCGTTCCGGGCCATGCTCGACCGCGAGTTCGGCCAGCGATCAGAGCAGGTCGAGCGCGAGCGGAAGTAGCACCAAGGCACTTTTCAGGAAGTGAGCAGTCGAAGCGCCGTCTCGTAGCGCTGCGCCGTCTGCGTGACGACATCGGCGGGCAACTGCGGTCCGGGGTCGCTCTTGTCCCAGGCTCCCGAATCGACCAGGCCCGACAGGTACTCGCGGACGAACTGCTTGTCGAAGCTCGGCTGGGCGTGGCCCGGCTCGTAGCGGTCGGCCGGCCAGAACCGCGAGCTGTCGGGCGTGAGCACCTCGTCGGCTAGCATGGGCTCGCGCGAGCCCCTCTCTGCGTCGAGCGGGAAGGCAAACTCGAACTTCGTGTCGGCCAGCAGGATGCCTCGGCTCGCGGCGTGCTCGCGCGCGGCCTCGTAGATCGCCAGCGAGCGATCACGTAGCTCGTGCACGAGATCGGTGCCGAGGAACGACGCTGCTTGTTCGAGCGAGATCGGCTCGTCGTGCTCGGGCGGTTCGGCCTTGGTGCTGGGCGTGAAGATCGGCTCGGGCAATCGGTCACACTGCTTCAACCCTGCAGGGAGCCGGACACCGCTCACGGATCCCGTGCTCTGGTAGTCTCGCCACCCCGACCCTTCGAGATAGCCGCGCACGACGCACTCGAGCTTGATGATCTCTCCGCGGCGCGCGATGGTGGTGCGGCCCCGCAGGTGCGCGGGGTCGGTCGCGGCTTCCAGTTCGAAGGCCGACGCGGGCAGGTCGGCCGCGTCGCTGATGAAGTGCGTGGGTCCGAGGCCACGCTCTTGGAGCCAGCGGAACCACCAGGCCGAAAGTGCGGTGAGCACTCGGCCCTTGCCCGGGATGGCGGTGGGCAGGACGACGTCGAAGGCCGACAAGCGGTCGGTCGCGACGATGGCAACCCGATCGTCGCCCAGGGCATACACCTCGCGGACCTTGCCCCGGTGCAAGAGTGGGAGGCTCAGGCGGGTCTGGGCGAGGGTGGCCCCCTGGGTCGGCTCGGCGCTCGGCATGGCCGTATGGTAGTGGGCGCGGCCCAAGACGAGGCCCGGACGGAACGCCCAAGGCCCCTTGGAGAGACGCTGGCGGATGCTGAAGTTCTTCGTGCATCGCGATGGGAAGCCGGCCGATGGCTGGCCGCTGGCCCACGCGGGCATCCTGGCGACCGACGGCGCGACGTCTCCGGGCGAGATCCGGATTGACCAGGGCGTCCTCACGGTGGTGCCCAAGAACCCCGGCACCGTTTCGCTCGAGGTGCTCTTCCCGCTTGGTGTCGGCCAGGGCCAGGCCCGAGCCGATCGCAAGACGCTGCTGACCACGACGCTCCTGCCCCAGCGCGAGCGACCCTACCTCTTGCCGCTGGAGCTCGCGCGGAAGCAGCTCATGCGATTCCTCAACGCGCTCGAAGAGTGGAACCTCGCGATGCTGCCGGCCGAGCACTCGGCGCTGCAGACCTTCGAGCGGGCGCGCGAGGACTTCTCGGCCGCGCTCGTGTCGTGGCGGAGCCTGCAGAACGGTGATCTCTCGGCCAACGATCCCGCCATCGCGGCTGCCGACGAGAAGTCCCGGCGTGCGCTCAGCGACGCGCTAGAGGCCAGCGAGCTGCTCGTAGCCGAAGCGGTGCATCGCGGGCTGGCGGCGCGGGCCGACGGCTCATGGTTCAACGACGCCATCGAGCGGGCCGAGCGTTCGATCGGTCGGCCGGCGAGCAAGCCGGTCGCCGTGGTCAAGGCTCCCGAGGCACACGGCGTGACGCTCGCGGGCGTGGCGCGCGTCGGGTGCGCGGTCGATCCCATGAGCTTCGAGCCGCCCGCGCAGGCGGCGCTGGCCAAGGCGGCGGACTTCGTCACCGTGCCCATGCCGTGGTCCGCGATCGAGCCGGCCGAAGGCAAGTACCAGTATGCCGCGACCGATCGATGGATCGAGTGGGCCGTGCGAAAGGGCAAGCTGCCGGTCGTCGCCGGTCCGGTGCTCGATCTGGCCCCGGGTCGGCTTCCCGAGTGGCTCTACATCTGGGAGAACGACTACGACACGCTGCGCGAGCTCGTGTACGAGCACGTGCGACAGGTCGTCACGAGGTACCGTCGGACCGTGCAGTGGTGGACGCTGGCCAGTTCGCTGGGCGTCGAAGGCGCCATGTTTCTTCGATTCGAGCAGATCGCCGACCTGCTGCGCGTCGCCGCAACGGTCACGCGCAAGCTCCAGCCCCAAGGCCGCGTACAGGTCGAGATCGCCGACCCGTTCGCGCTCTACGCCGCGCGGTCAACCAGGTCGCTCCCGCCGCTGCTGCTGGCCGAGCTCATCGCCCAGAGCGGGACGCACGTCGACGCCATCGGCCTGCGTTTCGACATGACCGACGACGGCACCGCCGCGGCCGTGCGCGACGCGATGGCGTTCTCGGAAGTGCTCGATCGGTACGCCGAGATGGACCGCCCGATCTCGGTGACGTTCGCCGCGTGCCCGTCGGCCCCCGTCGACGCCAACGGCGAGAGCGGCGAGTGGGACGGACCCTGGAGCCCGGCGACCCAGGCCGACTGGATCGAGCGCGTGCTGCCCGTGGCGGCCGCCAAGCCCTTCGTGCATTCCATCTGCTGGGGCCTCGCGCAGGACACGCCGCGTGCGAAGGGTGGCGCCGGTCTCGTTGATTCCGCTGGTGCGGCCCGTCCTGCGCTCGACGCGCTCGCCCGCCTTCGTGACGCCGTGCGCGCCGGCTCGATGGCGGGTTCGAGCCGGTGACTCCGCAAGGGCCATCGCCGCATGGCGCTCGCTGGGTTGCCGCACTCTTGATCTCGGGCGTCGGCCTGGCGGGCGTGGGCTACGGCCTGGCCACGCGGCCGACGCCTCCGCCGCAGCCGGTCGTGTTCGTGCCGCAGCAGGTGGAGCCAAGGACCGGCACGCTCGCGGAGCCGGTCCAGGCCCGCCCCACGCCGGCGTCCGAGACTCCGGCCCCCGCGTATGAGCCCAAGCCCACGCCCGCCGCGGGCATGATGATCGACGTCAACACCGCGTCGGCAGCCCAGCTCGAGCTGCTGCCGGGCATCGGCCCATCGCGCGCGGCGGCCATCATCGAGAGCCGCAACGCCCAGGGCCCGTTTCGCACCGTCGAAGACCTCGCCCGCGTACACGGCATCGGCCCCGCCACGGTCGAGGGGGTTCGTCCCTACGTCCGCATCGAGGTCGCCAGCCAGCCAAAATAGCGCCCTAACATCTTCTCGCGCTTGCACGAGTTGCTCGCAGAACTCGGCGGACTCGAGGAATTGGCCCATGCCCTGAGCGGCAAGGGAAGGCCGCGCGTGCGCGGCGCCATCGGCGCCTCGCCCAGCTTCACCGCCGCGGCCCTCGCGCGCCGCCTCGAGCGGCCCGTCGTGCTCATCCACGCCCACGTGGAGGACGCCCAGCACGCCGCCGACGAGCTCGAGGGCGTCGGGCTCGAGGTCGTCGAGCTGCCGGCGATCGAGGCCGGGCCCGACGGCGTCTCGGCCCGGGCACTGGCGGGCCGTGTCGCGGCCGTGCGTCGGGCGCGCGAACTGGGCCAGACCGACAAGCCGTTCGCCATCGTCGGGTCGATCCATGCATGGATGCAGCCGGCCCCCGCGGCCGAGCAACTCGAGCGGCTGAGCCGACGGGTGCAGCGGGGCGATCGCGTCGATCCGGGCGAATTGGTGCGCTGGCTGGGCGACGCGGGCTATGACCGCGTCGATGCGGTCGACGAGCCGGGCCAGTTCGCCCAGCGCGGCGGCATCGTCGACGTCTTTCCCGCCGCGCCCGGCGCCGACCAGGACGCCGCAGTGCCGGTGCGGCTGGACTTCTTCGGCGACGAGATCGACCGCATCGCCGAGATCGACGTGCAGAGCCTGGCGAGCGTGACGGCGATGGACGCCGTCGACCTGCCCGCCGCCATCGAGGGCGACCAGGCACAGGGCAGCGGCGTGTGCTTCATCGACCACTGCCCGCCGCGCGCATTCGGCGTGCTCGTTGAGACGCTCGAGGTCAGCGAGCAGGGCCGGGGCTACTTCGAGCGTGTGCGGGCCGAGTCGGGCGTGATCGCGCACACCAAGGTCGTGAAGATGGCCCAAGAGCGACTGCACGCGTTTGCCGAGCTGAACCAGTACTCGAGCACGGGCGATGCCGAGGAACTCTCGTTGCCCGTCGAGCGACCGCCGGACTTCCGGGCCGACGGCGCGGGCGGGGCGATCGAGGTCATCACCGCCGCCGGGGCGTGGGCGAACGAGGAGCAGGCGCGGGTGCTCGTTCCGTGCGCGACGCCGGGCGAGATCAGCCGCCTGGGCGAGCTCATGGACGAGGCCCAGGTGACGAACCTGGAACCGTGGCACGCGGTGATCGCGCACGGCTTTGTATGGCGGCAAAAGCAGACGATCGCCGTATTGCCCTTGCACGAGATGCTCGGCCGCGCGCCCGTGCGCCGTCGGCACGCGCGCATCAAGGGTGCCCGCACCGTCGACGCGTTCCTGGACTTTGCGCCAGGCGACCACGTCGTGCACGCCGATCATGGCATCGCGCGGTTCGTGGGGCTCACGCTGATGGAGATCGATGGCTCGGGCAAGAGCACCGACGTCGCCAGGGCGGCCAAGGGCAAGAAGAAGAAAAGGCCCAACGACCTCAACGTCGAGGAATTTCTCACGCTCGAGTTCAAGGACCGTGCGCGACTGCACGTTCCGGCAACGCAAGTCGACCTGGTGCAGAAGTACGTCGGCGGCTTCAGCGGCACGCCGCCGCTCTCGCAGCTCGGTGGCGCTCGCTGGAAGAACCAGAAGGAGAAGGTCGCCGAGTCGGTGAAGGACCTCGCGGGCGAGCTGCTCCGCGTGCGGGCGGCCCGCGAGGCCAGCCCGGGCATCGCCTACCCCGCCGACACGACCTGGCAGAAGGAGTTCGAGGCCGAGTTCCCATATCAGGAGACCGACGACCAGCTCGCAGCGCTCGGCAGCATCAAGCGCGACATGGCGAGCCCCAGGCCGATGGACCGGCTCATCTGCGGCGACGTCGGGTTCGGCAAGACCGAGCTGGCGAT